>QIAN01000106.1 GCA_003225005.1 Acidobacteriota bacterium | reverse complement strand
TTGCCGGTGAAGCCAGAGATGGAGATCGTGATGGTTCCGCTTGCCGGTTCCACGGCATGCACCAATCCACCTAATCCTCGCTTTTGCCAGTCTTCAAGGTCATGTTGTTGACGGGCTTCGACGTCAGAATGCTTCATCACTACAACGGAAGAAGCCGCAATCGAATTACTGTCGCTGCCCGGCTTCCCGGCAACCAGAATCCGGTCGCCAACTTGAAGATCCTCAAATTGCAAACGCGTAGCGTTTTTCAGATTTCTTTCGCCCGGCGCGACGCGCAGAATCTGAGTGGTAGGATCGACCGTGACGTTTACTTCGGGACCCGAGTCAGGCGTCAATCGGATGTTGCCACCGGTGATGGCTTTGATAGAACCGATGCGCCGCGCGATCGATCCTGCCCCTGGCTCCGCACTTCCCGGCTGTTGACCGAGTGCCGTGGCGGAACCCGTCACGACAAATGCAACGGCAAAAGCGGCTGCCATTACCTTCTTCATAGCCTCTTCACTTAATTTACATGGCTTGCGGAGGGGGAAGTGATGATTTTACAAAGATTTACGCTGAGAAAGTGCTGGCCATGAATGCCCCGGCAATGAAGAGGAGAGGGAGAGCTGAAAACGCCGCTATTCGGCAACCAGCAAGCTCTCTGCGAAAGGCCACTGCTGATCGACCCACTGCGCTTCGCAGCGGAAACCGGCATCGCGCGCCAGTTGGAAGACTTCTTCCGAGGAGTACTTGTGGCTGCTTTCAGTCCAAATAGTCTCATCTCCCTGAAATTCCACCATCAGCTCCGAAGCAGCTATGGTCACCGTCTGGCGACGCCTGGAGCGTAAATGCATTTCGACACTCCGAGCTTCGCGATTGATCCGGGCAACATGCTCGAACTGGTCAAGAGCAAAATCAGCTCCGAGTTCCCGGTTGATACGGGCCAAGACATTCAAATTGAACGCCGCGGTGACGCCAAGTTCATCGTCATATGCCGCGAGCAATTGCGCGTTCGATTTTTCCAGGTCCGTTCCGAGCAGCATTGCGTCTCCCGGCATGAGAATATGGCGCACTTCCTGCAAGAAACGCACTCCCGCTGGACGATCGAAGTTCCCGATGGTGCTGCCCAGGAAAAGGATCAGAAGATACTGTCCCCTCCGCCGGTCAGCCGCGACTTCCAGCAGTCCATCCAGATATTCACGCTCGCAACCCAAGATGCTGATCGAATCAATGTCACGCAGCTCGCGCTCGCACATCGCCAGCGCAGTAGAAGAGATTTCAATGGGATAATACCGAGTCCGCTGGCGACGGCCCAGCGCCTCGAGAATCCAGCGCGTCTTTTTGCCGCTGCCGCTGCCCAGTTCGGCCACGGCGACGGGCAGTGACAGACGGTCGACGACATCGCGAGCGTGCCGCCGCAGAAGCCGTTCATCAGCCCGCGTGAGACCATATTCAGGAAGAACGCTGATCACTTCAAAAAGCGCCGAGCCCACGTCGTCGTACAGATACTTGGAGAGCAATTCCTTTTGTCCCGGTTTAGTGAGTCCGGCACGCACATCCGCGGCAAACTCGTAGGTGGGATTGGCGGTGATCGCATGCGTCAGCATTCGTCGAACCTCCTTCGGACGGTTAGCTACTCACACAACGGAATCCGGCATAAACGTATTGGTAGTGGGGCTGGAACCAGTTGCGGAATGAGCGCCTGAGCATGCACGCCGCGGTACGAGCCGAACCACCCTTCATGACGAAGTGCTTGACATCAAAAAAATCCGCAGAATAACCTCGATAGAACGGGAACGGCTCGAATCCGGGAAAGGGACCGAATTTTGTGGAAGTCCATTCCCATCCATTGCCCATTAAATCAGTGACGCCAAAAGCACTCTTGCCTTCGGGAAACGCATTCACGGGAGTCGGGTTCCATCCAGCAAAATCAAAATTGCCGAACTTCGCATTTGGATCTGCATCTCCCCACGGGTAGTTCCGCTCGCTGGCGTCGGCGGTACCGTACGCCGCGCGATGCCATTGCGTTTCGGTGGGTAGCCTCTTCCCTGCCCAGCGCGCGTAGGCATGGGCTTCAGCCTGGCTCACATACACCGGCCAGTCCATCGGCAGCGGCACCTCGTCGAACATCGTGCGATACAGCCAGCCGTCTCCAACTCGTGTCCAGAAAATAGGATGCAAAATGTTGTGCCCGATTTTCCAACTCCAATCGTCGGCCGTCCAAAGAGAAGGCGCGTCGTACCCGCCCGCGTGGACGAATTCCAGATACTGCTGATTGGTTACTTTGTATTGGTCAATGGAAAAAGCCGGGACGTGCGCCGGGTGGGCCTCGTACTCGTTGTCCCAACCGAAACTGTCGCTGCCGCGTTCAAGCCCCAGCGTGACCGCCCCCGCCGGGATATCAATCATCTGCGGCACTGCCGGGCGTCCCGCACGAATTGCAGGAACCGCTACCCGCCCTTTTCGATCGAGCGGCAATTGGTGCAGCATGTAAGCCAGCGTCTCCGCGTGCATGAGGCGATGCTCGATGGCTACGCTCAGCAAGGTGTTCAAAGAAAACTCGCCGGCGTTCGCCGCCGCATCGAAATCCTTGCGGGATAGGTTCTCATCCAAAGCCTGCCGAATCCGCTCCACGTAGTCCCTGACCGCAGCCACAGACGGCCAATCTGAAGGCTGATCGTTAGGCAGACCGCCACCGACGGGATCAATCCCAAAGGCAAACAGCCGGTCGAACTCGGCATGAAAACTTTTCAGGCTCAGCGCCCGTTCGCGGAGAAGATTCCAATCGAATGTTTCCAAATGTCCGATATAGAAGATGATGCGATGACGCTCAGGAATCGGGCGCTCGTAAACAGAGTCGGCCTTCACCACCTCGAAGATTTCATCGCTGCGCCGGCGAGCATCCGCCCAACGTCTCACTAGAGCGGGGCGGGCGCTAATATCGAAATCGGACTGAAGAGTTCCCATTCGCTCCCTGACTGCAGCCGGTATAAGGTCCAGAGGCTATCATTGGACGTTGGCCTCAATGCCTTGGGTAGGCCAAGGCAGCGCTTTTGCCATGCCCAAACTTAGATTATTGTGCAGGGTTTTCGGTTCAGGAAAAATACTGTTATGCATGTATCTGTGTTTCGAGTAGACGCGTTTACCGACACCATCTTTACGGG
The DNA here is from genome assembly GCA_003225005.1 of Acidobacteriota bacterium. Taxonomy (GTDB): domain Bacteria; phylum Acidobacteriota; class Terriglobia; order Terriglobales; family Acidobacteriaceae; genus Sulfotelmatobacter. The sequence goes on along the minus strand of QIAN01000106.1, from coordinate 18,269 downwards.
CAACCCTGCGGCGGTCTGTCCCCTAGCCAGTTGGCCGGAGGATGAACTGCTTCAGGCCATCGCCGCAGAAAATAATCTCTCTGAAACGGCGTACCTCGTCCCCCAAGGCGACAACTTCGGGTTGCGCTGGTTCACTCCAACGTGCGAAGTGAACCTCTGCGGACATGCGACGCTCGCCTCGGGATTCGTCATCCTAAACATCCTCCACCCGGATCGAGAATCTGTCCGTTTCGAAACCCGCAGCGGCAGGTTGACGGTTTCGCGAGATGCAGAGCGGCTTGCCATGGATTTCCCTGCCCGCCCCCCGTGGGCGTGCACGGATCCGCCCGCGGAGCTGGCTGAAGGATTGCACGCGTCAGCGCAGGCGTCCGCAGTTCTCGAAATCAAAGACAACTATTTTGTGGTTTACGAATCGGAGGAAACGATTCGGCGCATCGCTCCCGATTTTGCTCTGCTGGGAAAACTTCACCCCTTCGGCGTCGCCGTTACTGCTCCGGGAAAGGACGCTGACTTCGTGTCGCGGTATTTTGCACCCAGTTACGGCATTCCCGAAGATCCCGTTACCGGCTCAACGCATTGTTCGCTGGCGCCCTATTGGGGGAAACGGCTGGGCAAAAAGGAATTGCATGCTCGCCAAGTCTCCGCACGCCGTGGTGACCTTTGGTGCGAACTCTCCGGCGAGCGAGTGATGATTAAGGGGAAAGCGGTGCTAACGCTCGAAGGATCCATGTCAGTTTGACGCATCAACCTCACAGCAACTGCTTCCTGCGCAGAAACTCCCGCGCCACTTCCTTCACGTCGCGATGTTCTCCATCCACCGCATAGTTCAGTTGCTGCATTTCCTGATCCGAGATCTTTCCGGCAAACTCGGCCAGAATGCCTGCAACTTCGGGATGCTGTTCCAGCGTCTGGCGGCGAACCACTGGCACCGCCTCATAAGGAGGAAAGTAGTGGCGATCGTCTTCGAGGACAAACAAATCGAGTGCTGGAATTAATCCGTCGGTCGTATTCCCTGCGGCCAGGTCGATCTGACCTTCATCGAGCGCCCGAGCCAACAGACCAAGATCCATAATTCGCGGAGCCTCCGCGAAATGCAAACCATAGGCGGCTACCAAGCCTTTGTACCCATCGGGCCGTTCCATGAACTCATAACCAAACCCCGCTCGCCATCGCGGCGCGTAGCCGGCAGCTTGCGACAGCGTCTTCAGGTGCAAGCGGCGTGCTTCCTCACCACGGATTTCCATCGCAAATGTATCGTTGAAGCCGAAAGCGGGTCCCAGCGTGAGTCCCAGTCGCTTCTCATATTCACTCTTCACACGCTCGTAAACCTGGGTGCGGTCACTCTCCGGCTTCTGTTTCAGAATGGCGGTCAGAGCGGTGCCCGTGTATTCCGGATAAATATCGATTCGACCCGCCAGGATTCCCTGATGGCAAATGTAGGTTCCGGCGAGGTAGAACCGGCGTTCTACCTTGAGGGGAGTGTGGGCTTCAATTTCCTGCGCCATGAGCTCGCCCAAAATCAGCGACTCAGTGAAATTCTTGGAGCTGATGACGACGCGGTCAGAGTGAGAAGGCGCACATGACGACAGGGATAGGACAGCAGCGACCAGAACCGATACAAACGAATGGCCGGCTCGAAAACATCCGGCTCGCACCGTCGCGATCATCCTTGCCTCTGGGCGATTTCGGCAGATTTTCATCGTGGCCGCAGACGCTTCTCCAGCCAACCCAAACTCGTGTCGGCGAACAAGGCCAGCGCCGCCGCCGGAATCGCACCCGCCAAAATCAATTGATTGTTCACCATCGCCAGCCCTCGAAAGATGAATTCTCCCAGTCCGCCGGCGCCAATGGCTGCAGCTATCGTCGCCAGTCCCACCGAGATCACCACCGCCACCCGCACTCCCGAGAGAATCACACTCACCGCCAGCGGCAACTCGACCTGAAAAAGAAGCTGACGATCGGTGAGCCCCATGCCGCGGCCCGCTTCCACCACAGCAGGATCCACTCCCCGAATTCCCGTGTACGTATTCCGAATCAGCGGCAACAGCGCATACAAAGTCAGAGCCAGAATTGCCAGACGGTCGGCTCGCTCGCCCAGCCAGGGCAGAGGCAGCAGAAAACCAAACAGCGCCAAGCTCGGGATCGTCTGAATAATGTTGGCGCTCGCCAGCACGGGCTTATTCAATACCGGCCAGTGCGCAATCAGAACGCCCAGCGGTATGCCGATCAGCACTGCCAGCAGCGTGGATATCCCAACCAGCCAAAGATGTTCCAGCGTGAGTTCCAGCACTTGATCATGGTTCTGCACCATGAATTGAAATATGTTCATTCCGTGCCTCGATTCGCAGCCGAGTCCAGTCCTGCTTTGAAAGCCTTCACATAAGCGGCCACCCACGGATCGCCAGATCGCAAAAATTCTTGCGGAGCCAGCACCGTAACCAGCCGTCCCGCCTCCATTAAGGCGACGCGTGACCCTAACCGCAACGCTTCGCCAACATCATGCGTGACGAACACCACGGTTTTGTGCAGTCGCTGCTGCAATAGCAGGAATTCGCGCTGCAGTTCGTCTCTTGTCAGGGGATCGAGGGACCCGAAGGGCTCATCCATCAAAAGAAGCGCGGGATCGGCAGCCAAGGCACGTGCCACTCCCACTCGTTGCCGCTGCCCACCTGAAAGCTGTCGTGGATACCGCGACGCCAGCCGTGGTTCCAGCCCTACCAACTGCGACAGCTCTTGCACCCGCTCCCGAATTCGATCTTCGGCCCAGCCTTCGATCCGTGGCACTAAGCCAATATTCCGCTCCACGGTGAAGTGAGGAAACAAACCTACATCCTGGATCACGTAGCCGATGCTGCGTCGCAGAGCAATCACATCGACTCCGGCAGTCGCCGCGCCGTCCACGCGAACTTCCCCCGCGCTCGGTGACAGCAGGCGATTTACCAGCTTCAGAGTCGTCGTTTTGCCGGAGCCGCTGCGCCCCAGCAGGACGAAAGTCTCTCCGCGAAGAACCTCCAGATTGAGTCCCGACAATACCTCCTGGCCGGTAGGAGAGACATAGGAAACGTCGCGAAATTCGATTGCCACACCGTTCGTGGAAGATCTATCCATGCACGATCACTGCCCAGGCGCCGATGGTCACATCAAACCGACGGATTTTATCTGCTCAGGAATCCTCAGATTGTACGCGTGTGGCGGTGTCAGTCTTGTGCTCTTCGGTCGCAAAAAGATTGTCCAATCAGCGCCAGATCTGTGCTTTGCCTGGATTTCATTGATATATTTCCAACCCATTGCGTCACCGTGACCTGTATTTTCACGCGAAAGAGGCTGCGGCACGGAGGGGGAAAATGGGGAACAGAAAATTCTCGGGTTTCGTGAGCGTGGTTCTAGCGCAGTTTGTGGCCATGACGATGCTCGTGATTGGCGCCAGGGCGGCCAGCACTACAACCGTGGTTCATGCCTTCAGCGGAGGCGCCGATGGCGAGTACCTCGACACTGATTTGGTGATGGACAACGCGGGCAATCTTTATGGCACGACGGTGCAGGGCGGCTCCGTGAGCCTGGCTACGGGTCACGATTGAATTATGGTAGGGGGCGGTTTGCAACGCCCACCGCCGAACTTATTCGGCTGGCTTGCTCAACGCCTTAACCGGACTCATGCGCGATCGATCTATTGCACGTCTGACACTTTGCCGTTCAAGAATGTGACCTTGAGGTCCTTGTACACATAGATCTGCTTGGCGCCGAGGTTGACGATTTTTTCCGGCTTGCCGAGAGCGCCCTGCACCTCGTCCGGTGTCTGTCCTTTTTGAATGGTCTGAGGCTCGGGTTGCGGTTGCTCTTGTGCCGCCGGCTGCCCCTGGCCTGCTTGCTGACCGCCTTGTTGACCACCTTGTTGACCACCCTGTTGACCACCCTGCTGGGCACTTTGGTCCTGCTGACCTTCGTCGTTGCTAATGGAAAGAAGTTGGCCGATCGTATCTTCCACCTCACCCGCGCTCGCCTTCCCCAAGGACCCTTTGGGGAACTGGAATACCACGATCGCCTTGTTGTAGGTCGGCGGATCGGTTTTGTTACAGGTGTCACAGGCAACGATGCTCAAAGCGACAAGATCCTTGCTCACGTTGACGTCGATCTTAGACGGGTACACTTTGTCTCCCACCTGAAATAAGTGAGTGCTCTGCTCCTTCCCGAATTTCTTCATGCCGAAACCGATTCCCTTCGATAAGAAGGTGTTCGGAGAATGGACGGTTCCGCCTTCGTACTTGGTGGAGAGAACGGCCTGATCGGTGTACGGCACGCCGAGGATTCCGCCCTTTTGGATGGCCAGCAGCGTGCCTTGCTCGACTATGGAGTAGCCGCTGGTATCTGACCCCATCTTCGCCACCTTATATTGTGCGGCCAGTTGCTCCTGCAATGTGGGCCCCTGCGCTCGCGACGCCGACCACGCAACCAGCGTTGTAAGGATGAGTGCCAGTCCCGGAATACCAGTCTTCAATCTTTCCCACATCATGACAGCCTCCTGCAGTTTCTCGTATGCGTGCCTCAATTCCTGCGTGCCACAATTCCAGATGTGCCGAGAAAATTCGCGAGAAAGGGAGAATCCGTCAAACCGACGCTCCCTTCCCACTCCTGTTCTCTTAATTACTGACCCCCGCCGGAATCAGACGCGGCCTCTTGCTTGACTTCGGACTCCGTCTGGTCGGCAGCGGATTGCTGTTCCTGCAGAGCCTTCTGCGCAGTCTTATCCGCTGGAGGGGGCGGAACGTCTCCCGCCACCGTGCTGGTATCGGGGGCTTTCGGCAGGCCGCCGGTACCCTGCTTCTTAGCGAGTTCTCCCATCCCGCTGGTGAGCTGCGAGAGGAAATGGTTGTGCATTTCCTGCAGATCATCCAGTGAAACCGGCCCTTCCTTGCCCACTGCACAGTCCGACTTCTTGCTGGCGGCAACTTTGACGTTCACGTTCTTGTCATCATCCGGCGTCTCGGTGGTTCGCGTGATGACATCTCCCTCCGACAGATCGCACTCGTCGCCGTCCGCCACCAGGGTCAGATCGGAAGAGACTACGAATGTACGGAAAGCAGGATCCAGCGCCGGCGGGGCTGCTTTACTGTCGGCCGCCTGCTGCCCACCCGATGAACCGGTCTTCCCCGCCTCGGCTTGCTGGGCAGCCAATTGGGCTTTTACTTCATCCGCCAGTGCCTTCTTAACTTCTGGACTGAGCTTCGCCGTCTCCGACCCGGACGCGGCCGCCATAGGAAGCAAGCTGGCCACCAGCGTCCCGTCCGCTGCGTTGGGATATGGCATGGCATTGGCTTGCGCTTCGTAAGCCGCCTGCAGACTCGCGGCAATCACGAAATCAGTGAGCCAGAAGGCCGCGGAAGGATACACCGGATACGGCTCGTAGTAGGCGCCATAGTATCCGTACCACGGCGCTCCGCCCCATCCCCAGCCGTAGGCCACTGGAGCGGGCCACGGATTATACGCCCATCCATAATATGCAGGGTGGTAGTAGTACGGGGGATAGTAGCCGTAGTAGCAGCAGTAGCCTCCGTATCCGTACGAACGATAAACGCCTGTGTAGCTCACGTTATTGACCACGTACGTGCGCTGCACGTAGGTGCGGCCACCACGCTCGAAGTATGGACGCTGCACATATCCGCCACGCTTTCCAACGGTCACGACCCGCGCACCGTTGCGCGTGCTCACGATCCTGCGGCCGCCGTGAACTCCGTGTTCAATGTGCATCCCGTTACGATCGATGGAACGGACTTGGCCATTGGGACGGATGTGCGCCGAGCCCCCTCCCTTCAGCGCTACCTGTTTCCCCGGGGGCGTATGCGGACCTCTGGCGTTCGCGCCAGCCGGCCCTTTCCCGGCAGGACCCTTGGCATTCGTACCAGCTGGACCTTTCCCGGCGGGACCCTTGGCATTCGCACCAGCTGGACCTTTCCCGGCGGGACCCTTGGCATTCGCACCAGCTGGACCTTTCCCGGCGGGACCTCCTCTCGCGTTCGCACCGGCGGCGGGCCCCTTAGCGTTGGACCCATTGTTCGGACCTCTACCGGCAGGCCCTTTAGCATTCGCGCCATTGCTCGGACCTCTGGCTGTTCCCGCAGGGCCTCTGGCGTTCGGACCGCCGGCCCCGGGCGTTGAACCGCGCTGGCCACCGGGTGCCGAACCATGTTGTGCGCCAGGCGCCGCGGAATGCGAGGGTGGGGACTGCTTAGGGGGGCTGGCATGCTGCTGCGGAGCTGCCGGCTTGGGCGCGGCTTCCTTCGAATTCGGCTTCTGTCCCCAGGCAAATATCGGAACCGCAATCACAATTGAAAGCAAAATTGACTTTCGCAGGACACTTTCGCTAATCACCCGAAATCTCATCACTGCCTCCCGACAATCAGAACTGTTCTTCGTGACATCACCCGCACCAACGTTACAAGCTCCGTAACGTCCAGCTACGAACCCCACCCTTTGGGCGCATGTGAGCGAGACTTTTTCAGACCGACGCAAGCCACATCTCCAGCGCCCGGCAGGCATCCCAACGATGTCTGCCCCAACCTGCTATGACGAACTCATCGATTCCAGAAGAACTCAAGGCAAGGCCAGCCCAGCCTTAAGACTGGACGCGGGTTACAAAACCTCAAGCTCTACACTTGGTAAAAGGGGATGATTCCGGTCCGTTACGTTCCTTAAACTTTCTGGGAGCGACGGAATCTTGCTCCCGGAAGACGAACAAGTCAAGAAAAATCCCACAACTTGCCCGCAGTTCACGCGGCGAGCAGATCTAGGTGCCTAAGTTCTATAGGGTGCGTGACGCCAATTTCGGGGGAATCTGTTCATGTACTTCCCTTCGCTTCTCTTTGCTCACATCATCTGAGAAGGCAAATCTTTTGCGGAGTCTTGAGAGTTAAGCGAATCGTGGGCGGCACGGCGCCGTTGCGCCCTCACACCGATGCCCCAGCGAGATAGCGCGCGAAACTGCGCAAAATGGGGACGAGGAGATCATTGATGATTGTGGAACGACGCAGCTGCCTGCGGCATAAGGTTCACGGTCCCGCCTTTGCCAGCTTCGATGGTGTCATGGGCGGCGTGATCCTTGATCTCAGCGAGCAAGGGCTGTCCATGCAAACCGATGTACCCGCAGTGCCCGATCGGCGGGTCCATCTACGCCTCGACCTGCCCGGTTCCGCTGCATCCCTGGAGACCACGGGCTATATCGCATGGGCAGATGCTCTCGGCCGTGCCGGGGTGCGATTCTCCGAATTGCCCGAGGACGCGCGCCAGCGGCTTGATGAGTGGCTGACGCTCAATGACGCTGCGCCCAGCCGCACGGCGCCGAAACTCATCCTTGACAGATCACCCTGGCTCGCCGTCGGAAGCAACTCTTCAGGAAGCGGAACTCGTGAGCCTCGATCCATAAGTTTGAAACCGGAACTTGGCGCCTCGGCGACGATCGATCAACCCGCTGCCTCGAACACAATCCAGTATGAGTTCAACTCGCTGGGCTCAGATTTGAATGCTGCGCTGCGGACAATCAGCGAACGCGCGCGTTCGCTCATCCGCGGCACTGGCGCCGCGATCGCGCTCGTCGACAACGGACCCATGATGTGCCGGGCCATCGTCGGCAGCGGCGGGCCACCACTGGGCACGCGGGTGAACGTCGATTCGGGCTTGTCCGGCGAGTGCATTCGTACCGGAAAACCCTTGCGCTGCGATGACTCCGAAACCGACTCCCGAGCTGACGCGGAGGCTTGCCGCCGGCTTGGTGTCCGATCGATCTTGGCCGCGCCCATTCGGTACGAACGCGAGAGCGTCGGATTGATGGAAGTTTTCTCCTCGCAGTCTTTTGCATTTGACGAGGGCGATCTGGCGGTGCTTGAGCGCTTGGCTCAGACCGTACTGCTAACACTGAGTCAGACGGAAATGCTTAAGCGCAGCTAATATTCAGACTTGTTTGCTGCGGCACTCGTGTCGATTCCGCAATTTTTCCTGAACCAGCACGCAAAACTATTTTCCGGGTGGTCTCCTGTGCAGTCGCGTATAATTATCACATCCTTAACCTTGAAGACACATCGCAATCCCACTACGCCTTCGCGATTGAGAAAATTCGTTTTTCAGAACTCATCGCGCAGCTTCGAAAAATAGGTTCTTAATTTTATGGGACGCTAAGGCATCCAATTGCCTCGATCCTGAAGTGGATGACAGACCGAGTGAGGAGATAAGCGATGTCACGGTTAAATGGTGACAAGTCGAGGTTCAACCGGCTGCGCAAACAGAAGCTCGGCCGCCGAAAGCGAACCCGAGCACTGGTTCTGGCAAGGGTAGCGTCCAGCGGTCAAACGAATCCAGGCAGCAAGCCGGAAGCCAACGCAACCCGGCGCAAAGGTCCGGAATGACTTCAGCCCATGCTGGTTGCGACAGTTCGGGGAATCCGGCTGCCGCCGTGAGGCCTGCCGGAACACTTTGATCAGATAGGCTAGAATAGATGTGAATCTTGCAAAGCGAGGAAGAGTATGAAGAAGCTTTTTGTGGGCAACATCCCTCACACCACCACTGAGGCAGAGCTGCGGACGTTGTTTGAACCCCACGGCGCCATCCAGCAGGTAAGCATCGTTACCGAACGCGATACGGGTCGCTCGCGAGGATTTGCTTTTGTCGAAATGACCGACTCCGGCGAAGCTGAAAAGGCAATTGCTGCGCTGAACGGTACTGAACTTGGCGGCCGCGCTCTCAACATCAATGAAGCCCGCCCCAAGACAGACAAAGGCGGCTTCCGTGGTGGACGTCCAGGCGGCGGTGGTCGTTCCGGCGGTGGGGGTGGTGGACGCGATGACTATCAAGGTCACGCACGCCAGCCACGGGAACCTCGCTGGTAGGTCGGATTTTTTTGTGCTAAGCCCCGGTCGCGGGGTGCCAAGGTGGAACATATATAGACATTTATTAGGAGGCGCCTATGCCAGGCCGAGGTCGATCGAGCTTCAACAAACGCCAAAAAGAGCGTTCGCGTCAGGACAATCAGCGCGAAAAGCTGGAACGCAAAGCACAGCGAAAACTGGAAAAGCAGACGACCCCCTCGGAAGACGCCGCCGATTCTTCGCCGGATTTCTCGGCAGTCGCCGAACAGTGGGCTCTTCCCGGCTCCAGTCCTGACTCGAGCACTGACGAATAGCATTCTTGGGCATCTGCCCACGGCGTCGTACTCCCTCTCGATAGCAAGCGCGATCCGAGTTCAATGAGTATCAAGTGGTGGTGGCACAATGACTCACCACCACATGGCCGTGCCTAATAATCTCAATTTGGAAGCTGCCTGGAGCTATCACAACGCTACCAGGCACTCCTACGCCAGCATCCGCTCTCATCAGCATTTCCTGGACTTTGCCAACCAGCCGATACCCTTCAAGATTTATCCCACGCTGGAGCTTTCCCGCCTCCCCAGCGAGGTGCGCCAAACGGGTGCGGCTGCTCTTTCTGCGATCAGCACGATCATCCGCGAGCAGACGAACGCAGCGCCGGATTTAAATGCCATCGCCCAACTCCTATACCTCTCCGCCGGCATTACCCGGCACAGGAAGTATCCCGGCGGCGAAATCTATTTTCGTGCAGCGGCCTGCACCGGAGCACTCTATGAGGTCGAGCTGTATCTGGTTTGCGGCGATCTCGCCGGCCTTCCGTCCGGTGTTTATCACTTCGCACCTGCAGAGTTTGGCTTACGCAAGCTCCGCGCCGGAGACCATCGCAAGGTTCTGGTCGAAGCCACGGCAAACGAACCTGCCATCGCTCACGCGCCGCTGACCATGGTCTGCACGGGTACCTACTGGCGCAATGCCTGGAAATATCAGGAACGCACCTATCGCCACTTCGGCTGGGACAACGGCACGCTGCTCGCCAACCTCATCGCCGTCGCCACAGCCTTCGGCCTGCCAGCCAAGATAGCGTGCGGATTTGTGGACGCTACCGTGAACCGCCTGCTGGATGTCGATACTCAGCGGGAGGTAGCTTTTTCGCTGGTGGCCCTCGGCCACAGCTCCGAGCTCCCTTCGCAAACCGCGCCGCCAGTCGCGACCGAAGTCTCACCTCTCGGCCTCGAAACTGTCCCGCTATCTCGTCACGAGATTGACTATCCGCTCATGCGCGAAATGCACGCTGCCTCTTCGCTGCATTCGCCGGAAGAGGTTGCCGCTTGGCGCGCTCGCGCTCCACTGGTCTCGACCGCCGCGAGAAAGCTTCCTCCGCCCACCGCTCCGGTGGTTCCGCCTCTATCTGACTCGGAAACACCTGCCGACTCCATCGAACAGGTGATCCTGCGCCGCGGCTCCAGTCGTAAGTTTGCCCGCACGCCAATCAGCCTTGCGCAACTTTCTACGCTGCTCGACCGAGCCACGCGCGGAGTGCCGGCCGACTTTCTCGATCCCATGGGATCTCAGCTCAACCAACTTTACGTGATTGCCCATGCCGTAGAAGATCTCGACGCCGGAGCTTATGTCTTTCACCACGACCGTGGACTACTGGAGTGTCTGAAGAAAGGAGATTTTCGCGCCCAAGCCGGCTATCTGGGATTGGAGCAGCAGTTGCCAGCCGATGCCGCCGTGGACATCTTTTTCCTGGCGGATCTGCGACTGATTTTGCAGCACTTTGGCAATCGCGGATACCGCGCCGTCCAGCTAGAAGCCGGCATCATCGGTGGCAAACTGTATCTGGCGGCCTATGCCCAACGCTTGGGCGCCACCGGCCTCACTTTTTACGACGACGACGTGATCCAATTCTTCTCTCCCCATGCCGAAGGCAAGAGTGCTATTTTCCTGGTGGCTGTGGGCCACAGCGCCAGACAAAAACCGGCCGCTTAAGCGCGGCGCTTCGACGCCGACCCATGCCCGTGCTGCACCGTTGCCGCTGCTGCGTCGCTTCTCGGCGTCGGGCTTTTTCTGATACAAAAGGTGTTTGCACTTCAGTCAGGCCATCATCTTGTTTTTCGCTGCCGGAATTGCCGGGACGCTGAATGCAATTGCGGGTGGCGGAAGCTTCATCTCCTTTCCGGCACTATTATTCATGCGGGTTCCGGCGGTAGAGGCCAACGCAACCAGCACGGTTGCGCTCTGGCCGGGGTTGGCGGCCAGTACCATCGCTTACTTAAAACGGCTGAACGCACCGCCGCGCCTGCTGATCCCACTGCTCGTAACCAGCATTGCTGGAGGTTTTGCCGGGGCGCTGCTATTGCTCAAAACCCCGCAACGCACTTTTCTGCACCTCATTCCCTGGCTACTGCTGGGTGGCACTTTGCTGTTCACCTTCGGCAGCAGGGTCCGCGCAATAACCGGCAGGACCGCCGTCATTGATGATTTACGGGAGATATCATGGCGGGCGATCACAATAACTTCGATCGTGGAATTGCTGGTTGCAGTCTATGGTGGATATTTCGGCGCCGGCATCGGTTTCCTGACGCTGGCAATGCTAGCCGCGCTGGGGATGCGTGACATTCACGCCATGGGTGCGATCAGGACGCTGCTTGCCGCCGTGATCAACGCCGCTGCAGTAGTCACCTTCATTCTGGCTGGCGCCGTGTTGTGGTCGCGCTGCGCGGTGATGATCGCGGGTGCCCTCATCGGGGGCTGGTTCGGTGCGCACTACGTGCAGAAAGTCGATTCTGAGAAGGTCCGTGGCCTTGTGATCGCCATCGGCATCGCCATCACCGTGTACTTCTTTGTCGCTTTGCGTTAGCGCTGGAGAGCGCGAGTCCAGCCAGTCGATCGCCGACATATTCTGCACGAATGAACCGTCTCCGCTCTCCCCGACGCAGTCACGACCAGCACGGAGCAAATCGGGTACACTGGATAGCTCTCCTGGATAGCCTTCCCAGGGGGCCTTTTCTCTCCCCACGTTGCGGGAGATCGCTCGAGCGAACGAAGCATCATAAAGCATGAGGCTCGAATTCATAATCCAGTTTCCCAAGAGGACAAATCCGTGAGCACTTACACACTGCCTGAAACGCAAGCAGAGCAAGCCGGCGTGAGCCCCGTGAAGTACGTCTATTTTTTCGCTGATGGAAAAGCCGAAGGCAACGGCACGATGAAAAATGAGTTGGGTGGCAAGGGCGCAGGCTTGGCTGAAATGACCAATGCCGGACTGCCCGTGCCTCCCGGCTTCACCATCCAGACGGAAGCATGCCGTGAATACATGCGTAGCGGAGGCAAGGTGTCTCCGGAGGTGAATCGGCAGACCGAAGACGGACTACGCCGCCTCGAGCAACTGCAGAAGCAGAAACTGGGTTCGGGCGAGAACCCACTATTGGTCAGCGTTCGCTCGGGAGCAAAATTCTCCATGCCGGGGATGATGGACACGATTCTCAACCTCGGTCTCAACGATCAAAGCGTGGAGGCGCTGGCTCGCCTTAGCAGCAATCCGCGTTTTGCCCACGATTCTTACCGGCGTCTCATCCAGATGTTCGGCAATGTTGTGCTCGAGATACCCAAGTCCGCTTTCGACGAAGTCTTCGACGCCAAAAAGAAACAGAAGAAAACCAAGCTTGACACCGATCTCGATGCCAAAGCGCTGAAAGAAATCATCGGCGAATACAAGAAAGTCGTCAAAAACCATACCAAGCGCGACTTCCCGCAAGACCCGCACGAACAGCTCATCATGGCCCGCGACGCGGTGTTCCGTTCCTGGCAGAACGAGCGCGCCAAGCACTATCGGCGCATCAACAACATCGATGACATGCTGGGCACAGCAGTCAACGTGCAGGCGATGGTCTTCGGCAACCTGGGCGAGACCAGCGGTACGGGTGTTGGCTTCACCCGTAATCCCGCAATCGGCACCAAGGAGTTCTATGGTGAATTCCTGATGAATGCGCAGGGCGAAGATGTAGTCGCGGGCATCCGCACGCCGGTTCCGATTCTCGAACTGCAGAAGGTCATGCCGGAGGTTTACAAACAGCTGCGAGAGATTACCACTCGGCTGGAAAAACATTATCGCGACATGCAGGATTTCGAATTCACCATCCAGGACGGCAAGCTCTACATGCTGCAGACTCGCAATGGCAAGCGCACCGGCCGTGCTGCTGTACGAGTGGCCATCGAAATGGTGAATGAAGGATTGATCACCGAGGATGAAGCCATTTTCCGCGTCGATCCCAATCAACTTTATGACTTCCTAGTGCCTACGCTGGATGAGAAGACCACCAAGGTTGAAGTATTGGCCACGGGATTGCCGGCATCCCCGGGCGCGGCAGTGGGTCAGATCGTTTTCACGGCTGACGACGCGGTCGAGAAAGCCGGTCACGGACAGAAGAAAACTCCGGTAATCCTGGTGCGTGCTGAGACTACGCCCGAAGATATTCATGGCATGGAAGTCGCCGCCGGGATTCTTACTTCCCGAGGAGGCATGACTAGTCACGCGGCTGTCGTTACTCGCGGAATGGGGAAATGTTGTGTGGCGGGTGCTGGCGATATCGAAGTAAACGAAAGAGCTCGCGAGATGCGGGCGAAGGGCCAGGTGTTTCATGAGGGTGACTGGATCTCGCTCGATGGCACCACCGGCCGGGTTATCAAGGGCAAGCTGAATACGGTGGAGGCCTCTGCCGATAATGCTGACTTGCAGAAACTGATGGGCTGGGCCGAACCCTTTCGCAAAATAGGGGTGCGCGCCAATGCGGACATCCCCCGTGACGCGATACAGGCGCGCGCGTTTGGCGCCGAAGGTATCGGACTCTGCCGCACCGAGCATATGTTTTTCGCGGAGAACAGAATTCAGCACATGCGCGCCATGATCATGGCCGACAATGAAAAAGACCGTCGTGCCGCGCTGAAGAAGCTTCTGCCCATGCAGCGCAGGGACTTCGTCGGCCTGTTCCGCGCGATGGATGGCCTGCCGGTAACGATCCGTCTCCTGGATCCGCCATTGCATGAATTTGTTCCGAAGCGCGAGGAACTGATCCACGACATCGCCGTCCTCTCCCATGCTGATACCCGGCAGAAAAAATTGCTGGTTGAAAAATATCGTGACTTCGGCGCCAAAGGAGCTGGCGATCTGAAGAAGGTCCTGCCTTCGCTGCTGCGCCGGGTTGAGCAATTACACGAGTTCAACCCCATGCTTGGCCATCGCGGCTGCCGGCTCGGCATTACCTACCCCGAGATCACCGAAATGCAGGCGCGTGCCATTTTTGAGGCTGCCGTTGATGCCGAGAAGGAAGGCGTGAAGACGCACGCTGAGGTCATGATTCCGCTCGTCGCAACCGTAAAAGAAATGGAGAACCAAGGCACTATCGTCCGGCGCGTTGCCGACGAAGTCTTCAAGGAGAAGGGGAAAACCGTTCATTACCTCGTCGGCACCATGATCGAGTTGCCGCGCGCTGCGCTCGTGGCGGATGAAATCGCCAAAGCGGCGGAATTTTTCAGCTTCGGAACCAACGACCTCACCCAGACGACGTTTGGCTTCTCCCGTGACGATATCAACAGGTTCCTGCCCATCTATCTTGACGAAGGCATACTCAAGCAGGATCCTTTTCAAGTCATTGATCGCGACGGTGTGGGCGAGCTGGTTCGAATCGGAATCGAACGCGGACGCAAGACCCGTCCTCATCTCGAGGTCGGCATCTGCGGCGAGCACGGAGGCGACCCCTCCTCGGTTGAGTTCTGCCATGCCATAGGGATGGATTACGTTGCCTGTTCGCCCTTTCGGGTACTGACTGCGCGCCTGGCCGCCGCGCAGGCCGGAGCCAGCGACAAGCTCAAGACCGAGGGAGGAAGAACGAAATAGCCGATAGGGCGACGCCAGAGCAGAATTTCCGTGGGCCGGATCAGAGCCATCTTGTCCGTTGCTACGGCGTCGCCTTCCGCAGACGCTCGTCCAGTTTCTTCACCTCAAGTTGCAATCCTTCGGGAAGACGGTCGCCGAACTTGGCAAAGTATTCCCGGATCGAGGCTGCCTCGGCCAGCCATCCTTCAATATCGACACGCAACAACTGCTCCAGCGCGGATGCAGGTATATCCAATCCCTTGGTATCGAGGTCCGCGGCTTCGGGAAGCATGCCGATAGGCGTCTCCTTGGCGTGTACCTTACCGTCGCAGCGTTCGAAGATCCACTTCAGAACTCGGCTGTTATCCCCATAGCCCGGCCACAGGAACTTGCCCTTCTCCTGGCGGAACCAGTTGACATAATAGATTTTCGGCAGTTGGGAAGCGTCAGCGAGGCGTCCCATCTGGAGCCAGTGCGAAAAGTAGTCTCCCATGTGGTAGCCACAGAATGGAAGCATGGCCATTGGATCGCGCCGCAGTTGGCCAATCTTACCCGTTATCGCGGCGGTGGTCTCACTGCTGGCGGTTGCGCCCAGGAATGTGCCGTGCTGCCAGTTGAAAGCTTCGATCACCAGCGGAATCACTCCCGCCCGTCGTCCGCCGAAGAGGATCGCATCGATCGGCACGCCTTTCGGATCCTCCCACTCCGGAGCGATCACTGGACATTGCTTCGCCGGGGTCGTAAACCGGGCGTTGGGATGCGCCGCTTTACGTCCCGAACCAGCCGTCCATGGCCGTCGCAGCCAATCGACCAGTTCGGCTGGCTTTCCCTCCGTCATGCCCTCCCACCAGATGTCGCCACCGGAGGTCATCGCGCAATTCGTGAAAATGGAGTTCTTCGCCATCGTGAGCATGGCATTGGCGTTCGACTTCATGCTCGTGCCCGGAGCCACGCCGAAGAAGCCATATTCCGGATTGATGGCATGGAGGCGCCCATCCGACCCGAACTTCATCCACGCAATGTCGTCCCCAATAGTCTCCACCTTCCAGCCCGGGATTGTCGGAATCAGCATTGACAAGTTCGTTTTGCCGCAAGCCGAAGGAAAGGCTCCGGTCATATACTTCACCTGGCCTGATGGACTGATGAGCTTCAGAATCAGCATGTGCTCCGCCATCCAGCCTTCGTCGCGCGCCTGAACCGAAGCGATCCGCAGGGCGTGGCATTTCTTGCCCAGCAGGGCATTGCCACCATAACCAGAGCCGTAAGACCAGATCTCACGCGTTTCGGGAAAATGGCAGATGTATTTGTGGCCCATGTTGCAGGGCCAGGTAGAGTCCTGCTCGTCCGGGCCGAGCGGAGCGCCCACGGAATGCAGTCCGCGGACGAACTCACCGTTCTCGCCCAGCAGCTCGAGCACGCGGCTACCCACCCGCGCCATGATGTGCATGCTGGTAACGACATACGGCGAATCAGTGATTTCAATCCCAATCTTCGCAATCGCGGAACCCATCACGCCCATGCTGTAGGGAATCACGTGCATCGTGCGGCCGGCCATCGAGCCGGCATAAAGCTCGGTGAGTTTTTGTTTCATCTTCACCGGGTCTTCCCAATTGTTTGTCGGGCCCGCATCATCCCGGGTTCGCGAGCAAATGAAAGTTCGGTCTTCCACGCGGGCCACGTCGGCAGGATGCGAGCGGACCAGCACGCTATTCCGACGTTTTGCCGGATCTAACCGAATGGCGACACCAGACAGGACCATCAACTGCAGCATCGCCTCATATTCTTCTGGCGAACCATCGCACCAATGGACGCGATCGGGCGTGCACAGCCGCGCCACGTCTTCCACCCATTGCACAAGTTGCTGATTCTTACTGGTTGATTCCAAACTCATCGTGGCAGCGGTCATCTGAATATCTCCCGGCACTGAACAACTGAGGCCTCACTACCCTTCGCTGACACGGTTGATCCAGGCAGCTCATTCGTGAGTAAAGACGAGATTCTAACGAAGGCGTGGAAGCGTTACGCCGCGGCATGCCCATACATACGCACGCAACCCTGTTGCGGGACTCAGTGGACGTGCCAGTCCGCCGAGCTCGTTGCCGGAGCACAACGTCCTCCTCAGCACATACAGAACCTAATATTCTCTCTCACGCGTGTGGATTATTCCAGCTAATGGTTGCGCTGGCCTGAGCTTGCAATTTTACAAACCCTGTGGGGATCATCTCGCAGGGAATTTTGAATCATTCTGGAGTCCGTATTCTGGGCGTGTGCGACACGGCGTTGGAGACTTTCGAGTCTATCGCCAAAGCGCTGGACCGGAACCCGTTCGAGCTCAGGTTCGACTATATTGGCCTGAATCATCTTGGCTGGGTGCGCTCCATCCGCGACGCGGAAGGGACGGAACTCCTGCCCATAATTCTCTCCTCGCCCGAGCTGATTCGGAAGTGCTACCGCCATGGACTGTTTCCCGTCGACTTCATTCAAAAACTCGCTCTGCTGCCAACCGAGTATCTCTACTTCTACTACTTTCCCAAGGCCGCGTATGAAAATACGCGGCGGAACGGGAGATCACGCGGCCAGGCTATCGCAGCCATGAATACTGTGTTATTCGAGAAGCTCGCGCGAGCTTCCAATGCGGACCTTATCGAAATTTGTGAGAGCTACCTGCGTGAGCGAAACGCTTCCTACTTCAGCATTGAAGCAACAGCGGGGATGCAGCGCCAGGAGAGCCTGGAACTTTACTCAGAATTTTCCGGTTATGAGCGAATCGCAGTGCTAGCGTTGCAAGCCTTACAATCGGAGCGGCCTGTCTTGATACCGCTCACGGTTCGCAACCTCAATTCGCTCGAGGATCTCGATCCCAATGACGCGGTGGAGCTCCCTTGCCTCGTGTCCTCCAGCGGCGTGGAAGTACCTCCCGTCGGCCACGCACCGGAAGCGGCCGCTCGTTGCTGTTGCAGGTGAAGGAATACGAGCGCTTGACGGTTCGCGCGTCGTTAGAACACTCGCCACAAGCGGCACCGACACTCCTTACCCTAAGAAGACGCACCGCTTACCCACCATTCCCAGTCAAGAAGAAGTGGCCCAACTCATCGATGCGGCTTGCACACCATTTCATCGAACTATCCTCATGACCCTCTATGCCACCGGTGTTCGGGACGCGGAGTTGACTCGCTTGAAGGTCAGCGACATTGATAGCCGACGGATGGTGATTCACATCCAAGGTGGCAAGGGTCGCCAAGACCGCGACGTAATGCTCAGTCCCGTTCTGCTCGACGAACTCCGCTCACACTGGCGGCGCTTGCGAAAAAAATCCAGCACCTGGCTGTTTCCCGGTAATCGCTGGCACACCGGTGCTCGGCCCATCGATACCAAGACCCCACGCCACGCCTGCCAGTATGCCGCCCGCCGTGCCGGGATTAAGAAGCGGGTGTATCCCCACCTGCTCCGTCACTGCTTCGCCACGCACCTGCTTGAAGCCGGCGCCGACCTGCATACCATCCAGATCCTGTTAGGCCATCACGATCTGAAAGAGACCGCTC
>QIAN01000105.1 GCA_003225005.1 Acidobacteriota bacterium | reverse complement strand
GAACAGAAAAGAAAGAAAAGTCAAAAACCGCACCCTTGACCCCGAAGGGTGCGGCACCCTGGTTGAATTAGGCTGCGAATTTTCAGCTTACATTGATTTTACTTTTGCCGATTTCGGGAAAATCTATTCGACACCCCCAAAAGAAGGAGAAATCACGGGTCTAAAGACCCGCCACGACAACGGAAAAGGAAAGAGGGCGGACTAAAGTCCCGCCCCTACACTTTCTCGGCTTTCCTATCTGCGGCAGACTGCGGAATGTTGAGCTTGTAACCGGGAGCCTTTTTACCGCGTCCCAATTAGAGAGACTCTCGATGAATTAATGGCTCCCCATGAGTACTGCGGCTCGCCTCACACTGAATATCGTCGAGATTCTGTCCCTGTTGCTTGCCCTGCGCGCTGTTCCACTGCGTGCGCAAAACCGCGATGTCCCGGTCATTCGCACCACCACCAGGCTGGTCCAACTCAATGTGGTAGTTCTAGATAACCACAGAAGGCCGGTCAGCGATCTCTCGCGAGACGATTTCGAAGTGTTCGACAATGGGCGCGAACAGAAGCTCTCCCATTTCTCCGTTGCCTCCGCCCCTGCTGCCGGCGCACGGTCCGCCGCGCCGTCTCTCGTACTTACCAACCGACCCGGGCAACCTGGCGAGACTCCTCCCACTGTGACCATCGTGCTGGTGGACGAAATGCTCCTGCAGGACGCGCGAGCGGGCTATTACCGCGCGGCGCTTCGGTCTGCCCGGCTGGACGTGCTGAAGTTTCTCGGTAAGCTGCAGCCGGGTCAGCAACTGGCGTTATACGCACTGAGGTTAGAAGGTGTGGTTGTCATGCAAGATTTTACGGACGACTCGGCGGCACTGATTGCCGCGGCAAAGACGATTGGGGCCGGCCAACTCAAAGCCAAGCTTTCGCCAGTCGGCGCCAAACCAGAGACTGCCCAGACGATGGAAGACTCGTGGGCGGGAGGGGGAGAGATCACTCGGAAAACGGACCTCACGGAAGATTTGCGCAGGGAACTTGTGAAGGAAGCGTTCCAAGGCATCGCTCACCATTTGGAGGGCAACCCGGCCAGGAAGAACGTTATTTGGATTTCTCCGATTTTTCCTTCTTTAGTGACCGGTTTCAATCCCGCATTGATGGCCGCTGAGCGCAACGCCGTCAATCCGATTCCAGGGGCGATGCTGCCTGTGCCGGAGTTCGCCAACCCGGAGGGCCACTATAGCCAGTTGCGTGCGCTCGCGCGCGACATGAGCAATGCGAATATTTCGGTGTACCCAATGGACGCAAAGGGCCTCACGACAGGCTCTGCGGTTAACTTGCTGGGCGAGCGGAGCTTCATGGACCTTCTGGCATCGGAGACGGGAGGCCGCGCTTACTACGGCGCCAATGGTCTGGATGAGCCTCTGCGAGAAGTGGCGGAAGAGGGACGAGTGGAATACCTGCTGGGCTACCATCCCGGCGACAGCGCCTGGGACGGCAAGTATCACCACGTCGAGGTCAGGCTGCGGCGCAAGGGACTCTCCATACTCTGCCGCAAGGGATACTTCGCCGCGGATGAACCGCGGCCGGAGGACTCGGACAGCTCTCTGCGTGATGCCGCGAAGGGCATGCTGGAGTGGTCGGGGATTGCAGTCACGCTCAACGTTTCCTCCAATCCGCTGGAATGGTTTGAGCAAGACGTCGTGGTGAAGCTCGACACTCAGGAAATCCATTTTGCGTACATCGACGGACGCTGGCGGGCTAACCTCGATGTCGCCTTCGTGCAATTGGCCAATGATGGCCGCGTCCTGGAAGGAATCGACGACCACCTGGATCTAGCGCTATTTCCAGAATCCTATAGGGACGCCGCCACGCAAGGTTGGTTCTACCCAAAGACTCTGGATATAGGTCCTAAAGCAAAGAAGCTGCGCGTAGTCGTCCGCGACCTTGCAAGCGGTGCGGTCGGTTCCGTCTCCGTCCCTGTTTACCACCCCAAAGGCCCCTAAGCAGCGACTGCTTCGCCTCCCGTCGGGCATTCTTCGTCCCTTGGATTCATTACGCGGATCGAAGAGCCAGAGAAGAGAGATTTCTCTCTGCGCACGCCAACCGATTCACCTCACCAGGAAAGAAAAAGAAAGAGGGGCGGACTAAAGTCCCTGCCCCTACACAAAGACAAGCGCAGAACAAAAAAAGCAGAACAGAAAAGCGGGAAAGAGAAAGATGCCGCGCTTCCGGCAAAACAGCCGGGACGCAAGATATGCGAAGGGGCGGTGCCAAGCTCAACGGGGCTAAAGCGCCTAAGCTACACAAGCGAAAGTACGCGACGCCTGATTTCGAAGAGAGAATCTACGCATCCAGTGCGGCGGAACAAACGGCGCGTTGGCTGCGTACCGCGATT
>QIAN01000494.1 GCA_003225005.1 Acidobacteriota bacterium | reverse complement strand
CTCGCTCTTTGAGGAGGTAGGCGCAGCTCGGATTGAACAACGCATTCACGAACTGACCGACTACCTGCATCAGCGGCTCGACGATGAAGGCCTGCGAGTCGCGTCACCACGAGCGCGGGAGCAACGCTCCGGCATTACAATCATCGAAATGTGCAACGCGCCAGATGTTGTGAAATCTTTGGCCGAGAAGAGGATTATTGTTTCTGCTAGAGGAAGGGGCTTGCGAGTGTCAGTGCACATCTTTAACACCTTTGAAGACATCGACCACCTGGTTGCAGCATTACGGGAACTTTCACCGGGGGTCACGCGCAATGCCAGATAAGCAGAATGGGAGGGCGATCCTGCCATGGTCAGCCTATCGGTTGCCTTAATCAGCGACATTTTCACATACCCCGCCGATGCCCGCCGACTCGGCGATTCGTTGATACGCGCGCGATCACAAGGGGCGGACCTAGCGGTGTTGCCGGAGCTGCCGCTGAACCCCTGGTCGCCGGCAACCGAGACACCGCAAGAAGATGACGCGGAGGCACCAGGTGGCCCACGACATCAGGCATTGAGCGACGCTGCACGCGCCGCTGGCATCGCCATTATCGGTGGCGCGATTGTCCGGGACCCCAAGTCGAGACGAAGACATAACACGGCACTGGTGTTTGATCGATCGGGTGTGCTCGTCGCTTCGTACCGCAAGCTGTACCTCCCAGAGGAACCCGGCTTCTGGGAGACTCGTCATTACGAGCCAGGTGATGCCCTTCCATCTGTCGTAGAAGCCTTTTCGATGCGCATCGGCCTTCAGATCTGCTCCGATGTCAACCGCCCGGAAGGCTCGCGTCTTCTCGGCGCACTCGGGCAGAGATAATCGTCGCTCCTCGCGCCACGGAAGCAGCAACCTTCGAACGGTGGAAGACGATCTTAATGGCCAACGCGATCACGAGCTGTGCGTACGTCCTCTCCGTGGCCCGACCGCACGCCGAATCGGGCGTGCCACTTGGCGGGCCATCCTTCGCGGTTGCGCCGACCGGTGAGGTTCTCGCAGAGACGACTGAGCCGATTGCGCTCGTGACGCTTCATCGAACAGTTATCGAAGAAGCGCGACGCCGATATCCGGGTTACCTCGCAACGAGAGCCGACTTGTATGCGGAAGGATGGAAGCAAGTAAAAACCACGAAACTCCCGCATGAGGGTTGAAGCAACTCTCGTGTCGGGACTTTGTTTGTGCCCAGCGGAGTGGTTTTCACCAACCCGGTACGATTTCGATTTTTTCGATACTGATTGCGTGGGTTCCACCGCGCTCGAACAGTCGTCCCGTTGCTCGTACATACTTACCTGCGTAGGGCAGCAATCGGCGGCGTTGGTCGCGATCTGGAAGCTGAGCAGAGAGCGGCATGTACAGCTCCCCTGATTTTGTGAGAATCGCCAGCGGGGACCCCGCCCGGACACACTGGACTATGCACTTCCGGCTCTCCGCATCTTTGGCCACGGAAGCGCTCTTGTTGCGCAAGAGGCAGGCCGTATCACGCACAAATCCGACGATTGTGCCGGGACTACCCATCATGTCTGGCGGAATCGGCTCGGACTTCTGCGCGTGGCATAGCAAAGCGACACCCACGGTGCCGGCGACGATCATCGTGCCAACCCTTCGACTGGACATGGTGTGCGTGCCTCCTCAATACGTTAATGGCTGTCGCGGTGTACAGCTCTCGACATACCTTACTGCTGAAACCAATCGGGATTGTTCAGCGTTGCCTGAAACATTGCTGTTGGCGCGGAAGGTTTAATGCACCTCATGAACATCCCTCTGCACCAACTGGCGCGTGTACTCGCTGACCCGACCCGTGCATCCATGCTGATGATGCTCATGGATGCTCGAGTATTGACAGCAGGGGAACTGGCGCTCCAATCAAACGTCTCCCCGCAGGCTGCAAGCGCTCATCTAGCACAACTCGTCAAGGGCGGACTGTTGCAGGTGGAGAAACGGGGACGCAACAGATATTTCAAGCTGTCCGGCTCGCAAGTAGCCGAATTTAT
Organism: Acidobacteriota bacterium; assembly: GCA_003225005.1. GTDB lineage: Bacteria > Acidobacteriota > Terriglobia > Terriglobales > Acidobacteriaceae > Sulfotelmatobacter. The sequence continues at coordinate 54,080 of QIAN01000494.1, read as the reverse complement.
TGAAGCGATGACACGGGTCTGTGTCTTCCCCGAAGCCACTGGCCGGGCTACGCAACTGCCAGCTCTGAAATTCGCGCGCACCTGCTATGACCATCTGGCCGGTCGTCTGTCCGTAGAAATAGCTGACAAGATGATAGCCAACGGAGTGCTGATTTTAAGCGGTACCGAGTTCCCCCCCACATCCAAGAGCGCAGCCTTTCTTGACTCCATTGGCATTGATCTAAAGGCGCTTCGGACGCGAAGGCGCCCTGTTGCGCGCTGCTGCCTCGATTGGAGCGAGCGTCGGCCTCATGTGGCAGGTGCATTAGGAGCCGCTTTGCTTTCCAAGTTCGAGGAGTTGAAGTGGATAGCGCTGACGCGCGGCTCTCGTGCGGTGCGCGTAACTATTTTAGGACGAACTGAGTTCGGGCGGCTGTTCGGTTTGCAACTATGATGCACGCCTGCGGCGTAACAGGCTGAATGCCCGAACGGAAAGCCTAGTTTGCTGTCTCACAGCCACGAGGTCGCGAATATCTGGGAGGATCGCAGGACGCAACGACTGGAATCCTGCTTGAGAAAATCGAAGCGACCCAAAGGCGAGACGTTCTTTACGACCAAGCTGATCCTGCTTCGCTCGACTTTAATATTTCTGATTTCCTGCGCAACTCACAGGAGAAGCGCGGAGGACCTTGAAAGAGACAAAGCGGAGGTCTTTCGCACGTCAGTCTGGTTCTGGCAAGCTTATGAACGAAAGGACCTCGCGACAACGTCGGAAATGCTCACCAAATCAAACGATTTGACATTCTTTGGCAGTGATGCTGCCGAAGTGGTGCGCACCCGTAGCGAGTGGGAAACCTTGATGAGAAACGATTGGCAGTTAATTACTACCGGATCGCCGGACAAACCGTCGGGAATCATCGATGAGACGAATTGCGAACCGTGCAAAAGTGTCTTCTTTCGGGGAGTCTCGCTCCAATGAAGGAACGCAATCCTGGTTTGACAAAGGAAACAACAGATGTATATACATATACTATGATCCCAGAGGCACTTGAAAAGCACCCGGCAGCAGCGCTCTTTGACTTGCCCTGCGCGTGTCAGAACCTGCGGCGCGTCACTCGAGTGGTAACGCGGATCTATGACCAGGAACTGAGGAAGGCAGGACTGGAAATCACGCAATTCGGCCTGCTTACAGCGCTGGCTGCGACTGAAGAGGCCAATCAAAAGCGGCTGAGCGCGGGCTTTACCATGGATAGTACGACGTTGACGCGGACGCTGGGGCTGTTGCTGAAGCAGGGTTGGGTTCGCGTGAGGCGCGGAAAGGACAGGCGGGAGCGCCTGTTCCGTCTCACGCAAGGAGGCAAGCGAAAAATGGCAGAGGCTCAATGGTACTGGGAGCGTGCGGAACGGCGACTGCGGAGAGAACTTGGTAACGAGGGTTGGAAAAGCATGAAGCAGACGGTCTCGCGAATAACAGAAGCCGCGATGGCGGCGTAAATTTTTGTATCGATTATAGATGTATATACATCTAGTGAGATGGGAAATTGAAACCCTCCGGAAAGGAACTCATTTATGCGAACTGCTATCTATTTGTTGGCCGCGCTGCTGGTATTCGGAGTTCTCCTAGCCAAGCTGCGAGTGACACCCGCTCGCCCAGGCCCCGGGAATCACGGTGGGGCAAGCTCCGTTCGCCCGGAACTCGAATACTTGAAAGCTGTGAATAGCATGGCACCGCCGCGAGATCCACAATTGCTGTTTCTGCTCATGGCGCAGTATTCGAACGCGAACCTGCAGGGCGAGGGTGCAGAGTTTTTCTCCGCGCGGCTGAAGGAATTCGGACCTCGCCTGACGGACGTTCAAAAGGCGCTCTATCTGAGCGCCATCGGATTGTTGCGAGCTCAGCATGCATCTTCCGTCCCGTTACTCCATCGAGTGGGTTACGTGAAAGACGTCATCGCGATACTGGAACAAGCCAAGCAGCTTTCCGGAGGGCGAGTTTTCGCGGTGAACTGGATATCCGGCATCGTCCATGCTCAGCTTCCAGGCCGCTTCCATCAGAAGAACGCAGCGCAGGACGAGCTGGCATGGTGCGTGGCGAACGCTGACAACGCGCCACACTCAGGGTGGTTACGAGAAGTTTACTACTACCTTGGAAAGCTGGCCCTCGCAGACGGAGAGCAAGTCAAAGCACAGGACTATCTGCGGCGGACTGGTTACAAGGACTTTAATCGGTCGATTACGCTGATAACTCCTTTTTCGGAGGAGGTCGCATCCGGGCACGCTTTTTCCCCGCGGCGCATCGCCGAGATCGTGCCGGGCCGCGTATATGCGCTCTCGGGTTTCGAGTTCACCGAATACTATTTTGTGGTGTCGGACGATCGGCGAGAACTAATCGGCATCGATGCGGGTACGCGCCCGGACTCTGCCAAGGCCGCCTACGAGGCACTGCGAGCGTATGCGCCTAACTTGCCGGAACTGACGACGGTTTTCATCACACACTCCCACTGGGATCACGTTGGCGGACACACGTATTTCCGTGCCCTAAATCCCCGCTTGCACTTCTACGCAAGGAGCAACTACGGAGAAGAGATCGCCCACGAACTCAGTGCGCCGAGCGTGTTCGACAAGCAATTCTTCGGCGAAGCCTTCAGCCTCGACAACGTACGGAGCTTCAAGCCGGACCTCATCATCGATCGCCGCACCGAGCTGAAGATCGGGGGAACACGCATCGAGCTCATTCCTGTGCAAGGAGGCGAAACTCACGATGCGATGTTCATCTACCTGCCGGATGAAGGCGTCCTGTTTGTCGGCGACTTCATCATGCCCTATCTGGGTGCACCGTTCGTCGAGGAGGGCGACCTTCAGGGGCTGATGGATGCGATCGATATCGTGGTACAAAAGAATCCGCGGTATCTGCTTCATGGCCACGAGCCGCTGACGCGGAATTTTGCCTCTGCCTCTATGCTGGCGCAACTCAAAATAGATCTGCCATGGTTGCGCGAGCAGGTCCTGACCGCGACGCGCCAAGGCGATGAGCGTGGCGCGATACATCAGGCAAACCTGATTCCCCCGGGCCTGCTCAACGACCAGCCCGATGTCTACCAGCCATACCTTATCCTGCGCGAACACGTCATCGACCGTCTCTATGATCAGAACGTCGGCTATTGGCAGCCGGACTTGCAAGGCCTCGAACATCTCACCCGTGCAGACCACGCAGAGCTCATGGTCGACTACCTCGGCGTGTCGGAAAGACAGCTGGTCAAGACAGTGGAACGATTGACCGCGGACGGCAAGTACGAGCTCGCAGCCTCTCTGCTTGAATCGGCCGGAGACAGGTTCGAGCGCAGCAGCTCTGTAGCAAATGTCAAACGGCTTGTATACCTCAAGCTGATGGAGAAGCACCAGAATACCGACCCGTTCAAATTCATCATCTACTCTGGAAAGATCAGGGAACAAACGCCGCAGATGACTTCGACCAAGTGAAGAGTGGCGCCGCTCTTAGCGCCCATGGGGGGGTTGCGTGCTGCGCTGTTAGGGGCGGCGGAGCAATCCGGAACTAATGCATCCGCATTGGTCCCAATAAACCCTTGTGTCCACGAATGAAGTAGTTTCCCGGTTGGTATTTGCATCGAATGAACAGACCGAAAGGCTCTGAACTAGGCAAAGTCTTTTCCCGGATTCTTGTCCCCACCTTGGATAGTAGGTTTATTGACAAGATTTGCCACCCCAATGCAAACTTGTGGGCATAAGTGCCTTGCTCAGACTTGACCTCGACACCGTTTCCCTCAGAATTCTGGCAGGATTGCGCCGTGTCCTACGCCGGTCATGAGCGGGAAGGCAGTCAGGATGGCACCTCGGCTACAGCCAACGTCGAGAAAGCACACGAACGAGGGTAAAGCCGACTTCGCCGTAGAACACCAGGCTCCCGTGACGATTTCGACCAAGCAGATCTCTCCTGCAAACCAGCAACATAAGAGGTATGATTTTTTCACGCGCGCACAGCGGTGGCGTACCGCCTTTGAGAGCTCGGCAATCGGTATCACGATGGCTGATCTCGACGGTCACTACCTCGCCGCAAGCACCGTCTTTCAGAACATGGTGGGCTATACGGAAGCTGAACTGCGAGAGTTTTCTTTCTTCGACATCACCTACGAAGAGGACCGTGCAGCCAAGCTCAAGTTAGTTAGAGAACTTGTGGAGCGAAACGAGATATATGGCGCGCCGCGAAGCTGGGCTGAGCGCAATTATCACAAGCTCATTTATTTCCACGAGGTAGACAAGGGCGGTCACTTCGCAGCGTGGGAACAGCCGGGACTGTTCAGTAACGAGATCCGAATGGCGTTCAGATCACTGCGCTAATGGAGAGTGGGAATACGGACACACGCTGTGTGCGCGTATTTCCACGCCACGCGCGGCAACATCGATTTCAATCGGACAGGAGAGGGATAATGAACGTAAATTCGAAAGGGCACCCAGTAACCCTCGAAAACGCTCGGCCATCCAACGCCGAACGGCGGTTGAAAGAACTTAGCATTAACCTCCCGGCGCCCCCTGAGCTGTTCGGCACCTATGTGGAAGCGGTGCAGACGGGCAATCTGCTTTTTCTGAGCGGGATGCTTCCCACGGAAGGCCACGGTGCGAAATTCATTGGGCGCGTCGGCGCGGAGCTCGATGTGGAAGCGGGGTGCAAAGCAGCTCACCTCGCGGCGCTCAACGTCCTCGCTGTCGCGAGACGGCATTTGGGATCGCTCGACAAAGTGAAGCGGATCGTCCGCCTGGGAGTGTCGGTGGCCACTTCGGGAGATGTCCGCGATCAGCCGAAAGTCGCCGACGCCGCTTCCGAATTGCTGCAAGACGTCTTCGGAAAAGACAAGAGCCCTTGCCGCCTGGTATATGGCGTCGCAAGCCTTCCGCTCGGCACCCCAGTCGAACTGGAAGTCATTTTCGAGGTAGCAGCGTAAAGGCGCGGCGAGTGGCGTCGTCGCCTCGCCAAGTGGCAGTACGTTCTTTCAACAACGCTGAAATTCACAGGAGGATTTATGGCAACGACAACAGTCGCAGTAGCAACGATGAAGGTGGCGCAAGTCTCCAATCCCGGATCGGATTTCCAGATCGTCGAGCGCGAGATTCCCGAGCCGGGTGCGGGACACGTCCGGATCAAGGTGCAGGCCTGTGGCGTTTGCCACAGTGACGTGCTCACGAAAGAAGGCGCTTGGCCCGGAATTCAGTATCCCCGCGTTCCAGGACACGAAGTCGCGGGCATCATCGATGAAGTGGGTGCCGGTGTTTCCGAGTGGAAAAAGGGGCAGCGCGTCGGTGTTGGCTGGCACGGCGGCCAGGACGGCACCTGTCGCGAATGCCGACGCGGGGATTTTCGCAATTGCCGGAATCTGAAAATTGCGGGCATCAGCTATGACGGCGGATACCAGGAATACATGGTGGCTCCCATCGAAGCACTGGTCGCGATGCCGGAGAGTCTAAGTGACGCCGAAGCAGCGCCGCTGCTCTGCGCCGGAATTACCACCTTCAACGCCCTGCGCCACAGCGGCGCGTTCCCAGGCGATCTGGTTGCGGTGCAGGGTATCGGCGGTCTGGGCCACCTCGGAATTCAATTCGCGAACAAGTTTGGCTATAAGGTGGCGGCGATCGGGCGTGGCTCCGAAAACGCGGGGGTCGCCAAGAAACTCGGAGCGAGCGTGTACATCGATAGCACATCGACGAACGCAGCGGAGGCATTGCAAGAGCTTGGCGGCGCGCGCGTAATTCTAGCGACGGCCCCAAGCTCGAAAGCGATGTCCGAGCTGATCGACGGTCTGGGGCCGAACGGCAAGCTCATGGTTGTGGGTGCAACATTTGATCCCATTGAGGTCACACCAATACAGCTCATTAGCGGAAGCCGAACGATTCAAGGCTGGGCCGCGGGAACACCCGCCGATTCCGAGGACACACTGCGCTTCGCCGAACTAACCGGCGTGCGTTCCATGATTGAAACATATCCGCTCGAAAAGGCGGCCGAAGCTTACGCGCGAATGATGAGCGGCAAGGCACAGTTCCGCGTCGTTCTGACGATGTGAGGTTGGCGGACAATGTAGGCCAACAACGCAATCGAGAAGCACAGCGAGGACTGGTCTACGAGCTCGCCATAAGAGGAACTGAACGATGCGTCTTTTTAAATTGCCCCGTTGGACCCGATGCTTGCAGGTTCTCTGCATGGCATTGGTGGTTTCTGCGATGCCCACATCATTTCAATTGCTGGCCCAAGCCCATGGAAAGGAACGTCCCATGAAGTACCCGACTCTTCATCGCACGATACAGGTAGATGGGCTCTCCATTTTCTACAGAGAGGCCGGCCCGAAAGACGCTCCAACGATTCTCTTGATGCACGGACTTCCGTCATCATCGCGAATGTTCGAGCCGCTCTTCGCCCGGCTTTCCGATCGCTATCACCTGGTCGCAGCCGATTACCCTGGGTTCGGACACAGCGACTGGCCAGACCCGAAGCAATTTGCATATACGTTCGATCACTACGCCGACATCATGAATCACTTCAGCGAAGCCCTCGGGCTCTCGCATTACACGCTTTACATGCAAGATTATGGTGGCCCGGTGGGTTTCCGCATGGCCTTGGCCCATCCCGACCGGGTCGAGGCTCTCATCGTCCAGGACGCGGTGGCGCACAACGAAGGCCTGGGGGCAAATTGGAAGGCACGGCGGGCCTTTTGGGCCGATCGCGCTGCCAACGAAAGCGCGCTTCGCACAAACCTGCTCTCTAGCAACGACGCGCACCCGTCATGTCGGAAACGATCCGAACGTGGATCGCTACGACCCTGATCTTTGGACCGACGAATTTGCCTTTCTCAACCGGCCCGGCCAGCCCGACATTCAAAGTGATTTGTTCTACGACTATCGAACCAATGTGGACTCCTACCCGGAATGGCAGGCCTGGATGCGCGAGAAGAAGCCGCGCCTGCTGGTGATCTGGGGCAAGTACGATCTGTCGTTTGACCTCGGCGAACCGGAGCGGTACCGGCAGGACCTGCCGAACGCTCAAGTTCACATTCTCGACGCCGGTCATTTCGCATTGGATACGGCTGCAGATGAGATCGCCGCATTGGTACGAGGATTTGTCGTTTCTTCACGCGAACGATTCCTGACGCGGCGCACTGGATGAGGCCGCTCTGAGAGGGCGCCAGCTGCGCAAGTGTGTCTTAGATACGAAGTTTCAAACGAACGGTTATGTATGTCAGACAAGAAAACAGCAATCGTCACGGAAGCATCTCCGCGCGTTAAAGATTTTGGCGCCGCGCAGTCCCGATACCCCTGGATTCCCCGATGACGACTGCCAGCTTGCCAGCGCACCAGGATCACATCTTCGCCATCAGCCTGCCCCAAAGCCATCCCACCATCAGGAACATCGGCCCATCGGAAATCCGTTCCTGAAATCAGGTTTTGCGCTGCCTTTCCCTTGTGCCATACGTCATCGCCTCACCCGTAGTTGTGTCATATTCGAATTATGATGCGGCGTGGGCTCCGAATCGCTCTGTGGGGGAAGTTACGCGCCGGCCTTCCCTGCTAATGTTTCCACAACTACGGTATTCAATTTTCCACGGACCGCGTAGAGAGGCGTCGGGTATCTGCAGCCCCGATTGTTGCGGGTTCTACCAAATCGGTTTCAATCCAAACTGAATCTGTCGCGAGGTTGTCGAGATGCTGGTAATTGCTCCGGCCGTGCCGGAGACTTTCCTGCCTGAGGCTGAAGATGGCTTTGTCCGCATGGGTCTCCTCTCCTGTGGAAGTCACTCCGCTCGGCAATATCCGTGGGTAATGTTCGAGCTTTCAGGCTTGCCCATATAATTCAAGGACGATGTCCAGTTCCGATTATTCAGCAATGCTAGAAGTGGCGATCGCGGAAGCTCGCAAGGGTCTGGCGGAGGGGGGCATTCCCATCGGCGCTGCGATTTTTGACGGAAGCGGCAAACTCGTAGGCGCCGGCCATAACCGCCGCGTACAAAATGGCGATCCTTCGCTGCACGGCGAGACCGACGCCTTCCGCAATGCGGGACGTCAGGGCAGCTATCGCAAGCTCATCATGGTCACGACGCTGGCGCCCTGCTGGTATTGCAGCGGGCTCGTGCGACAGTTTGGCTTTAGCACGGTGATTGTGGGAGAGAGCCGAAATTTCCAAGGCGGCGTCGACTGGCTGCGCTCGCTCGGGGTCAAGGTGATCGATCTCGACTCACAGGAATGCGTCTCGCTGTTGAGAGAGTATATTCGCGCGAATCCTGCCGTGTGGAACGAAGATATTGGGCTAGGGTGACCGCTGAGTCTCTGCGGCACATGGCCCAGGACTGCCCTCCAGGCTTTCGAAAAGTTGTCGCTGATGTTCAGCCTGCCATCCCAAAAAATGAAGATAAGGGAGCGAAATGTCCTGCCATTCCCTTTCCCGTTAGCGATGGAATTAAAACATGAAGCTCAACGACATCTGGATCTGTGTCGGGCTTTCGATGGTCTTGTTCGTGATGCCCAAGCCGCTCAGCGTCGGGCTGACGTATAGAGATTGACCTGCAGCCGGAAAGCCGTTGAAGTTGATGTTCTGGGTCACGTCGTCAATCGGGATATCGAAACTCGCGGTGTTAGTCACGTTGAAGATATCGAACGTGAACTTCAGGGAGGAGCGCTCGGTTATTTCCGTTATCTTCGTCAGCAAAATGTCCGCGCGCCTCTGCCAGGACTGGCGGAGAATACTACGCTGGCCGTCGTCGATGAAGTTCGTCTCGTACGGATCATTGGAAGGGATCGCGCCGTTAAAAGCGCCCGGCGCAAAGCATAATTCGCTTTCTGGACACTTTTCTCTGCGGTTTGCGCCGTGACAGCGCGCTACCCTCAATCTCGACTGGGCTGGGATTGTACAACACGGGCTGTCTGGTGATTTCAAAGCGAATCGGATTCGCCAGTGGTGTATCATTTTTCAACGCCTCACCTGCTTCGTGGGACACGGCCGCTGCTGCAAAGAAAGCCGCATTTCGTGAAACTGGATAAAGATCTACTGGTAAGTCTTCCCAAAGTCCTTTTGCACGAGCATTTGGATGGCGTGTTGCGGCCGCAAAGCATCACAGATTTGGCCAGGGATGTCAAATACACGGGTCTGCCCACGAACGATCCTGATGCCCTTTCTCAATGGTTCTTTCGCGGAGCGAATCAAGGGAGTCTCGCGAAATATCTGGAAGGCTTTGCCCATACGATCGCGGTGATGCAAACCGAAGAGGCGCTGCAGCGGGTAGCGTACGAACAGGCAGAAGATCTGAGTCGAGATGGGGTTGTTTATTTCGAGACTCGTTTTGCTCCGGTCTTTCATACGCAGAAAGGATTGACCCATCAGCAGATCGTCTCGGCGGTTTTGAAAGGATTGGAACGGGGACGAAAGGATTTCGGGATCGCCTCCGGTTTAATCATTTGCGCGATGCGCAACATGAATACCTCGTTGGAGATGGCGGAACTGGCTGTCGATTTCCGCGCACGCGGCGTGGTGGGCTTTGATCTTGCGGGAGAAGAAGGCGGGTATCCCGCAAAGAAGCACGTGGATGCTTTTCATTACATCCAGCGCGAGAACTTCAACATCACGATTCACGCCGGCGAAGGGTACGGAAAAGAATCGATCTGGCAAGCGATTCAGTATTGCGGGGCGCACCGCATCGGGCACGGCACGCGGCTGATCGATGATATTGCCGTCGTGGACGGCAAAGCAGTGAAGTTGGGCGACCTGGCTCAATACGTCCTCGACAAGCGCATCCCCCTCGAGATTTGCCTGCTGAGCAACGTTCACACCGGCGCCACGCCCAGTTTGGCGGAGCATCCTTTCAAAATTCTCTATCAGGAGAAGTTCCGCGTCACGCTGAACACGGACAACCGCCTGATGAGCCGCACCACCATGAGCCAGGAGTTTGAGGCAGCCGCAGAAACATTTGGGCTCTCTCTGGACGACTTTGAGAGGATCACGATCAATGCAATGAAGAGCTCTTTCCTGCCTTACAAGGAGCGTATTCATTTCATTTATTCCGCCATCAAGCCTGGCTACGCCAGGATTGGGAATCGATCGGGACAAAGATGTCGGTCTGACATGTAGGTAGTCACACGTTGGAGATTTCATGTGCAGTCTTGCCAGGCAGTTGGTCCTTACGTTCGCGGTATCCGGGCTCGGTTCTGCCTATCTCTCCGCTCAGAGGGGTGCGGCGGATGGTCCGATCCGTATCAAAGTCGTCATCGTAACGATGTTTGAGCGCGGAGAAGACATCGATGACACTCCTGGCGAATTTCAGCTTTGGGTGGAACGTGAGCATCTCGACCAGATTCTTCCGCTCCCTTCCGGCTATCACCACGTGCGCCTGAACAAGAACGGGGTGCTCGGCATGGTCACTGGAGTGGGAACTGCCAAGGCCGCCGCATCCGTAATGGCATTGGGTCTCGACCCCAGATTCGAACTCTCGAAAGCCTATTGGATTGTTGCCGGTATTGGCGGCGGAGACCCGGCGGACGTATCGGTTGGGTCGGTGGTTTGGGCGAATCACGTGGTTGATGGCGATCTGGCCTTTGAGATCGATGCGAGACAAATTCCAGAAAGCTGGCCGACTGGTTATGTACCATTACAAAAAGGAAGTCCCTACGAGCAGCCGGCCAGCGACTTCTATAGTGAAGCGTACACACTGAACCAGGAACTGGTTGGCTGGGCATTTCATCTCACGCAAGATTTGTCGCTTACTGACTCCGACTCCTTGCGCAAGTCGCGGGCACGGTTCGCGGGCTTCCCGAATGCTCTGAAGCCGCGCGTTCGTAGCGAGAGGCGATGTCTTGTCGGCAAGTACGTTCTGGCACGGCTCGAAGATGGATGAGTGGGCCAACGCTTGGACTCGCTACTACACAGCCAGCAAAGGTAATTACATAGTCGCAGCCATGGAAGATTCGGGCACGCTGCAAGCCCTCAGGTTCTTGAGTCAAGCCAAGCGCGTCGATTTCGGACCTGTTCTGGTGCTGCGCACCGTCAGTAACTATGATCGTGAGGCGCCAGGCGTGACCGCGGCTGAAAGTCTGCAAGAGATGGTTTCCGGCAATTACTCGGCTTATATGCCAGCTTTGGAGGCGGCCCAGATCGTCGCAGACAAGGTGGTACGAGACCTCGTGGAGCACTGGTCGGAACGAGAGTCCGCCATTCCTCATGTACCGTAGTCAAAGCCAGGTTCTGAGAACGTCAACTAGACAATACCGCCAGAGTCTCCGCGAGCACGAGTGTTCCTCGCACGATATCTTCCGGGGCTGCGTACTCGTCGGGACGGTGGCTGTATCCATTGCGGCAGGGGATGAACAACATCGCAACCGGGGCGATGCGCGCGATGAAAAGCGAGTCATGATAAGCGCGACTGACCATCGGAATAGAGTTCAGTTCGTGCTTACGGCAGGATTGAGAAAGTGCTTCGACTACGGCGGGAGCACAGTCCGCGGGCGCGTCGGCGTTCAGCAACTCGCCGTGGACCGAGACCTGCCGTTTGGCTGAAATCAAATCACATGTGGTTTCAATCGCACGCATTACTATGTCGCGCCGTTGAAGATCCGTGTCGCGGACGTCCACGCTAAGGCGGACCCGGCTCGGAATGCTATTGACCGCGCCGGGAAACACTTCGCATATACCGACGGTTGCAACCGTGTCAAGTGCTCCGCTGGTGCGTGCTGCGCTCTCAATCGCCAGAATCAGTTCGGCGGCGGCGCAAAGAGCATCGCGACGGTCGGGCATCAAAACACCCCCGGCGTGTCCGCCAGAGCCCTCGATCAAGATACGAAGACTCGCCGGGGCAGCGATTTTCGTGACAATGCCGAGAGGAGTTTCCTGGCGCTCCAGCAGCGGTCCTTGTTCAATGTGCAATTCGATGAATGCTTCATAGTAACCACCTGGCAACTTCACCCGTTCAAGGTCGCTTCCGAAACCAGCCGCACGGCGGACCTCATCCAGTGTGACGCCATCGTTCTCCGTTAGCTTTCTCGCCGCTTCCGGAGAAAGAGAGCCAGACAGCAGCCTGCTTCCAAGACATCCGATTCCAAAACGCGTGGGTTCTTCGGAGGTAAAAATGACCAACTCAATCGAATGCCTCGGACGAAATCCGCTCTGCTGTAAACCTCTTATCGCTTCCAGCCCTCCCATCACCCCTACAACACCGTCGAATTTCCCGGCGTTCGGAATGGCGTCAATATGCGAGCCGGTGCCGACAACCGGCGCGGCCGGATCAGAGCCATTCCAGCGGGCGAAAGTATTTCCGATGGCATCCTGGCGCACCGTGAGTCCGGCATTCTCGCAACGCCCCTTCACCCATGCGCGGGCCTTAAGATCCGTCGGCGTGAAAACGATGCGTGTAACGGCAGGAGCTTCGGCATCAGAGAATGAAGCTAGCTCATCGATTTCGGACAGCAGGCGATCTCGGTCGATGGTCAAACTCATCGCTGCGGGCCAGCCAGGGGATGCCGGTTCCAGTCTTTGTATATGAGATATTTTGCCGGCACCTTGCCCATGGCTCCGAACCACTGTGGGCACCATGGTCCCATCCAGATGAAGTCTCCGGCTGTCACCGGATACCAGGAATCGCCGAGCCGGTAAATTCCGCCCCCTTCTAGCATGATGAGCCCGTGCTCCATCACGTGCATTTCGACCATGCTCAACGAGGCCCCCGGCTGGTAGACCATGGTGTTCACTGCGCAGTCGAAACTCATCTCGTCGGGGAGCAGGCATTTGACCTGCAGGCTGGGATCGTCGGTGAGCGCATGGGAGGAAACCACATCTTCGTTCGAAATTATTAAATGTGGCGACGCGACCGAATCGAGCGTCTGATAAGGTTTCTCGATGACGGCGACACGGCTCGCTTTCGTGGCGACCACTCGGTGGCGCAATCCCTGGGGAACAAAGGCGTAACCGCGCGCATCCAATTTGCTTGATTTGCTACCGACCTCCACGTTCACGCCACCCTCGATCACGAAAATGACGCGCTGCGCCGGCGTGCTGCCGAGCTCTCCTCCTGCTTCAAACTCGGCGGTGTACTCCGTGAACCCGGCACCCAATGCTGGACTGACATGCACAATTGCGGAGCACGTCTTCATTCCCGGCAGAGTCGTACGTACAAGAGCGTCGGCAGTCAACAGTAAATGATTCGCTTGTTGGGAGCTTCGTGTGCGGCCAAGATTATGCACGGTTTATCCTTCTTTGAAATTCGGGCGAAGCAGCCAGCTGATCGAGAAGATGCAATCCGCACTCGATTGCCTTCTCTATGTCCTCAACTGCGACCGATTCCCCGGGATCGTGACTGATGCCGCCGGGAGTGCGCAGAAAAATCATTGCGCTAGGGACTTTTTCCGCCATGATCATGGCATCATGACCGGCGCCGCTCACCATCCGATGCGGCTTGCATCCTGTCTTGAGGATTGCCCGTTCTATTTCATCATTGAGGAACGCATCCATTGCGACGGCGTGCTGGCCGAACAGCGTATTTTCCCGCACAGACAATCCGCGTCGTGCCGCAATTCCTTCAGCCTGGCGAATGAGATCAACCACGGCACGAGTTCGAATCTCGTCGGAGCTATGACGCAGGTCGAGGGTCAGCCACGCTTCGCCCGCGATCACGTTCGCCGCTCCGGGTTTGGCGCTGATCCTTCCGACAGTGGCGACCAAGCCTGGGACTCTCTGAGCCACGCGCTCCACTGCGCCGATCCATTCCGCCGCGCCTGCAATCGCGTCGCAGCGAAGATGCATGGGTGTTGTGCCCGCATGGTTGGCGCGGCCGCGAAACGTGAACTCTAATCGGCTCTGACCAGCAATGGCCTCTACCACGGCGAGCGGCAGATTCAGTTTCTCCAAGACCGGTCCCTGTTCGACATGAAATTCAAGGTATCCAAGCGTATTGTTCTCGAGTTCAGCCTGAGGAAGTTTTTCGGGATTCAGCCCAAAGTTTTCGATCGCCTTTTGCACGGAAATGCCTTGCGCATCCCGGGCATCCAGGAGTTCCTGATCCAGCCTGCCAACCAGCGCACGGCTGCCGATGAATGGGGTGCCAAAGCGTACTCCTTCCTCCTCGGAAAAGCCAACCACCTCGATGCCGAAACAAAACCTCCGTCCATGCAACTCTTCCAGCAACGCGACGGCAAGAACAATCCCCAGAACCCCATCGTAGGCACCGGCGTTGGGAACCGTATCAAGGTGTGAACCTATCAGGAGGCGCCGCGCGTTCGGCGCCGCGGCCGGATAAATTCCGCGGATGTTTCCCGCAGCATCCAGTTGCGCATGAACACCGAGAGGTTCCATCCATCGGGAAATTTCCCCATGGCAGTCACGCATAGGCGGAGACAGGAAAGTCCGGCGCGTGCCATCTGGATCTTCAGTAAAGGACGCTACCCTTTTACAGCGAGCGATGACTTCCTCTGCGCGACTTGTGGTTCCAGTTGTTTGCACTAGATTCTGGTTCTGGCGATGAATTCGCGCTTTATCCACGCGCTAGGCCTCGCGGATAATCTTCGCCGCTCCCCAGCCGATGAGAACCAGGGCGACAAGGACTTCCAAAGCATATCGGTTCCCGTAGGTCGCAACGGGAAAGTGATTGCTGATCATGATAAAGACAACCGGGACTGCCATAAAAGTATTGTGTTTGGAGCGCAGCTTGCCTTGGGCGCCCAGGGACGCGTCGAACTTGGCCCCGGCTGCCGCCGCAGCAATCATTTTGCGCTGGGAAGGAAGAATCCGGAACCAGACGTTGGCGGTCATAATCGTCCCCAGCATGGCTCCTAGGTGGATGTACGCCGCGCGTCCGCTGAACACACGCATCAACCCGAAGGCGAGTACGGCAATCATCACAAGAGAGAATAGAGCGAACACGGCTTCCGACCTGCCCAGAGCCGACCGTACCGCCAGATCGTAGACGACCCATCCGCCAGCCATCACAGCTAGTCCGATGGCGATGGCGACCCCCTGAGAAATGTTCGCCACGTCCGCGTCAATAAGTCCTCTGCTGGAATAGTAGACAAGAAAAAGCAGGATTATTCCGCTCAGCCAGGTCATCAACGCCTCCCAGCGGAACCAACGAACTTGCTCGGGCCCGACCGTCAAGGCCTTCTGCCTGTTGACAGTATAGAAACCACCGCTGTGGACCATCCATACCGACGAGCTTGTACCGTCAGCGGCGGCGTTCTTCTCAAGCCTGCCAAATTGGCCGTCTAGCCACGTGAAATAGTAGGTTTGGCCGACCCACATGATCGCTGCAAAAACGTGGACCCAGCGCACTAGGAGGTTGAGCCATTCGCGGATTGAGGAGGTCACCTTATCAACTCCATCGCTGAAAGCGGTTGAATTCAGCTTCCCCGGTAAGTCGTATACCCGTTCGGGCTCAGGAGCAGCGGAATGTGAAAATGCGATTCTCCATCTCGTGCCAGGAACGTAACTTCCACCACCGGATGCAGTGCGTCGATTTTTTGCAGCGCGTAATAACTCCCGGTGTCAAAACTCAAGCGATAAACTCCCGCGGAGAGATCCTCGCCTTCCGGCAGCAATTGAGCACACCGGCCATCCTGATCGGTACGTGCCGAGGTCAACAGCCGCCAATCTGCGGGTGTATTCTGTTTCTCCAGTCGCACAGACACGTCCTTGGCAGGCTTGCCGAGCACGAGGTCCACAATGTGGGTTGAAATGCGTTTCATCCTTGAAGCCATTTCCGTAGCCGGATTTCTGTAATCTGCCGCTGCTGCTCGGCTGCTTCGTGAAGTTCGGTTTCTGCGTCGTTCTTGAGGCGTCGCCGAAGACTCTCCAGAATCTCCGGTGCGGACTTACCCGTTGCGCACACAATGAAGATACGATTGAAGCGCCGCTCGTATTCTCGATTTGCATCCGCCAGAGCAATCTTTGTGTCAGCGTCGGCGCCCTCAACGCTCCGTTGCTCCCGATCCGACCAGGCTACAGACTGGGCTGGCGGAGACTGACCTGGTAGAGATTGAGACGCGCGCGACTCCCCGATTCGCGGATGACTGTGGAACGCCTCCATCCAATCTGATCGCGTCAGATTGCGCCACGTCTCGTCCGACGCAACGACCAGCGCAGCTTCGTCCATGAATGGTCTTCGAGCAACTATCCTCTGCGTCCAGGCTTGGGATCCGCAACAAGGCAGAATCGCTCTCATTGCTTCGTCGATCGGAAGACGATTCCATCGTGCCAGGACATCCTGCACTCCAACGCGTTCCGCGCCCGTCCGCTGCGAACGCAAGCGATTCAAGAACTCAGCTGCAAGATTGCCAGCCACTACTGCACGGTACCTCGCGGTGGATCGAATATCGTCAATCGGCCGGATCTCCGCAGCAACGGCCTTTCTCGCCAAAAGCAAGAGCTCGGAATCAATAGCTTTTCCTCTCACGGTTTGCTCAGTTTCAGTCAGCCGAAGCGGAACGGGCGCCACGCTTCCCAGAGCGATGCGAACATCTTCAACCACACCATCCACCATGCGACCCAGAGCGGCGATGCACACTTTGGAAATAGCTTGAGCATTGCGGGCTCCCACCTTGCGGGCATGGGTGAAATATCCCGAGAATCGACGCGGCAGGCACACGGCTTGAAGCAACTCATCAGTCGCCAGCAATGTCTTTTTGTAACCGGTGTGAAAGCTTGCATAGGGCAGACGCCGCTCGCCTCGGACCGACACGAGAATCAATTCGGAGCCGTACACGAGCAACGCAGGTAGCGAGTCCGCGGCGGGCGACGCGTTGACGATATTGCCTCCAATCGTTCCGCGATTCTGGTTCGCGACCCCACCGGTCCACCTCGCGGCACTCTGCAAGAGAGGAAACTCGCTTCCGACAATCTCGTGTTTACGGAGATCGGTATACGTGCATGCCGCACCGATCCGAATTTCTTCAGCCGTGACCTCAATATGACGCAACTCGGGAAGATTCCAGATGCTGACCAGCCTTCGTGCCGGGAGCTTTCCCGCCGCGTATTGCACCATCACATCGGTGCCTCCGGCAATTGGAAGCCACACGCCCGGTTCCTTTGCCAGCAGCGAGACAATGGCATGCAAGCTGCCGGGTGCGACCATTTCGTACTCAGAGGGATTCGATCTCATGTCGATGTCCCGCGGCGCGCCGCTTCCGCCACAGCGTCAATAATCTGGCTGTACCCGGTGCAGCGGCAGAGATTGCCGGAAAGGCCTTCCCGGATTTCTTCCGTCGTGGGCTCAGGTGTTTTGTTCAATAAGTGGACGGCCGCGAGAATCATCCCCGGCGTGCAAATTCCGCACTGCGCCCCGCCGCATTCCAGAAAGGCCTTCTGCAGGACGTGCAGCGTCCCCCCCGCCGCAAGTCTCTCGATCGTAATCACGCTCGAACCTGCAGCCTGAAGCACAGGCACGAGGCAGCTATTCACGAGTATGCCGTCCATCAACACTGCGCACGAACCGCACTCTCCTTCTCCGCACCCTTCTTTCGTGCCGGTCAATTGGAGTTGTTGCCGTAACACGTCGAGCAGGCGTTCCATGGGATAAGCATGCACGGTCTTCGGCTCACCGTTGACCGCAAATGAAATCTCGGCCTTGGCACGACCCTCGCGAGAATCGGTCATCGCACTACGCCTGTGGAAGTCACGCGGCTATCTTGCGCCGAAGCGGCGAGCGCATCTTTGTCCAGCGCCTCCACGATGTCTTCCGGAAGCAGTGGAATGGAATCGAAGGGAACTCCGAGCACGTCTTCCACCGCGCCAACAATTGCCGGGGCAGGACCGTCCATCGGAAGCTCGCCGATGCCCTTCGCACCATACGCTCCGTAGACATTCCCTAGCTCTTCGAAGAACACCCGAGTCGGAGGCAGGTCGGTCGAAGTTGGCATAATGTAATTGGTCATCTGGCTGTTTTGCATGCGTCCGTTTTGCCAAACCACCTTCTCATAAAGGCTGAATCCGATCGCTTGGGCAATGCCGCCGATGATTTGTCCCCTCGCCAGAAGCGGATGCAGAACTTTGCCAACTTCCTGGAGTGCCACGAAGTCGTCCACCGATACGCTGTACGTCGTCAGGTCAACCGTGACTTCCGCAATGTAGACCGCCCAGGCAAACGCCGCGTAGGCTTCTCCTCGATATTTTTGATCGTCCCAGAAAATATCGCTGGGCGCCTCGTAGCGCGACCAGGACCGGAATTCGCCATGCGCAGCCGCATAGTGCTGACAGGCGGCGCGAAACTCGTCTGCGGTATAGGCCTCACGTAGCAAGTTGGACGAAATCAGTGTTTGCCGAATCCCCAAAGCCGCGGACTGCACCAATTTCCCAACCACCATTACCGTGCGCGAGGCTACGGTCGGACCGCTGTTGGGAACTTCCAAAGTATCCGGCTGGGCCATGGTGACGTTCTCGTAGGGCAGGCCGAGAGCTTCAGCCGCAATCTGGCTGAGAACAGTTTTTGTTCCCTGACCAAATTCTGTGCTCGAAACCAGCACGCGCACATGGCCGTCGGCACAACCTTCTACACCGACTACGGAACTCAGATAGCGCTCGCCTGAACCTGTGAAACCTGCACCGTGCAGAAACGCAGCAATGCCCATGCCTTTCCTGGTTGCGCCGACTCGACTCTCGTTTGCGAAGCGCTGTTTCTTGGCGTGATAGTCGGAAAACTCCAGTGCGCGATCAAGGAGCTTCCCGAGATCGATCGGTTCGCGCACAACCTGTTCTGTGGTGGTGTCCTGTCCCGGCTGCAGAAAATTCCGGCGGCGGATCTCAACGGGAGAAAGGCCTAGCGCTCGGGCGATGCGATCCATGTGCCGCTCCACTGCAAACAGGCTCTGCGGCGCTCCAAAGCCACGAAAAGCTCCATGGGGCGGCGCATTGGTCGCAACTGCCTTCGCGTGAATACGAACACTCGGCCAGTAGTACGGCCCACCCGCGTGAATTGCCCCGCGGGAAAGCACGACGGGTGACAGCGTGAGGTACGCTCCGCCGTCAATCGTGAAGTCGATCTCTCCGCCCAAAATCTTGCCGTCCTTGCTGACGGCCGTCCGGTGGCGCGTGCGCGAGGGATGCCTTTTGGTAGTCGCCGCCATATCTTCCATGCGGTCATAAATAATCTTCACGGGTTTTCCGGACTTGATCGCCAGCAGCGCAGCATGAGCGGCGATCATCGACGGATATTCTTCCTTCCCGCCGAAAGCTCCTCCGGTCTCCATCTGCACCACACGAACTTTTTCCGCGGGCAAATCGCACAGAGTCATCAGTGCCTTGTGAACGTAGTAAGGGCACTGCAGCGAGCCCCATACCGTGATTCCCTCGGCGGCATCAAAGGCCGCGATCATCCCGTTATTTTCGATATAAAGTTGCTCCTGTGCCCCGGTCGTATATTCGCCTTCCACGATGTGGTCGGCCTTGTCCCACACGCCATCGAGATCACCTTTGTCGATCAAATAGGTTTTGAAAATGTTGTCCTCGCCCCAGATAATTTCGGATCGGCGCTCGCTTTGTTCAATTGTGAAGATGGCGGGCAAAGGCTCGTATTCGATCGATACCGCTTCAACGGCCTTGGGGAGAACATGGCAGTCGGGATGAGCCAACAACAGGATGGGTTCCTCGGGATGGTTCACGAATTCATTCGCCAGGCATGGCTGATCGTCCCCGATCAACGCGATGCAATTCTTCCCCGGAATATCTTTCGCGGAAACGATCACGAATTCATCCCAGGCAATTCCAGGAGCGAACGTGATCTTTCTGATCCGGCCGCGGGGAATCTGGCTGCGAACGGTTGCTCCGAACAGCATATCTGGCAGAACCATATCATCGACGTACTTAGATCTTCCGGTTACCTTGTCGCGTCCCTCTTTGCGCGGAACCGACTTGCCAACGATCCGATCGCTGCTCATTTCGACTCCCTGGATCCGTGAGAATCTGTCCGACGCCTGTGACTGGAGAAGGGGCAAGACCCGCGGATGGGATAGTGTATGACAGACTGGGTCACAATGGAGTGGAAGTGTTGTGAAGGAAAATAGAAAAGGCTTACGTGGTTGATTGCCGACTTGTATTCGCGGCGTATTCACGTCCGCCAGGCTCACCGGGAAATTCTCCTTCAGCAAAGACGGGACTCCCTCGCAGATAGGTAGCCTTCACCACCCCGCGTAGCGTTTCTCCCAGGTAGGGAGAGACCGGATGCCGGTAGTGCAATCTATCTTCTGTCACAATGAATTCGCGGTCGGGATCGAACACGACGAAGTCTGCATCACACCCCGCGGCAATCCGGCCCTTGCGCGTGTCACAACCGGCCAGTCGGGCCGGGGCCGCTGCCATCCAGCGTGCCACATCGCACAATGTGAATCCTCGCCGGCTTGCCTCACTCCACATCAGCGGCAGAGCTACTGAAAGGCTTGCAATACCGCCCCAGGCGCTTCGGAAATTGCCCTCCGCGAGACGCTTCAAAGCCGGAGGGCACGGAGAATGGTCGGTCACCACCAGATCGATCGTCCCATCTCTAAGGCCCTGCCACAATCTCTCGCAATTTTCACGGCTGCGAATCGGCGGCGCACATTTGCTCAACGTCGCTCCGTTCGCGATGGTTTCCGCGCACATGTGCAGATAGTGCGGGCAGGTCTCCACGCTTACCGCAAGTCCGTTGGACCGCGCAACGCGCAGTTCGTGAAGTGCTTGACTGGTCGAGAGATGGACGATGTGCAAACGAAAGCCGTATTCGCGACACAGCGAAAGCATCAACCGGATGGCAGCCAGTTCCGCATCGTCGGGCCGCGACTGAAGATACGTCGAGTAACAGCTCCAATCGGCACTAGCCAACGCCTCCGTCGCCCGATCAATGGGACCGGGAAGTTCCGCGTGCACCAGGAGCGGCAGGCCAGCCCGGGCGACGTGAGGTAGGGCCGATCGCAATTGCGGCTCCGTGACCATGGTGAAGCCATCGATACCAGGGTTGACCAGAAAGCATTTGAACCCACGAACACCTGAAGTAGCGAGAGCTTCGATGTCACTTTGGTTATCGTGGACGACCCCGCCCCACGCCGCCCAATCGACGAGGCATCTGCCTTGTGCAGCCGCACGCTTGGCCTCAAGCGCGGCGACAGTCGTAGTCGCGGGAAGGCAGTTCAGGGGCATATCGACAAGCAATGTGTATCCACCTGCCGCCGCGGCCCGGGTTGCAGTTTCGAATCCCTCCCACTCTGCGTGACCGGGATCGTTGATATGCAGGTGCGAATCGACGAGCCCCGGAAGAATGGCCGCTTGGCCGAAATCATGAACTTTGCAGTCCTCGGCAGGTACTTGATCAGGGGAGACAATAGCCTGGATTTGCTCGCCTTTAACCAGTACGGCGGCCGAGCGAATTCCGTCGGGAGTGATTACCCTGCGAGCGACGAAGGCTTGCAAACTCAAAATGTCAGCTCCTTGTAAGATTGGCGCCTAGAGATAAAGGTTATCGAGATCGCTCCACTTTTTACGATGCACACTTCACCGAAATCAAAGCAGCATTTTACGAGCTTCTGAGCCTCGGCTTATACTCCCTTCTCAGCTCAGCGGCTGCGAGAAAGTCGATGTCGACTGATTTGCCTGGCGCGGGTTGCTAATGCCGGCACGCGCCTGACGATTTGCGCATAGATAGAGCGAAAACATGGACAATCCTTTCATGGCCCGCGCCATTCAGCTATCCATTGACAACGTCCTCTCTGACCGCGGCGGGCCCTTTGGGGCGGTTGTGGTAAAAGACGGCGAGATTATTGCCGAGGGCACCAATCAGGTCACTTCCAGGAATGATCCCACCGCGCATGCGGAAGTGCTCGCCCTTCGCGACGCGTGCAAGAAGCTTGGCGTTTTTGATCTTGAGGGCTGCGAGATCTACACCTCATGTGAGCCGTGCCCCATGTGCTTGGGGGCAATCTACTGGGCCCGGCTCTCTCGCGTTTATTTTGCCAATGCGGATGCAGATGCCTCCAAGATCGGATTTGACGATTCACTGATCTACCGCGAACTCGCGCAGCCGCATTCGCAGCGCAAGATTCCGATGATTCAGATCATGCGCGAAGAAGCGTTGGCGGCGTTTCGGGCGTGGGAAAACAAACCCAACAAGATCGCGTATTGATCGTGTTCGAGCCCACCAATTCTCATCCCGGGGGATGATTGATCGATCGCCACTTTAAACTCGCCGAGAATCAAACTTCCATTAAACAGGAGATGCTCGGTGGCCTCACCACTTTCGTTACGATGGCTTACATCATCGTGGTGAACCCACAGATTCTCGCTCAGGCAGGAATGCCGGCAGAAGGCGTGGTGTTTGCCACTTGCGTCTCGGCCGCAGTGGCTACGCTGGTGATGGGACTCTATGCCAACTATCCCATCGCGTTGGCGCCAGGAATGTCCCTGAACGCCTACTTCACTTTTTCCGTCTGCATCGCCATGCATGTCCCCTGGCGTACGGCGCTTGCGGTAGTTTTTTGTTCAGGAGTCCTTTTCCTGGTGCTGACGGTGACGCGTGTCCGCGAGCAAATTGTCAACGGCATGCCCGACTGCCTGAAGCACTCGACCGCAGCAGGAATTGGGATGTTCATCGCTTTTGTAGGACTGCGCAACGCGAAGCTTGTGGTGGCGAATGCGGCTACATACGTAGGCCTCGGCAGCTTTGCCGACAAAGAAGTGCAGACCGCCTGCTTTGGCCTCATCCTCACGCTGATCCTAATGTCACGAAAGTTCCACGGCGCCATCCTCATCGGCATCTTTGGCACCGCGCTGCTCGGAATTCTTCGCGGGATCACGAACTGGCCAGCGGCAATCTTCGCGATGCCGCATCCCTCCTCGACTTTCTTGCAGCTTGATTTTCGCGGCGCTAGCCACTTCGGCTTACTCGAAATCCTGTTCGCATTCCTGTTTGTGGATCTGTTCGACAACGTCGGTACTCTGGTGGGAGTGTGCGAACAGGGCGGCTTCATCAAGGACGGCAAGATTCCCCGCGTAGGCCGGGTTCTGGTTGCTGATGCCGTGGGAACCATTTTCGGCTCCCTGACAGGAACGTCGACGGTGACTAGTTACATCGAAAGCGCAGCCGGAGTTGCCGCCGGCGCTCGTACCGGTCTGAGCAATATTGCCGTCGCCGGTCTCTTCCTGTTGGCCACGTTCTGCTCACCGCTGGCCACCGCGATTCCCGCCTATGCAACCGCTCCCGCGCTGATCTTGGTGGGCGTGCTGATGACGCAATCCATTGCACAAATCGTCTGGCAGGAATTCAGTGAGGCCGTCCCGGCATTCATCACCATGCTGGCCACGCCTCTTACCTTCAGCATCGCAACCGGCCTCAGCCTGGGATTAATCTCTTACACCGTCGTAAAAATTGCGGCCGGGAGGATTCGTGAAGTAAACGCGCTCATCTGGATCCTCACAATCCTATTCATTCTGCGTTACGTCTATCTGGCCACGGCTTAGAAACCTGTCTCCGCTTTAGGGTTGTGGTTTGTGAGGGCCTGTCCCGGTCGTTCGAACTGGAGTGTGCAGCACGCGCGACAGCGTAGCCGCAAGGCAGAGCGCGAAAGTAAATCCGCCGTCGGAAATAAGCAGGTACCGACGACGCTGGGCTGTCAAGCGCCACGGGGCGGAAGCGCCTGCTCGCGCACCACCTTCCCCAAAAGAGGTTGGTGGTGTTCTGTCAGCGGTCATGGTTCGCATGCGCTCGATCATTGGACCGCGAAGAAGATCGAAATTCGCGAGTCATCAATGGCCACTGCTGCTCACCAGTGTGCCGCAGCACTCCGGTCGCTCCGGCAGTCTCGACCTGTCCCATCCGCCGCCGAGGGCTTGGATCAGCTGCATTTGACCGCCATGCACTGCTCAGCTAAAATCCCCCACTTCTCGGAATGCACGCGACATCGACGTGCTCGCCGATGAGATCGGTGTCACTTTTTCGGCAGCTCAGCCTTTTCCCCCTCCACTTGACCGCGCCGGCAACGCCATCCCGACCAGGGTTGCTATCAGGATCGAGTGATAGAGTTGCCCCAAAGCAGTCAGAATGTAGTGGAGACGTCATCGCAGGAGCTAGCTTGGAAATTTGCCGTCAACTTTGGCGAACTAATATATGCCCACGTGTAGCTTTTTGTAGCTTTCTGGGTCGGCAGTGCTGCCCCCTCTAATCCACCACCAAGAAAGATTGCGGAGTGCAGACATCGAGTTCAAGCGCAAGCAGCTGGGCTCAGTTCACCGTCGCCCCGCCGCAGCGCCGCTTGTATTTCTTGCCGGAGCCGCACTCAACGGCTGGTTAAGCCCAACTTTGCAAGCATTGCGTCGAGTCGAACTTCACTTAGCCCACGCCAGACCGTCAGCCCCGCGCCCGGCTTCGATCAGCTTCACACTCCAATCGTTGGTCTGGATCGCGGCAATCTGGTGGCTAGCGGAGCACGAAACGTAAGCGAACCTGCCGTCTGGTCGTATCAGCACTTCCTGAGGTGATGCTGGCACCCTGATCGTCTTCACCACCCGCATAGTAGGGATATCAACCACCGCAACTTCATTCGTGCTCGGGATCGCAACCGGCAGCCATTTGCCAT
Source organism: Acidobacteriota bacterium (assembly GCA_003225005.1). GTDB lineage: Bacteria > Acidobacteriota > Terriglobia > Terriglobales > Acidobacteriaceae > Sulfotelmatobacter. The sequence continues at coordinate 29,543 of QIAN01000494.1, read as the reverse complement.
CCGGCGTGGGGGCGGTCCCGTATCCCGTGCCGGGCAGTGTGATCCAACGATCAACTTTATTCGTTGCGGTATCAATTACCGCGAGCCGAGGCTTCTCTGTGTCTGAGGTGAACACCCAGCGGCCGTCGGGTGAGACCGAAACGCGCTGCACGTGTCCCGCGACTGGAATCACGGTGAGGGTTTTTCGTCCTGCGAGATCGAGCACCGATACCGTCCCCGGCCCCACATTCGCCGTGTAGCCCTTGCGCCCCTCTGGGCTGATCGCCAGCATGTGGGATTCAGCCTGCTGGGTCGGAACGCTCCCGACAATCTTTAGGGATTGCGGGTCGATGACGGCTACAGATTTGTCTAGCTCGGTGGTGACATAGAGCAGACCGTCCTTTGGCCCAAAGACAGCGCAATGGGGACGGACGCCGTGCCCGAAGTCGATGGTATGGATTACCTTGCGGTCACCGAGGTCGATCACAACCAGCGTGCTTCCGTCCGTGCCGGGCATACCGACTCCAGAGTTGCCGTAGATTGGTACGAATGCCCGCTTGCCATCGGGAGACCCGACAACTTCATGCCCAGTAGTGCCTCCCGCGGCGACGGTTGCAACCTGCCGCCCGGTATCCGGGTCAATCAGACCGAGAGTCTGGTCTCCTTTATTGGCGACGAGCAGCAGGCCAGTCGGTGAAGTTGAAGGAGCGGCGACAATTGGCGTTAAGAGGCCCGCGAAAATGAGCGTCAGTGCAAGAAACCAAGTCATTGAGATTCCCCTAGACTTCTCGCGCCATACTATCGCAGTTCGGGTTGGTGACGCTTCTATTCGAGGAATCAAGCAGCGAGCACAATTCGCGTCGTCCTGCTCCCGCACCACTTGCCCGTGTTCCCGGAGCCGAAGGGGGCACGGATCATTCCGCCCGACCTTGGAAGGATTACGCTGTAACCCATCTCAAATGGGCAGCAATTTTGCACCAATCGAGACCAGGCGTTCAATTCTTCCGCTTTTGCTACTATCCCAAATCTCGGGAGGAAGAAAATGCGTTTCCTGCGGGTACTCCTTGTGATGCTAACTGTGTCCGTTTCCCGTATCTCTGCGTGGCGAGAACGAGCGCGAAAATAGAATTCGTCACGAAAACAAGCGGGAAAGGTCACATCGAAATTCGATGCGACGGTTTCCAAGGATGGTAAAACCACCACGCTGAGCGGTGCCGATACTACAACTGTTCTCATAAATGGTGAGTGAAACTACTTGCTATTTTCGACTTGCAGGAAAGTGGGCAATAGATTTTGGAATGGCGCTGCGAACGAGACATGCGAATGAAGAACAAAGGAACAGTTGGACGGCATTTCGTGGACCTCCTGTTGCTGGTCGCGACCTCGACGGCATGGGCTTTCGCGTCGGCTCAGGTCGTTCAAAAGCCGTTTCCGATCAGCATTAGTGCCGTGGAATTGTTGAGATGACTCCGGTAATTAACGGTTCGCGGGATTATCCCGCTAAAGTCACAATGGGGTAAAAGTATGAAGCGAGTTCTGATTCTAATTCTGGCGATAACGACCTTGGCTGCGGCACGGGATAAGAAATCAAAAGCTCCGCCGGGACCGTATGTATTCACAAGCAAAGCTTCTGCTCAAACGCTCAAGGTGCTAATCGTCCAAAGCAATCTAAAAGAAGGATACGCCCTCGATTCCGACAACCAGTTCCAGTTCCGATTCTCGAAGGCAGCGCAGATGCCCGTCATAGGTGCGCTTTTCATGGCTTCAAGTGCATGTACGGGCATGACCACCAAAAAAGTATGGTCATACACGCTGGCCGAACTCAATGGCATGACAAAGGTGACTGTGCAGCCTGTCTGGGAATATCCGGATGATTACTGCAAAACGCAAACTCTGGAGTTGATATGGAGCCAGCGAGAGGAGATTACAGCATTTCAAGCGATGCTAGACAAAGGTCCCAATTCGAGTGCGCACATTTCAACTTCAACTCCTGCTCTAGCAGCAGTTGCTCCCGCTTCCACTCCAACTTCGGTCGCTGATCAGCAGCAGAGCACGAAGCAACATACGGCTTGTCTGGAATTGGCGAAGGACAATCCGAGCATCACTTGCCGGTAAGCATCCGGACAGCGTGACTGGATACCGCCGGACTCCTCACATTCGAGCATCAGGGGTTGTCCAGAATTCGAGCAGGAGTGATCACGCTCCTGGGTGGCACAACAATCACATACGAGGAATGAAGTAAGTAGTTCATAAATAAGGAGGGCGGAGAAAGATCGGGGGAGCAACCTAAATGTGGTGTCCGATGCATAGTCACAGTTTCTTCCAGTCGCTCAGCGCCATCAACTCGTCGAGGATTTCCTGCAATCTTTGAAGCCGACGTTCATGATCCCCCGCTGCGCCTGGTCTCTTCTTTTTGCCGCCATGCAGGTACAGTCGGCTCGCTTCACTGATTTGCGCTATTTCGTCTCGCAATTTTGCGATGCGTTCTTTAAGGGGATTCTGCATGACGATAGGCTAACAGAGCGCAAAGCACCAGAGCCTATCTGAATTTGGAGGTAACGCCGTATGCGGGAGAAGTTGAAAGCTGCAGGAACTCGTTCGCGCCAATGAGTCGAAGTACGATCCGCACAAGAAGCGGAAATCGTCGCCGCGTGGGGTCATGCACGATGGTGGGTGCGGAGAGTTGATACAGCACGTGGCGAGTCTCAAGGTCGCATCCCCCAGCGGTTAGCACATTCCTGACCCATTCGCTTTCCCGCCCATAGGTGAGCGCGATAAGGAATCCCTCCGGCGCTCGAAAAACATTCACTGGCGTCCGGTAGAGCTTGCCTGACTTTCGACCTACATGCGTGAGAATGCCGAAGCCGGGCAATCGGGCGGCAAATTGGCTCGTGATCCGGTTCGTAACAGCCAAGTTGAAGGCTGCCACCCAGCGTTTGCGGAATCGGATTAGGAGGATGGGAGCCAGCAGGATTGCGAGAAGCGAGATGACGACTGCGATCACCCTCATTTCACTTATAGCTGCCAAATCTCGCACTGGCCGTCAATAACTCCGGCATTCTCCTGTCAGCATCGCGATATTTGATGCATTTAAAAGTGCGTACCCTCCGCACCTAGCCAAGGCACGACGCGAATGTCGTGAAAGCCCCAGGGGACCCGTACCCCTACCGCCGACCCCGTGTGCCGTCGCATCACCGTTGGGACCCTGCACGGGAATCGTTAAATGCGCTTGTTTCCATCCGGTTTCGTCTTGTTTGATTTCTCCTTGCAGACCGGGTTCGATAGTGATCGGCTTCCCGATGAGCCGGACAACCTCCGCATTGGTGCCCATCCGTGCCACCGCCTCCTCTGCGAGTGCTGCACGGTCGGTCCGTCGCGATCTCTGAACCCCGATTCCCACGACGATGCTAACGAGCAAACAGGCCAACAGCAAACCAAATAGGACGGCCCTGCGATGCGAGTAAGGCACCTCCTTGGAATGGCCACAACGCGGGCACACTCCCTTTCTTTTCCGCGTTAAGAGAAGTCTCCAGAATCTGGTCAATGGTAGTGTTGACCTCCTCTTGAGAGGGATCGAGTTCGACTCCGCATCCATGGCAGTTCATCCGTCTTCTCCGGGTAATAATTGCTCAGCCTCGCTGCCAGTGCCGCAATCCGCTGAATTATATGTAAGCAGGACGTTCCGGGCTACTGTTGGGTCTGCAAGGGGCTGTGGCGAAGTTGTGGCAGCCAGTGGTCAAAAAGGGTTGTTCCGCAGCAGCCGCAAGTGAGTGAATCTAATGCCCGAGAAATTCGCGCCCCATCTGGTCAGCCCGGAATACCTTGGGCCACCGGATGGTTGTTTAACCAGTCTTCCTCGGCCTCTCCCTGTCCTTCAGGCTGATTAAGGGACAAATATACAGTTTGTCTCTCGCGGGCGCGGCCAACGCATTTCAATAGCGCAGACAATACGGCCTTACGTTGGTAACGACAGTGTCAATTGAATCTCACTGCCATGGGATATGAAGGCTCATAATGGACCTAAGGCTTTTCTTCTGTTGTACATATGTTCAAGCAGTATCCCACGATTCGAGCACTTCGCTGCGCAGCGATTGCGGTGGTTCTCGCGGTTGGTCTTGAGCGATTTAGACAACTTATCCTCCACAATAGCACCGCGCTAAGCGCTCACATGCGAGCGATAAAAGCGACAGCGGCTACTGGCTGCATCATGTTTGTTTTTGAAGTAGCCAAGCAGGCTCTTTATCCCAGAACGTCGGTCTGGACCTCTCATACCATCACAATTCTGTTCACCATGTTAGCGGCTGCCGTTGTGACCTTCGCCGTTCTCAAGACGGAAGCTGAAGATGCGTTGCACCAGTCAGAGACAGAGTATCGGCTTCTATTTGACAGCAATCCGCTACCGATGTTGGTCTTCGAACGCAAGACTCTTAAGTTTCTGGCGGTCAATGAGGCGGCATCTCGACAATATGGTTTTTCAAGTCGGGAATTTCTGACGATGACAATCGCGGACATTAGGCCCGAGGACCTTCCTCCTCTTTCAGAGCCCATCTCAAAACCAATTCACGGACTTCAGGAAGCAACGATTTGGCGACATCGGAAGAAGAACGGCGCAATCATAGATGTCGAAATTTTCGGTCATGACCTGTATTTTCATGGAATCGAAGCAGAGTTGATAGCAGCGCGTGACGTTACGGAGCGCACGAAGGCAGAAGAAACGGTACAGAGGCTAGCAAGCATCGTAGAGTCCTCGGAAGATGCCATTATCGGGAAAAACACGGAAGGCGTGATCTCAAGCTGGAACCGAGCAGCAGAAAGGATGTACGGCTATACGAGCACAGAAGTCATAGGCCGAGACATGTCCCTCTTGTCGCCCTCGGAAAGACAAGCGGAAGTACAGGTCATCATGGAACGTGTACAGAATGGACTTCCCGTAAAGGCTCTTGAAACTCAGCGAATCACGAAGGGGGGCTCCGTTCTAGACGTGTCCGTGTCCGTTTCGCCGATAAAGGACGGAACCGGACGAATCACGGGGGCTTCGACGATTGCTCGGGACATCACTCTGCGGAAACGTGCTGAAGAGCAATTGAAATTGCAATCAGCCGCGCTAGAAGTGGCTGCTAATTCCATCGTGATTACGGATTCGCACGGCGCGATCCTATGGGTAAATGGCGCGTTCACGACAATGACGGGCTACAGCAAGGAAGAGGTCTTGGGCAAGAACCCTCGCTTGTTGAAATCCGGAAAGCAGCCCGAAAGCTTCTATGCCGTTCTTTGGTCAACCATTTCATCAGGCAAGGTCTGGCAAGGTGAGCTTGTCAACAGGCGGAAAGATGGATCCACCTATACCGAAGAGATGACGATTACACCTGTAACACGAGACGTTAGCAATCCGGCTAATAGATACTTCATTGCCATCAAACAAGACATTACTGAGCGGAAGCAGATTGAGCAAGCCCTTCGGCAAGCCGAAGAAAACTACCGGGCTATCTTCGAAGATGCTGTCATCGGCATCTTTCAGAGCACGCCCGGCGGGCGGTACACCAACGTGAATCCGGCGATGGCCCATATGCTGGGCTACGAATCGCCCCAGGAACTGCTGGCGAGATTCACTGACATTTCCCAGCAGGTTTATGCCGATCCCAATTGGGAGGAACTCAAACGGCTGCTGAGAGAGCAGGGAATGGTTAAGAACTTTGAATGTGCGGTCTACCGCAAAGACGGCAGCAAGGTGTGGCTCTCCGCGAATGTGCGATCCGTCTCCAAAGATGGCGTACTGGTGGGATATGAGGGAACGAACGAGGACATCACGGCCCGCAAAACTGCTGAGGAACGGGTCCAATTTCTAGCCTACTACGATGCTCTTACGGGGCTACCCAATCGGACTCTCTTTCGGGATCGCTTGGCCAAGGCCCTCGCTGGCGCCCGTCGGCAAGAATGCAGAGTCGCGATTCTGTTCCTCGACCTCGATAGGTTCAAAGACATCAACGACTCACTGGGGCACTCGGTCGGCGACCTCCTCCTGCAAGAAGTTGCAGAAAGACTTAAGACATGGGGGCGCGTGAAGAGGACACCATCGCCCGGCTAGGCGGCGACGAATTCCTCATCATGCTGACTGACATAAAGGACGTGCCCGACGCGGCGGTCACCGCTCAGCGGCTCATCGATGCAATGACGGCTGAATTCGTCGTCCAAGGGCACTCCCGCAAGGTTAGTTGCAGCATCGGTATCAGCATCTTCCCCGAACACGGTGCAGACGGCGAAACCCTGATCCGCCGAGCCGATGCGGCCATGTATAGCGCCAAAGAAGATGGACGTAACAACTTTCGATTCTTCACAGAGCACATGAACACTCAAGCTGTGGAACGAATGATCTTGGAGAACAGCTTGCGATTGGCACTAGAAAAAGAAGAACTTTTCTTGGTGTATCAGCCACAGATGCATACTTCCACGGGAAGGATCACCGGGTTGGAGGCGCTCCTTCGTTGGCAGCATCCGGACCTGGGTCTTGTGCCACCTGATAAGTTCATACGAATCGCTGAGAACAGCGGCCTGATCCTGCCAATTGGCGAATGGGTGCTCAGGACAGCCTGTTCTCAAGCCCGGAAATGGCAAGATGAAGGTCTTCCTGCGGTGACGGTAGCAGTGAACGTATCGGCGATCCAGTTTCGCCAAAAGAACTTCTGCGAACTCGTCAGAAGAGTCCTCCACGAAACTGGCCTCGCCCCACAATACCTTGAACTGGAGCTAACAGAAAGCTTACTCCTATCCAATGCGGACCTGATGTTATCAGTCGTTCAGGAATTAACGGCGATGGGGTCGACGCTGGCGATTGACGACTTCGGAACTGGCTATTCCAGCTTCGCCTACTTGAGACACTTCCGGGTTAGCAAGATCAAAATCGACCGCGTGTTTATCCGAGATGTCGCCGTGAATCCCGATGACGCAGCGATCACAACCGCAATCATCAACATGGCAAAAAGCCTGCGTCTCAAAGTGATTGCCGAGGGGGTCGAAAACGAAGCACAATTGTCATTCCTGCGGGCACATCATTGTGACGAGATTCAAGGCCACTACTTCAGCAAGCCCTTAACGGTCGACAAAGTTGCCGACAAACTGCGAGGCGACTCTCCCGAACCGCAAGCCGAGCGCAAGCCAGCGGGAGACAATCCTGACAGCAAACCGTATGCGGTGCGTGTTTCACTTATGTCGATAGGAGTTGCACTCATGGTGTCCGCTGATCCAGCTACAATTCAGCAGTTCAGCCTCGCCCTGCGAGAATTGTCCATTTCGCCCGATGCATGTCAGGACGCGGCAAGCGCAAGGCTCCTCCTGAAGCGCCGAAAGTTCGATGCCGTTATCGTCGACCTCCAACTAGGAGAGCAGTCAGGGCTGGTTCTGGACGAGGTCCGTCTCTCCTCGTCGAACCGGACCGCGGTGACGTTCGGCATCAGCGACGATGATGCGGAAGTGACAGCAGCTTTCCGCAAGAAGTCGCAGTTTGTTTTCGAGAGACCGCTTTCTGCGCAGTCAATCCGCAAAACCCTCAAGCCCGCATATGGGCTCATCCTGAGAGAGCGGAGACGCTATTTCCGTTACCCGGTCTCTATTCCGGTCATCATCCGGAGGGAGAGCATGCAGGATGTTTGGTGCAACAGCGTCAACATCAGTCAAGGGGGAATGGCCTTGAGCACGCTCGTTCCGCTCGTTGCCGGAGAAAGCGTCCGCGTTCAGTTCACTCTACCCGACCACGAAGCAACCTGCTCGGCAGAATCGACGATCTGCTGGGGAAAAGCAGGTCGGCTTGGAATTCGCTTCGTGTCTATTTCTGACGAGCAAACGTCCGAACTACAGGTCTGGCTATCCCAAAAGCTGGAAGAGACACTTCCGGAATTCGTTGCCGGACAATTCGCAGAACTTTGCTCTAAATGACAACACGAACAAACACCTTCGGACAGGGTTCACATCCGGTACGAGCGGTCGATTTGAAAACGGGCGTTCGCAGGCGCTCCAGTACTGAGAGAGCTATTTGGCGCTCGTCGGGACTGAGAAAACCGAGGATTTCTCCACCAGTTTTGTTCACCTACAGGTACCAGACTACCAATGGCATATTTACGAGAAGAGCAAAGCAGATCACTCAAAACGTCGGCCGCCATTGCGATTCCGAGGATCAGTCAGGAAACGTTGGCAGAGATGGTGGGCACAACTCGATGGTGCAGCACTCGCCAAGTAAGGGTCGCTTTTATGAGCGCAACGAGTATTTGCTTCGGTCTGTTGATTCTGGTGACGGTGGACCAAGAAATGGCTGCTGTTCTCGCGATCCTCCTAGTCGTTCCCAACTAAGGACATAAATTATGACAAACATCAAATTTGTTGTGAAAGTGAACCGCGGCGGTACCCGCGCTGCTCAATACGTGCAGCGGGTCGATCCGACACCAATCCACATGACAGCCGATCGCAAGCTGGCACTTGTCATGGGCAGATTCGCGGCCGAAGATGCTGTCAAATCTCTGCAAAACTCGCATTGCATCCCGGAGTTGGAATCCGTACGGGTTAGTGCCTAGCATTTGTGCTGAGACAAGAACGCCACCGAAGCCCAACGATCATATTAGAAGGAGTACCGCACATGAAACATACGAGCACCGCAGCTATTTCAAATCAAACACCAACAACAGTGACGAAATTCACACCCGACCTTCAAGAGCAAATTCGTCTTCGTGCCTACGGACTGTACGAGCAACGGGACACGAACTAGGCGATTGGCTGCAAGCGGAGTCGGAAGTGACTCAACAGAAGGCGAAGACCGTCATCGCACAGAATCTCATTCTGAAGGAACGAAAGCGCCCGGGCTCAACGGAGTCACGGGGCGCATCGTTTGAACAGCCAGCATCCGGGCCGCTCGGTTGAATGCACCGACGAGTTCGAGAAATGGTCTTACCAAAATAAACACGAATGCCCGAAATCGTTTCGGATAACGGGCACTCTTGGTTGCCACTTTAGACGGCCTGAACGTTCTCAGCTTGCCAGCCCTTCGGGCCTTTCGTCACGTCGAACTGCACCGCTTGCCCTTCTTGCAAGCTACGAAAGCCGCCTGCCTGAATAGCGGAGAAATGCACGAAAACATCCTCGCCAGTTTGACGGCTGATAAAGCCATAACCTTTTGCGTCGTTGAACCACTTCACTGTTCCTTGTTCTGCCATTTGATATTCCTATTTCCTTTTCTTGAATTGTGCCGAGAAGAATCGCTGCGGGTGAGAAGGGGTGACGCTGGTTGGCGGTACCGACTTTCAACTGCGTGAGTCAAACTTAGCTGTAGTAATTATACACCCTAAGCAGAGAAAACGGCTCCAAGCCCCGGATCCGTCCCAAATCGGCGATCACGAGCGGACGACCACAGGTAAACTAGCTGTATGCGCAAGCGCATAATCACGCCGATTTCGCAGGATGCTCCGCATCTCGACGAAGGTTGGCTGGACCTCGAACGTGCAGCTGTGGTCGAAGTCACATCGGAAGACAAGGATTATCCGGTGGAGGCTGCGCTGGTCTCAGGAGAAATGCGGGGCTGGCGTGCCGGTAGTCCGGGAACTCAAACCATCCGGCTAATCTTCGACGAGCCGCAAAGGCTCATACGTATCGCGCTCGTCTTCGAAGAAACCGAGACAGAGCGTACCCAAGAGTTTGTCTTGCGCTGGTCTCCGGATAAAGGACTCTCGTTTCGAGAAATTGTGCGACAGCAGTGGAATTTCAGTCCCCCTAAAACAGCGCGTGAGATCGAGGACTATCGGGTTGAACTCTCTGGTGTCACGGTTCTTGAATTGGTCATCGTGCCTAGCATCAGTCGAGGAGCGGCTCGCGCCTCGCTCAAGAGTCTGCGGCTGTCTTGACTCGCTACGACCTGCTATCAAAGCGAACGGACTTGGCGATGCTCACTCCGAGTAGCCGTCGTTGTTTTCGTCGTTATCAAGGTCGATGCGTCAGATTGCTGAATTCGTTGCTGTGCTCGCTTGTAGCCTATTCGCAGAAGCCGCCGTCTATTTGAGTTTGGTTGAACATCCCGAACATCCGGCGCGATTGGAATGGGCATGGAACTAGCTGCGACCGAATTTGCGCCGAGCTATCGCCGACCACTGTCACGCAGGCGAGCCTAGCAGCCGTGGAACTGGTCTCTTCGTCTCTTCCTTTGCAGCGTGGCTCGCAGGGGCGTCTTTCTTATGGATCGTTGCAGGAGTACTTCACTTATTCGGATTCTTTGCGAATCTTCTTTCGAGCACGCTTTCGCGCCAAGGCTTGCTTCACCCGGCGCTTTGCGCCCGGCTTCAGGTAGAAGGAGTGGCGCTTCACTTCCTTAATGATGTCTTCCGTCTGAACCTTGCGCTTGAATCGACGGAGAGCGTTCTCTATTGACTCGCCTTCTTGCAGCCGAACTTCTGCCAAACTCATCACCTCCCGACCCGTTCTAAATTCGACACACCAATGTCTACGCCCTTTGTTGCCCGCTCCGGCGAGCCGATTGCCAAATAGCCGATGGGCGAGGAGAAATTGCGGTTTACCTCGTCACGAGGCGGGGCATCACCCAGAAGTGAGGTGCAGCAATTACACACTCTTCGGGAGCACACACTGAGATTCACTTTACCTTCGCCGCCTCCGACAGTTGCTTCACAATCGCCATGGTGCGTGCGGTGTAGTCCACACGCTTGTCCGACTTCGGGCGTCGTTTGCGCTTGGTGACCGAATCATGCTTTGACATAGGCTTCTCCTGTTGCTGCTTCCGCTGCTTCAGTACTCAAAAGGTCTCTGCGTCAAGTGCCACTCTAATCTTGAAGCCGCCCTAAGAATGGTCACTTTTGCACAGGCCAGAACCGCAACGGACCACTTTAGCGTTCTGGATATTGGCGGCTCTCAGCGAGTAGCCGTCCAGTGACGCATTGGTGATCTGCGATTGCTGCCGAACAGCGCCGACTCTGGCGATCTCCTTGATTTTTTTGAGGTGGAGTTGGGCGGATTTTTGGGTCATGCAGGGTAATATGTCCCCACGCTTTTAAGCCGCAGCTCCTTTGCTGAGGATGCGCTGTACATTTTCGGGGGCGAAAAACTCGGGTATCGATACCGTACCCGCGATCGTACCCAAATAGCGATTCGTTTCCTCTCGATCTTTACTTATGGTCGTCAACAACAAGCGAGTCTCTTCCGTAGGAGGAGCGAGCGTCGCAAAGTCGCAGGTGAAGTCATACATCGCCGACACCTCCTGATTGCGCCGCTGTTCATAGGCATCAAGTGACTGCTCAAGTGGTTGGCGACCAGTAAAACTCCTGTCAATGGCTTCGGAGACCAGCTCAGCGTCGCGAAAAGCGTCAGAAATGTCCCGTGCGGTGATCGGATCCTTGTGATACGCGGCATCCCCGACAAGGACCCACCCGGGGCCATGCCGCTTGCGAAAGAAATTGGGTATGTCCGCTGTGCCGCGGAAGTGTTCCTCGCGTTTTCCGGCGCGGACGCGCTCACTATATTCTGGAGCAAGTTCCAGCGTCTTGAAGAAATTCGCTTCAATGTTGCTGCGAAAATGATGAAACTCCTTATTCGTCCAACCAGCGGCAACGAGGACAAGTCCATCGTTGGTCGGAGGACCACCTATCGCGCGCTGTGGGCGTGAGTATAGCTGGGCTCCATCGAGGGTCACCCCGCTCCAGTACGAGTAGTACCAACAAGTGAGCGCAGGTCTGGCGTTAAACATCGCAGCGCCGACCGAGCGTGCTACGACGGAATGAGCTCCGTCAGCTCCAACCACAAGACGAGCCTTCTCGACGATCGCTGATCCCCCTTGACTATGTCCGCGAATCCCGACTACCTGGCCGTTTTCCGTAAGGACCTCCTCGAGGGTGAAACGCTCACGCAGTTCAGCTCCTGCTTCGACTGCGGCATCCACGAGAATCTTGTCGAGTACCGTGCGGCGCGGCGCATAGCACTCGGTGACCCCGTCAGGTGCTGGTGCCAACCCTTTCAAGGCGAAGTCGCCGAAATCAAATGTCACTTTGGAAATAAGGGGGCAATTAGAGGTCGCTACTCTCTCAAGAAGGCCCCAACGCTTCAGACTCGCCGTGCCCGTTTGCCAAATTATGTGAGTCGAGATCGTGTCTTTCGGAAAAAGTGTCTGGTCCACTACCAATGTGCGATAGCCCTTTCGAGCAAGAAGCATGGCAGTCGGTGATCCAGCGCAACGAGCGCCGACAACAATGACGTCGTACATGAGCAATCCCCTGCGGACAAGTTGATGGCAACCGCGCGAAAACGGCCAGCAGCCGCAAATAGACGAAATTGTGCTGCAGGAACCGGCAAGGAGTCAATGGCGGATGGCTTAGATCAACGCACGGCTTTTTAAAACGGTAGATGCGGATGTCCCATTCCAGGATGTTGCTGAGATCATTGCTGTCGTCACGCAGAACCGCTAGTTGGCGAAAATCGATTACACTCACAATTCGGTTGTGAGTGTAATCGCCTGCTAACAGTAACTACGATGCGTAAGACAATTTGGGTTCTAATTTTCGGGGTATGTGTGTCAGCGTCCAGCTGTGACGGTCCGAAGACGACCCGGTCGCCTAGAGTGTCGGGTTGAAGTGGTTGAGTCCAACCCATCTGGAGCTTACATATAAATATAAAGGGCCTAGGACAATCGATTTCCAAGCTGTGAAAGCCCACGGTATCGACATCTCTGTTCGGGAGCTTCCAAGCGGTCCCAGCGACAGTTCCCTTCGATAGTGACGAAAGCACGCCCAGCTAAGGAATCGGTCACCCGGTTTCGGGGCGGTATCGTAACTGTCAAAACTCGCGATTACACTCACGACAGGGGGTTTCGAGTGTAAACGTGTTTACAACAGCCGTACGTCCGTTTCCCAGTTGGGATTTCTGGGCTGACGGATCTTCTACTGCTTTATGACCTGCGATCCGGCCTCGGTGATGCTGCCTTTTACGAGATCAGTTTGAATTTTGAGTTTCTGCTGCGGGCGCAGGTCCACCATGGTATCGAAGGGCAGGTAGCCGGGTAAAGCGATACGCAGGCGGTGCTGTCCGGGAGTAAGGAGCATGGCTTTGCCCACGCCATCAAACTCGTCTACGTGTCCGGCGTATTGACCGTCGACAAAGACCGCCGCCCGAGATGGGGTGGCGGCTATTTTTAGTTCGCCCGTAGCGTCCTTGGTCGGCAATCGGGCCGATTTCACTAACGCGACGTTGATTTGCTCGATCTGCCCAGGCTCCAGGATGACCTGCTTGACAAACTCGTTGTACCAGGCCTGGCGGATGACAATTTCGTGCTTGCCGGGCAAGAGCATTAGCTTCTTGTCACCTGCAAGTTCTTTTACAAAGCCTACGTATTGCCCGTCTACCCATACTCCGGCGGTCTTTTCGTCTTTGGTGTGAGCGGCGAATCGCAACTCGGACTGTACCCGGTCTTCGGCGCCCACCACGCCTATCAACAAAATCAGTGCGATTGGCATCATTCTACGATTGGACATTTTGGTCTCCAAAAGGGTCAGCTGGCTGGATGGCGGTGCTTGGGAAGTGAGTTCGGGAATCGAGCTTCGGAATCTCAGCTCACTTGAGAAGCAACTGCGTACTGATTAATACCTCAGAACCAACTCAAGAGCAAGCTTAGGTGACCATGCGGACGGTGCACGAGGGAAGCCAGCAGTTGATGACAAATCACCAGTCTCTATGACCGCGCCCAAGTGCTCGGCGCATCTACTCCCGGAGGACCTCTCGCGCCATACAAAAGCTTTTGATCCCCACCCTCCGCAACACCGCGACCCTTTGACAGTCCCCTCCGCTTCCGGGGTCCCGGCCACGAAGCCCGAGCCGCCGACCGTTCCGACTGAGACGGCTGACCAGACGGGACCGGGGCCCAAAGGCAAAGCCTATCAATGTAGTGTGTACACGGTTGACAGACTTGGCATGAAGACCTGTCCGGCATGACGGATCATTTCCTATTGATGACAGCGACTCCGCACGATGCCGTGGGCATCTTCCGTGCGGGAGCATTGTCGCAGAGGCCCTGCAATCTACCCCTGTATTTCGTGACCAACCCCGACGCCGAAGTGATCGCCTTCGTCGCCTTCTTTAACTCGTTCTCAATCCGGTCGAGATCGGCAAACGTACGGCGGACTTCCTTTGCGATAACAGCGTTCTTTTCCAAGAAATCAAACCCTTGAACACGCATCGTTTCAAAGAGGGGCTTCAATACATCGAGGTCACGGGGAAACCACTGCCGCGTGGTGCGCAAAACCCAGATGCCATCCTTGCATCCCCAACGGTCATCCTTGTCAATCTGCCGAAGCTGAGCTTCCTCGCGTGTAACCAAAATGGCGACCGGGATCGAGCGTTCCCTTGCGTCTCGCACCAGCTTGCCGATATCACCCTCACAGATGACGGCCTTGTCTTTGTTGTCCACCAGCATGCGCGGCTCAAGCGGTGTACCGCTCGGATCGCGGTACGCCAAGATGAAATCGCCGTTTCGGGGGAGCTTCTCACTGACGCAGATGCCCGCCCAAGCCCGCGCCTCTTCGGAGAAGTCGATTTCCTCCCGCTTGCCGATGCGGGCGACCTTTGAAAGTTCCGCTTCCAAGCTGCTGCTCTGTTCTCGAAGATGCTCGATTTCGCGCTGGTGGTCTTCAGCCCGACGATTCGCCCGTTCTTTTTCCAATTCCTCCGAGCGCAGCCTGCCCTCCAGTTCGGCGCGGACGCGCTGGACTTCGAGCGCCTTCTGCTTGCCTGAAATCTCTGCGGTGGATTCCAGTTCCCTGATCCGGGAACCAAGCGTCCCAAGCTCGTCCCGATGGCGCTGCTCGATCTCGGCGGTCCGCTTCGTCAGTTCGGCCTCGAAACGAGCCCATGCAGTCTGGTGGTCGAGAGTGTGCTTCTGCTGGAGCAACCGGAAGGCTTCCTCTGCGCTAAGCTGAGCGACCCGTGCAAAGTCCTTCACCCCATGGCGATCCAGTACTTCAGTTCTCTTCAGTTTGCCCGCCCCCGAGCACAGCGGGCATTCGATTGTCTCGGTCTCAACGGATGCTTCTGTGGTCATGGCTGATGGCACTCCATTTCGGCGAGCAAGAGAACCTTGCGCAAGATTGCGTTGTGAACCCAATTCATCAATACCTGATGTATCCACAAAAATTGAGCGAGGTAGGGTGGAATTTGGGGGAGGATAGATGATGACTACTTTTTCTTGTTGATCAGAAGACCGGGGTCGCTCGTGTTGATGGAGACCAAATTCCCGTGGTCGTCGCGGGTCGTGTCGAATCTGTCACTCGTGCGGCCAGCGAATTGGTTCTGGTCATCACGAACCACTGAAGACTCGTCCGAGAAACCCGTGGTGACCGAACCGATGATTCGGCGTTTGCCATCGCGGATGTATTTCTTTTCCAGTGACACTGTGCCCTCCTTATCCCACCCTCAATATACAAAGCAAAAGGCCGAAACGCCCACTTCTAAGCCATTGATATCAAAGGAGTACTCTCTGGATGTTTCCGCCCATAGCTTTGTATATTGAGCCTGAGTCGCCGGAGATGCACTTGGGGCAGGACGAAGGAGACGCCACGGTCAGCGAACTGATTGAAATCCAACGCATGCTGGCGGAGTCCGACGACCCGTTTGAGCGGCTCGTTGGGACGCTGTGGGCGGCGGGGATGCTGGGGCAACGTCTAGCACATTTAACAGATCGCCAGATCGGGCAATTGATGTTCGGTGTGGTTGCAGACCAGTTGTCGATCCTCCGACCGGAGACGATGATCTGCAATCAAGCCACCTATCGGCTCTTCCGCTCGGCAGGCGGGAAGTTCACGGAGCAAGATATCGAGAAGCAGCGGCAGCGATCCGCGTGCCCGAAGTGCGGGAATGAAAGGCTCCTGCATTACGGCATCGACGAGCCGGATTTTCTGGAATGTGTCCTTGCGAAATGCAGGTACACGGAATCACTCAGGAGGTAACACTTTTGCCAGTGAAACGAGTCGCCGTCTACACCCGAGTTTCCAGCAGCGATCAGCACCCCGAGAGCCAGCTTTGCGATCTGCGTCCGTTGGCAACGGCTCGCGGTTACGAGATTGTCGGCGAGTACACGGACACGATCAGCGGAGCAAAAGCCAAGCGACCCGGTCTGGACAAGCTTATGTCTGACGCCCGGCGCGGGCGATTCGACGTGGTGCTGGTCTGGGCCTTCGACCGGATGGCCCGCTCGGTGAAACACTTCCTCGAAGTATTGGACGAACTCAATCGCTTGAACATCGGACTAATTAGTTTCCGCGAAAACATAGATACGGGCGGCCCGCTGGGTCGCGCCATGATCGTCATCGTCGCTGCGATTAGCGAGTTGGAAAGGTCGTTGATCGTGGAGCGCGTGAAAAGTGGTATGCGCCGAGCGCGGCTGGAGGGCAGACAAATTGGGCGAGCGCGGCTGGACATCAATCGAGAGCAGGTTGTCGTTGACCGCCGCACGGGTATGTCGCTGACGCAGGCAGCAACGCGCCACAACATTTCGAGGGCTTCTGTGTGCCGCTTGATGAAGGAGTTCAACGGGAATTCCCAAGCGGCAGTGTTGGCCTCTGGGGCAGACTTCGTGACGCAAGTCCTGCTATAGGAGCTTAGTCAAGATGATGAACGACACGGTTGGAAAGATTTTTATCGCACTCTCGACCAACGGCGACCTCCCCATGAACCCGATGCGCCTGCGCGAATGTATGGTGTGCGGTGGAGTATTTAGCCGCGAAGAATCGCGAGCACACTGCGGAGCGCGGTGCCAGCCATCACCAGAGCAGCCCCTTGCAATCGTTACGGGTCGAGGATCGAAGTCCGTACCTAAACATCAAACATGTCAATAAAGCCAAACATTCCCGAGAAGCTCCAGATTCGCCTCACGTCCTCGGTGGAGTCGATCCTCGCCTCGCTCCAGCCTTATGCAAAATGGATCGAACAAATGCTGGACGCGCCTCTGAGTGAGTCCGTGACCCTCGACGTGGACGCCAATCCCGCCGATGTCGTGGCAGAGGAACTTTTGCACGGGCTCCCCGTCGTCTCGGCGACCCGAGCGAGAAACAGTAATTGGCGAGCACTGATTGAGGACTGGACACTTCCCCCCGGCGTGAGTCCCCGAATTGCTGCGTCCCTCCAGCGCGAGCGCAAGCCCAGTGCAGCGCCCCTCCCGGTATGGGAACTGGATTGGCAAGACTCCCCTGTGGCGTTCAGGCTGCGCGGTCTCTCGCGGCACGTGATCAGCGTCAAAGTACCGCTGGTATTTCCGCCCGGCGACATGCCCATACTCCCGCCGTCGTCCGACCAGCACTGGTTCATCGCCCACCGCGAGGACGCCGCAAAAGTTCTCCTGCTGAAAGAACAGGTACAGGATCAGACGGAGCGTTATCTCGAAACTATGTACAGCCGGACTCGGCTCCAAGGCCGATACGACTGGGATGCCGTCGTGCTGGATGCGACGACCCGCCGCATGGTGAGGACGGATTTCGAGCTTTTCTTCCAACGGGAAGACTGGTTTCGCCAGCATAACCTTCCGTATCGCCGTGGATATCTTTTCTGGGGGCCGCCGGGGAATGGCAAAAGCGCCACCCTCAGGGTGATGGCGGCACATCCATATATCCGGCCTTACGCACTCGACCTCAGTGACGCGGAGGAAAAGAGCAGCGACGTTCTCCACCTGTTCCAAAAAGCTGCCGAGAACACGCCTGCACTCGTGATTTTGGAAGACCTCGACCGCGCTTTTCCAACTGAAGGGAAGCGGACACAGGAAGGGAGGGTGAGCTTCCAAACATTGCTCAACTGCCTAGACGGCGTGGGAACGCACGATGGCGTCATCGTGGTCGCCACGGCAAATGATCCGACTTGCCTCGATCCCGCGATTTTGAAGCGCCCCGGCCGGTTCGACCGTGTGGTTCAGTTCCGAAATCCGGATGCCGACCTCCGACGCGAGTATTACAGGCGGCTCAGTCCGATTCTCACCGGAGAACAGTTTGAGATCGTCATCGAAGAGACGGAAGGATTCTCCTTCGCCCAGTTACGGGAAACCTACATCCTCGGGGCTCAGTCAGCATTCGAGCACGGTCGAGAGATCACGGTCGAAGATGTCGTTGAGGCCATCGCGCTTCAGGCCGCGGGAGCCTACGATTTGAAAACATCGGTCGCCGCCTCGGGATTTGTACGCCATTCCGAGCCTTCTGGCAGCCGGAAATAGCGCCGAATGGATAAGGCACTTGAGCAAAAGCTAATCGAGCGATGGCCCAACTGGTTCAACACCGAGGGCGACGTTCGCGACACAGCGATGCCACGGGGCTTCGAGCACGGGGACGGCTGGTTCGATATCCTCTGGCGGCTATGCGTGGACTTGGAACCGCTGGTCGCCGAATTCGAGCAGGCAGCCGGGTGCCAGTTTGAAATTCTGCAAGTGAAGGAAAAGTTCGGAGAGTTACGCATCCACGTGAATCATGCAAACGACGCCATTCGCGAGCGGATCGGAGTCGCCAAGGAGGAAGCATATCGCACCTGCGAGGTTTGCGGCCAGCCGGGACAGCGGCGGGAAGGCGGTTGGATTAAGACGCTGTGCGATGAACACGCGGGCGCACACGGAGAACATCAAGGCTCGCCCGAATTTGAGCAGCAGTGATCACGCTATCTTCTACGCACAAAATCACACCGGAGGAATGAAGCAATGGACATCATCAACAATCATGGTGAAAAGATCGGATCGCTGACCCATGCTGTGTCGAGCGACACGAGCATCACGATCAACCGAATCCACGATGTCACGATTGTCAGCACCCGCGACCGCAACACCGGAACGGTCACGACAGAGACGTTCATCGGCGATTCGCCATACGGCAAGCAGTAGCAAGAGGAGTACAGCAAAGCGCCAGCGAGTCACAATGAGCGCACACGCCTGATTGCGACAGTTATCCGCAAGCAAGATTGTTTCTCGCACGCATAAGGGCAGGTCATGGAGTCTTTGAGTTGCGCGGTTGCGGATGAGCACTGCTCCATACCGATTAAGCGTGACTATTGTTTCAGAGCGGCAGCGTCAGGAGGCTGCTTATAAACGACCTTCTTGCCGTCAGTAATCTCAAGCACGGCAGTGTTATGTGTGCTCATGACCACATTCTGATGCTTCTCATTTGCGACCCAAACGGTTGCGCCTGAACCAGCATTCGCATATGCGGTAAACACTTGATCGTTTTCCGAATCCAACGTGAGAAGTGCCGCCAAATCTCCACCGTCAGAAGTTACGTAGCCGCCGCGTTCGTTACCTTTTGGATCGTAGATCAGCATTCCAGATACCGGACTGTCGCGCTTCTCGCGTTTCCCGTTGATCATCGGCTCAGGCAAAGGCGCTGAAATCACAACTCGTTCTGTCCCTTTTTCATCGACCACAGCCAGCCGTTTCACTGTGAGGCTTTCCGGCTGAGCGGCTCGGGCAAGATAAGGGGACGTTTTCATGAACCATACTCCTATTGTGCCTGCCCACAACAAAGCAAGAACCACGACGTAGTTCTTTAGCTGCAATATCCGCCGATGCAGCGCTGCAATCTCTTCAGGCATGATTTGTTCTCCGATCTTCGTTGTCGTTGCGGATAATTCTACAATCAAAGACTGGCGCAAAATCGCCTTGGCGCTCATCGGCCGAATCGTGACATGAAGTCGAGGGATGACGCAACGATCTGGTGCCACGTAGCCGACCCCGGCTGCCTCCACCGCCGCTCCGATTGCTACTGGTGGAGCGATCCAGCTTCCTTCAAGCGCCTTTCACGGCGCACCGCAAATCGGATGTTTACATTCAAGAATCCTGCGCGTTACCTTATGGAGTATCTGAGTGGGTCCTTCGGGTCTTCGTCTTGGTTGTGGCGATCAGGAACACAAAAGTGAAGATGGCCGTATATTTCGCGATACTGGTTGCGGTAGCCCACGTCGCCCTTGGACAAAGCGCGACTTCCTCGGACGAACTCTCCAACCCTACAATCAGGTCTGCGTCAACATTGGTGATCGTTCCGACATTGGTTCGATCCGCGTCAGGCGAGCTTGTTGCAAATCTTGATGCGAGTCATTTTCGACTCTTGGACAACGGAATTGAGCAGAAAGTATTTGTCGAGGAGGTGGGGAATCAACCACTTGCCGTGGTGGTTCTATTGCAAACTGGCGGGGCGGCCTCCAGCGAGCTTCAGAATTATGGCAAACTCGACACTTTGTTCGAATCCGCGCTGGGTAATTCAACTCGCACGGTCGCTCTAGTGACGTTCGACAGTCGCCCCAAACAGATTTGGAACTTCCCTCCCAGAGTCGATGGCCTCTATTACGGCTTAACGCATCAAGAAGGCGGCGACCATGGAGCAGCAATTATAGATGCGGTGAAGTGCGCGACGGGTCTGCTCAAACTGCAATCGGCGAGCTTTCGTCGCATCATCCTCCTACTCAGCCAGTCGCTGGACGACGGAAGCACAGCCCACGCGGAAGACGTAGTGCGGAGTCTGGCTGAGAGCGGTACCACGATCTACAGTCTTACGTTCTCGACCGAAAAGACGCCATTGAAGAGCCATTCCACCAGACACGTTCGCAGGAGTCCAATTTCTGTGTCGTCGGATAACCCCATTTTTAGTAACACACCTGATCGTTCAATACCGCTGGGGATCGTGAAGGCGATGCGAGTGGACACGGCTGCCGAGGTCGCGGCACTGTCTGGTGGAGAACAGTTGCGGTTCCATGATGAACAAGAGTTAGAACATAACTTTTCGATCTTGGCGCGTGACATTCACAACGGCTACACACTCAACTTTTACCCTAGTTCTCATCAAGAGGGGTTCCACACGATCATGGTCCAGATCGTCGGGCAACACCCTCGCCTCGCAGTTGCGGCGCGGGCGAGCTATTGGCTTGACGAAACTACTCAGACAAGTGAGGACATTGGTACTGGTCGAAGGCGGTAGTCCACGTTCCTCGGCTATTTCGTCAGGGCAACCGTCGTTAATGCACCGCACCCGCAGTCGCCTCTAGCGTGGATTTTGAGTATCGCTGTGCTGGCACTACTTTCTTGGTGCTTCGCAGCGCGTCGTAGAGGCAGTTGGCGATAAATCGCGATGTCGCTGATTGACCGGGTTCTGAGCGGCAGGGAATCACCAGAAGACACCGCGATTTCCCCAGCAACCTTGGTTCATAGCTTTTTCCAGTCGGTCAGCGCCACTAATTCGTCCAGAATTTCCTGCAATCTTTGAAGCCGACGTTCGTGATCCCCCGCTGCGCCCTGTGGCTTCTTTTTGCCGCCATGCAAGTGCAGTCGGTTCGCTTCACTGATCTGCGCTATTTCGTCCCGCAACTTCGCGATGCGATCTTTGACTGGATTCTGCATGACAATACGCTAGCAGAGCATGCCGAGCGGATCACAGTTGCACGGGGCAGCGGCATTTCTCTCCGTGGCCGTAGTCGGTTCTGTCTTCAACTCCACTCCTGTTGTTCGTTGTTCCTTATGGCTAGTATTCTCACGAAAGGAACGAGCAGCGGTGCATCCCTCCCAGCCGCTCTACCCACGTTGACAGAAAAGCTTCTCGTGCCAGCTCACTCGAAGCGACCAAGGAGTCGATTTTTGCCATGAAGAAAAATCTCTGGGAAGCGGTGATCGAGGTAGGTTTTATCATTTTCCTGTTTTACTCCAATCTTTTGATGGGAGAGTTTGAGCGCTCAGGCATGGGGCTGAAGAGGGGTGTAGCTTGGGCAATCGGAGATATTGTTACCGCTGCCAATTTTGAAATTGCCCTGATAGCCGCGCTCATCGGTTATGTCCTCTTTGAATTTCTTCGAAAAAGATTCTAGGTAAACGTGGCTCTGATTTTTGGCTGCACAAGAAACAGCAACAGTGCACCCGCGATGATGACGCCAATTCCGCCACGCAGCAAGTCGCCTCTGACGCAGTTAACGACATCCCCGAGAAGCTGTGTGGCGATGATCACAACCGCGAGTCTCCATCCCCAAAGGCGGCGTCTGAACCACCCGATTCCTGCCGTGGCGAGGGCCGCGACAAGCAACAGGAAGAGAATCCCAACCGTCCTGCCCAAAGGCGCTAGTTGCTTGTACGCTCTCGGATTGAGAGCCCAGATACGATCCAGAGCCGAGCCTCGCCAAAGCAAAGTAGCAGCGGCGAGACTTGCCATCATCGCACCAAAGAACAAGAAAACGCCTATCGCAGTGAATCCTGTCGTCTTTGATCCGACAACGTGGCGCATCTGCTGAATATAATCTAACGCCGCAACCCACACTCATGATCAGATTGGTCGCGAAAAGATCAATCTGCGGCGATCAAGCGTCGGTCACGATGAGGCTCTGTACGGGGCTGTCCCGTGCTGAGTTCGCACTTCTCGTCCGGCCCCGCCCCACAAGTCGGGCAACGGACAGCCTGTACCTGTTTTAAGGTAGGCGTCTTGGCCTTCATGGGTGTTGATGATGCGGTAATCGGAAGAAGGAAAATAGTCAATCTTGCACAGAAACTCGGATAGTTGTCGGAAAAGTGCGCCGTGAAAGGTGCTGGACTTCAGCGGGCGTGACTCCCGTCCCCGGTTGTCGGGTAGGGCGATGGCGCGGACCGGGCTTCGAATGATGCCGACGTTTCCATCGTCCCCCCTAAAATTCCGTACGGCGGGTTTTCCCCAGTACGGCTTCAAGGTTGGCTTATCGAAAGGTGCCTTCCCAGCACAAGGCGCACCATGGTCGCGCCCATCTGGTTTGCATCCCTCCTTCGTGCCCGCCGCTTTCAAACCTGTTCAGCCCCGCACTGTGTCGGGGCAGTTGTGCGCTTGAGCACCGCCATTCGAGCAGTCTCGCTGCTCTACCCCAGGGGCCCTCGCTCCGGTCCGGGTTATGCTGTCCCGGTCCATCCTCACTTAGTCGGCCCCATGCGCCCCACTCGCCGGCACATCTCGACTTCGCCGCCTGGCGGCTTATACGAGATGCCATTGCTGTGCCCATTCGCATAGGCCTAGGCAACCCGCGACTGGTTCTGAGCTTTCATTGATGCTCTTTCACAACATGTCGTCCTCTGAGACCACGGGGAACTCTTCGGCTGCCCTTACCCAGTACTTCACCGAAGACTCTGGCCTTCAACTTGGGCTAACAGTTTCGGCATTCCCTTCATCCTCACACTCCGATTCTGGTGAGGTGTGCATTTTCGAGGCTTGACTACGGTTCGCTTTCGCTACGACCTGTTGTTTTGCTTGCCCTCCTGTCGGAGCTGACCAGACTTGCGTCCAGCCAACGAGGACGTTTACATCC
The DNA here is from genome assembly GCA_003225005.1 of Acidobacteriota bacterium. Taxonomy (GTDB): domain Bacteria; phylum Acidobacteriota; class Terriglobia; order Terriglobales; family Acidobacteriaceae; genus Sulfotelmatobacter. The sequence goes on along the minus strand of QIAN01000494.1, from coordinate 6,275 downwards.
GGGCTTCCGACGGTTTGGTCGCCCGCGCCGTCGCCGGATATCACTACAGTGCCAACTGGGTAATCTGCACTGGCAGGACTTTCACCTGCTAGATCATCAATTAGCTTCACTGCACTAGCCCGGCGCACCAATATCCCCATTTCATTGATCCTCGCTATTGTTATCGACAATCGAGCGAGAAAGGGTTTAGTCCATCATCTCTGGGCTGCCACTTTTGTCTTACGTGAGCGATGATTTCTTCGTCCCTACGCGGGATGGAATGTCACAAGACCACCTAATCAAATTTCTCGTTCTCCGCTTCGCAGGAGACCGCCTAATGAAGGGCTATTCTCATTTCGGGACGATTTTTCCGAGCCCTAGGTATGAGGAGGAAAATTGTTCCCCAAATCGGCGATTTTGAAACTTGGTTCACTCAACTCCCGCGTTCAAGGCGTGGTCGAGCCCGCCGCCAGCTTTGTCGCTCACGTCGATGGGCGTGCGCGGACGAACTACGTGGGTCCGGAAACCCGAGAATGCGGCACTGTTCACGAAATGCGATTGCAGGGGCGGTGTGCCGTAATCCAAGACGTACCGCGCTCCACACACATGAGAAACTCTCTCGCGGAGAGCAGTGTTCATTTGCAGCTTCGCGTACTCCTCCTTGGCTTGCTTCAGGATGGGGATGTAGGGGTCGGCTCTTTCATTGTGGATTCTGGTCTCGCTGTGCCAAGAACCTGTTCTGGCACTGTTTCGCTGCCGATAGCAATCCGCTGAACTCGGGAGTTCCCCGGAGCTTCACAAGCAACGGGTCGGTTTGCAAGGCGGTGTAGGAACAGTAATTGTGTTCAACGGCACTTTTAAGCAACCGCAAGGCGGCATCGTTCTGACCACAATATGCCAGTGTAGTTCCGGCGAGATAGCGAACCTCCGCATCACCGTCCGCCAGCGCGGCAGCTTCCATCTCGTGCGCAATTTTCTCCAGAGTGGGAGTCTTCGAGGGCTCTCGGCAGGCCTGTAGCAGGTCGGCCTGTAGCAGGTCGCGACCAATCAGAACATTCGCCGCAGTGTTTTCGATGCTTTGTCTAGCCTCGGGCAGCTTGCCTTGGCGCAGAAGAATGTGAGCGGTTGGTTCTTTGGCCCATTCCGAACCCGCATCGAGGCGCACAAAGTCCATTGCCCTCTGCTGCTGATTTAGTTGCACAAAAACCCAAACGCACGAACGGAATTGATAATTTCCCCGATCCAGCGTCAAGGCAGTATCGCATTCTCGGGCCGCGTCCTCCAACGATCCGGCATAGCGCAGGACGTAGCCCAGAACGAAGTGGGCTATGGCGCTCTGAGGTCGTCGCTTCACCAAAGCTGAGGCTTCCGCATAGGCGTTCCCGGTTTCACCTTCGTCTACCCGGTTTGTGATCAACTCCCCGGCCGCAGAAGTCAGGTTTGGATCAAGCGCGGTAGCGCGTTCAAAGGCCGAGTCCGAATGCTTTAGCATTTGTTCTCCGCCGTCGCCATAGGTACCGTAGAAGTAATACCGCAAACCCAGAGCTTCCCAAGCAGGCGCGTAGCTGGGATCGATACCCACGGAACGCTCCAGCATCGCGATTGCGTCCTTATTGGGAGCAACATCACGAGGAACGGCAATGCTGCGCAAATACAAGTCGTAGGCCTCCTCGCTCTTGGGTCGAGTCCCGACCTCCCCAGAGGCCGATAACCCTCCAAGCACGGGGACAAGACCTTGCCGAACCCTCGACGTAATCTGCTCACGCATCGCAATTTTGTCCGACGCAGCAACATTGATGGTGTCTCGCCAAACGCTACGGTTATTCGAAACATCCACCCCCTCAGTGTTACCTCCAACTGTTCGCCCTCCTTCAGGTAGTGTCCCGTTACAATGGAGGTCACACCCATCTCTCGCCCAGCCTGTTGCAAGTCCAAATTTGAGCCGTTGTACTTGCTTGTCGTGGCGAATGGACGGATCGAGAACGACGGCACGTAGCTCAGAGCAGTCGCAATTTCATCTGGCAAGGCGAGTCGCAGAAAATCTGCATCCTTGTCAGAGCCCGCATTCTGAAACGGCAGCACCGCAATCGCCGTCGGGTTTGCAGAATCCACTGGAGTGACGGCGGGATGCTGAGAATGCCAGAGAAATAGTGCGATCACGATTACGGCGATAACCCCAACAGCACCCGCAGCGGCCCATGGAAGCCGTCTTCTGCGAGAAACGGGTGCAGAGTCAGTCACAACCGCCGACCTGCCGGAATCCGTGTCTCGCTTCAGTCGCATCAATTCGGAACGCATCTCGGAAGCGTGTTGATAACGGAGGTCTCGATCTTTCTCCAGCGCCCTGTTGATGATGTCTTCCAGCTTGGGCGGCACGTCGTGATTCAGTCGCACGGCCGCCACCGGGGCACGGTTCATGATGGCTTCGCAAATGACCGCTGAGCTTTCTCCGTGAAACGGCAAATCGCCCGTACACATCTCGTACAACACTGAGCCAAACGAAAAAAGATCAGTACGCGCATCCAACTCTTTCGCCCGCACCTGCTCCGGCGACATATAAGCCACCGTTCCCACCATGGTGCCCGGACTGGTCAGATGCTCCGCGTCCACTTCCGTCAGCGTGTTAAGAGACGCAATGTTACTTGAAGAACTGCCTGCAAGACTGACCTTCGCCAGACCGAAATCCAGAATCTTGGCGTGCCCACGCTTGGTGACAAAGATGTTTGCGGGCTTGATGTCCCGATGAACGATCCCAGCCGAGTGAGCCGCGTCCAGTGCATCGGCAATGTCGATTGCGAGCGGGAGAAGGACTTCCATTTCTAGAGGACGCCCAGCGATCCGATGCTTCAGAGTCAGGCCATCCAGAAACTCCATGACGAGGAACGGATGGCCGTCTTGCTGTCCAATTTCATGGATCGTGCAAATATTAGGGTGATTCAGTGCCGACGCGGCTTGGGCTTCTCGCTGGAACCGAGCCAGTGCTTGGGGGTCTTTGGATACTTCATCGGGCAGAAACTTCACCGCGACGAACCGATGGAGGGTTATGTCCTCGGCCTTGTAGACGACACCCATCCCACCGCCGCCCAGCTTCTCTATGATGCGGTAGTGCGAGATGGTTTGGCCGATCATGGCGCTTAGGGCTGCAATGTTAGGGAGGCTCATGAGGCAAGTCAACAGAACGCAAGCCGCCGGAAGCCGCCGGGCAAACGCCAAGGGACGTGAATCTGTTTCCACGAGGGGAGGGGAAGTTGGTGTTAACTCACCGAAATCGAACTGGTGCCATTTTGCAGAAGGAACCGAATAGCTGCACAGTGCACAGCGGCAGACTCGGCTAAAGCACAAAATCCAACGTTGGCCCGCAAGGCTGCGTTTTCGAGGTTGTTCGGGAGCCCGCAAGTGCCGCTCTTTCAACGCGGCAGTTACTGCTTAGTAATGGGGGTGGGGTCGCTGGCGCAGACGTATACCTTCTGAGGCTAACCAAGACACGATGGTGATTTGTGATCGAGGCAGTGGTTGTGCTGTCACGAGAGCAGACCCGATTGGTACGGTCTTCATCGGGGAAGAGGAACGAGAAGGGTTCCTTCTTAACTTTGATCTTGCGGTGGTATGTTTTTCTTCTGTTGTGCCACAACAGCGTCGATGAACTGGCGAAGTGTTTCGCGATCTTTATCGGCCATGCCTGTAAACTCGATGCCATTTCCGACATTCGGGTCGCGAGTGACAACTTTTCCAGTCGTAAGAAGCTTCGACTTGCCAGCTTGGAGAACGACCTGCACCTGTGTACCAAGGGGGAGAGTGAACAACGTTTCGATATAGCATCCCCTGACGCTCAAATCAGCAGTTTCCATCCAAAGCGGCGTTTTGCTTCCCTCTGGCGTTAGTTCAAGCGGGACACTAACCTTTACCCGTGTATGCTCTCTTTTTTCGACGTTCATAGTAGACGCAGGATTATCTTAGCGGGGGTCGCCGTGCACTACAGGGGAACACCTAGTCAACAGCAAACTCCGGTCGGCTTGGGAACAACTTTGCATTCTTCAACGAGAATTGGACTTCCACGCATTTTTGACAAGGGCACCAGAACGCCTACTCTGTAGGAAATACTATATGGCCGCAGTGCTCACAAATTTGGCGTCCGTTTTCTAGAACGTGCATTGCCTTGAATTCAGTCCCAAGGATGCAATAAGGACAACGCGGCTTTTTCTCTCTCGGCATCTTCGCTTCAGCCCTGCATCGTAAGAGGTGCGGTTGGCCTTTCAGCAAGAGCGCCAGTCTCGTTCGCTCTCGACACGTCATCAGACTGCTTTAGGTGTCGAGTCCACTCTATCGCCTCGCTCAAATATTTAAGGGCTTTTGAGACGGGCATCCGATTCTCGTAATCCTGTAGCACCTCTGCTGGATAGCTCTCTCCCAACGATTCCATGGTTTGCACGAGCACGGCCCTAGTGAGTAGCACTTCCAATCGATCTGCTCGAAGACCTGCGGCAGCTTCGCGCATCGCATCCATAATCTCGCCGCCGAAACACTCGCCATCAGCATTTGCCCTGAGCCTCACCTTGTCCAACGTCTCCTCAAGGATTTGCGAAGCCGAGTTTGGCACGATGCCCATTGCGTTCCTCCCGTGATATCGAATTGCCTCGCAAGACTGACATTCGGTGCTGATCTGTAGTCTAGCCATGCTCAGGGTTCAGCGCGATGGCCCAGTCGTGTTACGCGAGCCAAACTATCGTCACCTGTTGATGGATACTGCGGTAATCCCTCCACACGAATCTTAATCTCTTCCGTAATTGAGAATTGCCGAGACAGGGTTGGAGAGTGGGTGAGGAGTGTGCAGAGATGCACGCCCCTTTTGACGGCCCGTAAAATCCTCTTGAGCGCAGGATGACCTCAACACCATCGCATCGCTCTTTTCCGAACTGACCAACGGAACCGCTCGGCCCATTTCAGTCAGTGGGAATCAGCGACTATTGAGCTAGGACATCTCAGCCGAGGGGGAAACCAGCAAAATGGGAAACCTGTCCATCGTGCTGCCAGCGGTTGAACAAAGAACGCGAACGCGCACGAGGAGGGGTCCGACTCACTCTCGAAGAAGGTGAAGGATCTATCAGGTTCGTACTAGAGTTTCACGGTTTAAACCCTTTTATCACTTCTTCAATGTCTGGCGAGTGTTCCTCACGGGGGCACAACCTCCTTCCTCCGGGCAGATTGGAGCGGCAATCCGCATTGGACAGACGCCGCATCGGAATGAGAATTGTCTGCCCGGACTTCCTGCCGATGACGCTGATCTTGATCTGGTGGTAGCGGGCGAGTCGTTCCTTGAGGGTGCCCGTTGGTGCTGGCATATTGTGGCTCCTGCCTTACACTCGATCTCGCCAATTCACGCCAGTAAGCAATTTATCTGCCGCAAGGTTCAGCCTATTGATAGGTGACCGAGAATAGTGTTCCGAACCCAGAGATGAAAACTACACGCACGGTATGGTGAACTACTGGTAATAGAACCACTTGACGTTGTGGCACCAAACATGCTCCCTACTACCGCAGCATTCGCAAGGATTCGCACCGGAATATCGGAGGTGAATATGGCTGACGGCATGCAAAGGGACTGGCGCGAACTTTGTGCTGCGGTGGCAAATGAAAGTGACACCACGAAGCTGAGTTCGCTGGTTCAAGAACTGATTGAGGCTTTGGATAAAGGCAAACGAGGCTGGCGTCGAACCCTTCGCCCTGACGCAATCGAGACGAACCGGGAATCCGCTTGCAACACAAGTCCGAAGCATTCTTCCGTTTTGGAGCGGTGATTCCCGCGCTCCGCGAATCACCGTTGACGAACTGAAGAGGCGAATGGAAACCGGAGAAGACTTCACGCTGATCGACGTTCGTAATCCTCAGGCTTGGGCGGAATCGGACACCATGCTGCCAGAAGCGATCCGAGTACTGCCGGACAAACTCGAAGAAAACCTTCCCAGAATCCCAAAGAACAGACCTGTCGTGGTGTACTGCACTTGACCAGACGAAGGCTCTAGCGCCAGTTTGGCGCGGAAACTTCGGGAAAGCGGTTACCAGAACGTGGGGGCTCTTCGAGGCGGATTCCAAGCATGGCAGGACGCTGGATTTCCCGTTGCGCCAAAACGGCAGGCAGCTTAGCGGGCTCCCAGTTTAATCCGAAGTTCCCCTCTGGTCGCATGTGAGTTCTTTTGATTGCATCGATTTGCGCGAGTTTTAACGTACCAGTGTAGTCATGTATTGTGCATTATTATGTTGACTTTAACAGCTATGTAATCATATGTTGTCTACATGTA
>QIAN01000493.1 GCA_003225005.1 Acidobacteriota bacterium | reverse complement strand
GCGTGGTGGAGCTCGGATGAAACGGGCGTGTATGCCACGGGGACGAGCGCGAGCGTGGAAACTACGGGACTGGCCGCGCAGGCGCTGTTGAAATGGGGCAACGCTTCTGGTACGGCACGGAAAGCGATGACCTACATCGCGGCGAAGAAAGATGCTTCCGGCGTGTGGAGTACAACGCAAGCGACCATCATGGCGTTGCGGGCGTTGCTACTGGCGTCGGAGAAAGGCGCGGCTGATGTTCGCGGCACGCTGGAAGTTTTGCTGAACGGTAAGACCGCGGAGAAACTGGTGTTGACGCCGGAGAATAACGATCTGCTTCATCAATTTGTGTTCAGGGAGGTCGAAGAGAAGGGCGGCAACACGGTGGAGATCCGGTTTGCGGGGACGGGCGGACTGGCGTACCAGGTGGTGGGGCAGTATTTTCTACCGTGGGATAAGAAACCGGAGAATGAAGCGCTTTCGATCGACGTGGTGTACGATCGCACGCACCTGGTGCAGGACGACATGGCTACGGCAACCGCTACGATAAAAAACAATCTGCCGAACGCCGCCAACATGGTGATGGTGGACTTGGGAATTCCGCCCGGATTCGATCTACTGAGCGAAGACCTGCAGGCGTACCGCGAGAAAAGCGCGGGACAGAAGAACGGAAGGCTGGAGAAGTTCAGCTTGACGGCCACGCAAGCCATTCTGTACTTCGATTCGTTTGCGCCCGGCGACACGGTGACGCTGAAGTTTCGTTTGCGCGCGAAGTATCCGATTCGTGCGCGCACGTTCCGTTCGCGCGTATACGAATACTACGATCCCGAAGTAAGTTCCGTGGCGCGCCCGGTGCAATTGGAAGTTCGCTAGCGTTAACCATGTTGGACACCAGAAATGGAAGAAGGCTTGAAGTCAAATGAAGGTCGCTCACTCGACAGCATGACAAGCTAGCCGCAGAAATGAATTCCACAACCAGGCCATAAGTCGCGTTCGAGAAAGTCGGGCAAGCGTACCGTAGAGTCCATCAGTACGCCGAGGCTGCCCACAAACCCTACTTCTACCCGGCTCGCAAGTGACTGATTCTGTGCGCCCTGAATTCCCCGTTTTGGATGCCCACAAAGAGTTGTTTTTGGGGAGAAAGGGTTCGACTTACTTAACGCTGCCTTAGAATCAAAGGGCCTTCGCCTTCAATGGCACGGATGACGATGGTCACTTCGTGGAGTTTGGCGATTTCCCTCCACGGTTCAAATCGCTTGCCGTGATGGAGCATAATTAAGAACGACGCATGAAATACGCAAAGGCCATTCTGGTCACTATCGTGGCTGGTGTGCTGTTAGACATTCTGATAGACGCGATGATTCCCGACCGCGTGATGAATGCAGTTTTCATTGTCGTGGCCTCGGTCGTCCTCCTCGGCATTCTGTTGGTGGCTGTTGGCACGGTTAGAAAGAATTCCTGGGGCATCAATTTGGAGCCTGTGAATTACCCCGCTTGCGGTTCTCCGATGCCGCAAGTGCGGCAACCGAAATCCCGGAGTCAAGCGCTCTGGGGTGGCTGGACCTGCGCGAAGTGTGCTGCGAGATAGACAAATGGGGTCGCCTGATTACGCCAACACGGTAGCTGTTGAAAGTAGGTGGGAAAGATTTGGGAAAGAAGTAGGACTGGCTGAGTGCCAGCCAAATCGCGCAGAATCAGCGGGCCACGTACAACGTTTGCCGGCATGCTAGCAGACATTCCCGATGCCACGCTGAGTTACCAGCCTAACCGCGTGGGAGTCGCCATTTCCTGGCAATTGGACTGCGGCAGATGAGCGGCAATTGCCAAAACTGCTTGCACTGGGAACCGCCGACAGCCAAAACAGGCGATCCTGTCCAGTTGGTCGGCTAACCGCAAGCTATAACTTCCGGGTTGCCCACCCGGACGGAATCCTCAACGGGGGCCACAAAGAGCTACTCTGCCTCCGACAATTCAGAATTACGCTCACACCTTTTTGATGATGAACTGCGCCTTTTGCAGTTTCCAAGCTATGGTCATGCTACCGGGACACAGATGCAGACAGTACGTTGAGCGGCTCAGGTGATTCCCCTACTCCTTTTACGGGAGTTCACCGGATTTCACTCAAGCGGAAGCCCTACTATTAATCGCGCCACGCCGCATGTGCCGTCCTCGAGGGGGAAGAGCCGAGCCGCGAGGAGGCACATTTGCATCGCGGCATAAAGGATTGCCCAATCCATTGTCTCTGGCGATTCGCAACCGTAAGGAACGAAGAGGCTTGGTGCACAGCCTGCGAGAAGCAGGTGTCGCAGAGCCTTGGTTCCGTCACACAGCTTCTTCGGAAGGAATGTGCCTTGGAGGTCTACTCATGAGAGTCATTCGCGCTTTTACCTGGGCCGCCGCAGTTTGCTTGCTGAGCCTGCCTGTCTTGATGTTGTTGTTCAACGAAACGCCATCGGTCTCTGCCCAGACCGGTACGCCTCCGAGCAGTTCGATCAGTAGCACGTCGGGCCCGGTGTCGTGGGACTTCGCCGCGGTCGGCGGCGGTACGGTGACGAATGTAGGTATCCAGGACATCTGTCCGCCTGCCATGTGCGATGACCATGACTTGACAATCGTCCTTCCTGCGCCGGCGGCGACCTTCTACCAGACAATGACTGCAAGCGTGACCTTCAAATATACCTGGACCAGCACGCTGCCAACGGATCTGGACATCTTTGCGATCAGTCCCAAAGGCGCCGATCATGGCCCGGGTTCGCCCGACGACACCTCGACGGGGCCGGGGGAGGAAGACTTGACGCTTACCGATCCGATTGACGGAGTCTGGCACGTTCGTTCGGTTGCGTCGCTGGCGCCGGTGCCCACTGCGGCCCACGTCGTCATTACCATGACGGTCGCACCAAGGCCCACTAGTCCTCTGCCGCCTCCGCCGGCCCCTGGCGCACCGGCCTTCATTATCTATCCTGCACCGAACGACTGCGTGCCGGGGCAACAGCCCCCGAGCTGCATCCAGCCGTCACTGGGTTCGACGACTGCCGGAGAGCATGGCGCAGGCGAGCCATCCATCGGCGTGGACTGGGCCACACGCAAGGTCTTTATCCAAGCGGGAAACCACACACTGCGCGTAACCCTGGACGATTCCGTCAGTCCCGCCAGCGCGTTCTGGGAAGACCAGCGCTCACCCTTCGCTAGGGTGAGCCTCGACCCCATTGGGTTTGTCGACGATGGTCATTTCGGCGGCCCCAACCGCCTATTCACATCGCAGCTCAACGGAGTCACCAGCGAGCTATCCTTCAGCGACAACGACGGTGATATGTGGTTCCCGACGCAAGGCTCCGGCCAGCCTGCTGGCGTGGATCATCAGACGGTAGGCGGGGGCCCGTACGCGTTTCCTTCTCCGCTGGCGCGCACGTCGTATCCGCACGCCATTTATTACTGCTCACAAGACATCGTTACGGCATTCTGTTCGCGCAGCGATGACGGCGGGTTGACCTTCGGGCCGGGCATTCCCATATACACGTTCGCCACGACCAGCGGGGTGGACCGTCCAATTGCGCCCGGCACATGCGGCGGCCTACACGGCCACGTTCGTGTGTCGCCTGATGGCACCGTTTACGTCCCCAACGAGAATTGCTTCGACTCCAACAACGTTAGCAGGCCCGGGGTGGCCGTCTCCACTG
>QIAN01000490.1 GCA_003225005.1 Acidobacteriota bacterium | reverse complement strand
AGCGATCCACAATCCCCCTCTGCACGAGGACCCCGAAGACAATTGGAGATATGGACGCGGCTACACTACCTGCCATGTTCATCACACCCGACTCAGCGTCTACATTCAGCGTCTTGAAACCATGCTGGCTCACCGGTTGTTTGATAGAAAGGCTCGGGGGGTAACTCCGACAATCGCAGGGCGACATTTCTATGCCTGCCGCGCCGACGTTCTAAAGACCGTCAGCATTGCCAAGCAGCGGACGCTCGACATGGCCGGCAATGTCGCTGCCGACATAAACGTAGGCGTGTCGCCCACCTTGTTCAAGGGAGTTCTGCCGTGGATGTTGCCTGATTATCTAAGCGCGCTACAACGGCACGCTCACCGACTGGGTAGTCTCCGGGGAGGTTCAGGTTGCCATCGTCACCAAGCCCCCCGTGCATTTCGGGCTGGAGGCGACTCACTTTTTCCGAGACCGGCTCGTACTCGTCACGCGCGGGAGCTACAAGAACTGAAACTGATTCTTCCCTCGCCTAGACATAGTTTGCGCCAAGTCATCGAAGCCGCGGCGGTACCCTGGGCGCTAAAGGATCAGGCAGAATCCTGGAAATCGACGGCATGCTTGATCTTTGGGTTCATCACGTGGCTGCCGACTTTTTTGTCCAGGCCGGACGCAGCATCGCCTCGTCGCTGGGCTATTCGCTGGTTAGGTCGCTAGGTGCACCGCTCGGGGTCCGCAATTGGCGCGTCGACCGCGGATTCATGGGGGCGCAAGCCAACCATTCTAGGGGCCTCTGTCCTTATCATCGTGATAGGCGGTATCTATCCGTTTGTCAGTAATCCCAGAATCTTGCTGGTTGTGGGTTTCCTGCTGACTATCCCCATCTACGTTCTGGTCACGCTTCTTTTTGCAATTTATATCCCGGAGCTTTCCCCCACTGAGGTTCGCATGCGGGCGTCAGGAATCTGCAACACCTTCGGCCGAGGTGCGACGATTCTTACGCCCTTTATCGTCGTTGCACTATTTTTGCACTATTCAGGTCTTACAACGTTGGCGGTGTTCTGGCTTTTATGATCGCGCTTCTGATTGTGCAGATCTTTGTCGTCCTCATTCTCGGAGTTGAGCCAAGAAGCGACGCCTTGAAGAGATCGAGTCCGAAGGATCGGTCACTCCCCAGCCGGCCAAGGCGTGATCCCGCAAATAATAGTGCGCCAGCTCTGAAAAAGTTCAACCCCGTGCCTCGAGTGCCGCCTTCACGCGCGTAGGGGTGAAAGGAATTTGCCGTAGACGGGCGCCGGTGGCATCGAAAATGGCGTTGCCGATAGCGGCAGCGGCCACGGTGATCGCCGTCTCTCCTGCTCCTGTCGCTTCGACATCGGAGCGATTGATCAGGACGCATTCGATGACGGGCACTTCGCTCCCGAGACGCAGGCTGTGATATGTGCTCCAGTCAATCGAAGTGACCTGGCGATCATCCCACGTCACCTCTTCGCTGAGAGCACGACTCATGCCCTGCAGTATGCCGCCCTCGATTTGATTGCGCAGTCCGGCCGGGTTGGAGATCGGACCGCAATCCTCAGCCGCTACAAAACGTTTGGCCTGAACGCGACCGGACGCGGGATCGACTTCGACCTCGGCGATCAGAGCTACGTAGCCGTTGTCGCCCTCATACGCAACGCAAGCGATACCGCGTCCGCTTGCGATTTGGCCGTGTCGCTGCTCAGACTTGGGCGACGGCCGTGCATCCCATTTTGCCGCCTGCGCGGCCGCTTTCACCACATCGATGAGCCGTGGCTCGCGGAGATGCCGCAGGCGGTATGCGACCGGATCGGCTTTTGCATGCGCGCTGAGCTCGTCCATGAAACATTCGTGGGCAAATGTGTTCTGCAGACGCAGAGGCGAGCGCAATGGGCCAGTAAAAAAAGGCGATTTCACGGTATGGGAGAGGACGCGTTCGCCGCGAATGCTTCCAGCGCCGCCGCACTTGCCGCTGATGCAGCCGACTACATAGGACGGCACCGCGTTGTTGCCATTGCGTAGTTCTCCGGTTGGCTCTGAAGCTGACCGCGGTGTTATGGTTTGCGGCTCATAGCCCGCAAGTGCGCCGGTGATCACATTGCCCGGTTGGTCATACCCGGGACGGCCGCCGAGCGACACCGCCCATGGCTCGCAATCCCAAGCGACAATCGCTCCCGTCGCGTCGACGCCGGCGCGCTGGTCAATGACGCACGCTGATCCATAGTTTTCGCCCCAGGCCATCTCATCCTCACGCGAGAGTTGCACGCGGACCGGTCTGTGAACCGCTTGCGAGAGAAGTGCCGCGTCAAACGATACCGTATCTGCGCCGTTGAGACCGTAACAGCCCGAGCCGCGGGTGAAGACGATGCGCACATTGTCAACCGGCAGGCCCAACAGCGTGGCTGTTCCCTTTCGCGTGGGATATACGGACTGCGTGGGCGACCAAACCGTAGCCCGGTCAGCTCGCACGTCTGCCACCG
>QIAN01000101.1 GCA_003225005.1 Acidobacteriota bacterium | reverse complement strand
GTGGCTCCAATAACTTCCGGTTGGCCGATTATTACCGGCCAACTCTCTGAATCACATCCCTAAAAGCTGTAGCCGGAAAGCTTCATTCTCTTGCGATTGGATTTGTTCAGGAGGAGGAGCTCCGCTTCCGGCTCAGATCTTGGCAGGTAAACACCGTCGGCAGAGCCACAATGAACTACGATTCTGTTTATCCCACTTTCTGCCCCGCAGCACAAGCTTGAAACAGACTGGGCCAGAGACTGCGACAAGGCCATCCTGCGGCGATGCCCGGCTTGTGAACACGATTCGATCATCGGCCACGGACGCCGCAGCAAGCAGGCACACGATGAGCATCATGATTGGATTGGGATAATCCGTCGCGGTCGCTGCCGGGGTTGCGGCAAGACTTTCACTTTCCTCCCGCTGCTTTCTCTCCCTTACACCCACTACAGCTTACTGGCGCGCTGTCAACCGTTGCGGCGGCGCTTTGTGGAGCACTGCTCTTGGCGCGGCCTTCTCGTAGAAGAAACTCTGGGAGCGAGGGGCGTGTAGTGATAACGAAGCACCGGGGAAACGACGTACTGAGCGCCCGCCTCCGACAGGGTTGCGTCGTGCGAGCTTGGGTCCTTGAACCCATCAATTTTCAATGGTCACGCGTACTCTCGTGTGGACTCGCTGGACGAATCGAGACCGCTGCTGTTGGTCCTACTCCCCCACTTTCTGCAGCTTGAACATCACCGTTCCCCATCCCATCTTTCCCTGCATCTGTAGCGGGATGTGCTCTGCATCGTCGCTGAACCAGACCCATAGTTTCCCTTTGCCCTGAAGTTTCCCGCTGGCAGCTTCCAGAGAGACGCGAATAGCATGAAACGTTCCCGCTGGAACCCTCACTTGATCACGGCCTTCCACGCGGACCACCGCCACGCTAGTCTTCCCTCCGTCACTGACAGGGAAATAGGACGCACTTCCGGTTTGCAGAGGAAGAGACGCAACATAAAAAAATCCGCTAACGATGTCGGTTGCGCAAGCCGGGGCGTCATTCTCCTCATGCTTGCTTTCGCCCGTCTTAAGATTTTTTTCGTCGAGCACGCTCTTGCGCCGTTCATAGTCAACTTGAATATGCACTTCCCGGTTGCGCTTCCCTTCTTCACTATGTTTGAAAACGCGGCTGGAACAGAAAGTCTTGGGATCGAAGTGAGCTTCAAACCAGTCATGTACAGGAAAGAAAAGATTGATCGTCCCAGATGAGTTTGCAGCCGCGATCAGTTTTTCCGTAGTCCCGTCGGGGCGTAGTTGAATGGTCGCTGTTCCCGCGTTGAAGGCGTGCCAATCCGCGCCGTACACCAGAGTCTTGTTGGCCGGAAAGTGGTAACTCGGCGAGGGTGGAAGGATCCGGGCTTCTGCCGAGGCAATCGAGGTGACCGTGCCTGACGTACTCGCGTTCTGCGGATTGCCTACACCGATCCCGCCAAATATAGCCACTGCCAGCATGAAACCATTCCAAACAAACTCTGAAGACATAATGCATCTTTGATGCCAGGAAATTAACTTTCGTAAATGCGGAAAGATCGCCCGTGGATTGACTCTCGCCACGGGGCGCCATTTTCACCTACGTGCCCCCCAATATTAGCTTCATCGCAAGCGCCACCATCAAGGCGACGGCGCCCAGAAGTGCATGGTATTCACGGTGCTGGCGGTATAAGTCTGCGGAGAACGCGCGCGATCTCTCCCGAGTTCCGGGATGTCCGAGTCGCGGAAACATCCTCGGCACCTGCCGTGCGTACTCATCGAATTCGGGAAATTTCTGTCGCAGTAATTCCTCTTCGCCGCGTATCACAGGAATATAGATGGCGAAGAACATGACCAGCAGAAGCAAACCAATCCACCAACTGCGCGCCGCCATGGCGAACCCCACCCCGATTAGCAACGATCCCAGATAAAGTGGATTGCGCGTGTAAGCATAGGGGCCGGAAGTGGCCAACGCTTCATTCTTCCTCACATGACCAGAGGCCAAGGCACGAATCCATAGCCCGGGCAAAACCACAATCGAACCCAAGACTAGGGATCGCCACGTCGGCCGTGCTAATAACAAATACAGCGCCGCGAGGAGAAATCCCAGAGGCACGCGGATGCGGCGCGCAAACACCGACCATGCAGGTGTGGACTTGTTCATCACTTCAAGAGGCCGTTAACAACTCGCGCGCCGCCGCCACGACCGCCTCAACACCGATCTCCAACAAGCCTTCATCCGGTCCCGTTCGGCGCTCATGAGTGGTGGGACTCGCAGGATTGCGCAATACGATGCTTCGCGTTCGATAAGGTCCATTACGGGCTGGATCGGTCGGGCCAAATATTGCAACCACTGGAATTCCCAGCGCTGCCGCCAGATGCGTGGGACCTGTGTCGCCTCCGATAAACAGGCGCGCCCGCCGCGTCAACGCAATGAGTTCGCTCAACGAACACTGAATGGCCTCGGCCGCACCCCCACTCGCGGACGCAGCAGCACGAGCCAAATCTCCTTCGCCTGGTCCATAGTTGAGAATCGGGGGTATGCCATGATCTGCCAGGCTGCGAGCCACCTGGCCATATCGTTCCACCGGCCATCGCTTTGCGCCCCAACCAGCACCCGGATTCAGAATGACGAATTGGCTGCTTCGACGTGCGCGAAGCCGGGCTGCGATTCTCTCCTCCGACTCGGGATCGCGCGGAAAATCCACAGGCCGCGGTTCCAAGTGCCGCGCCGCCACAGCCTCCGCCACTGAGAGATTTTGTTCGATGACGTGCCTGCCGCGGGCAATTGGTTTCCGGTTGTACAACAAGCTCGCGGGGGACTCGCGCGGCTCCGCGGCCCCGTAGACCACACGCGCCCCCGACCACCGCGCCAGCATCGCCGAACGCAGCGCTCCCTGCAGATCTACCGCAATATCGTATTGTGCTCCTCGCACGTCATTCCAAACCGTAGCAATCTGCTGCAACGTAGGGAGCGAAAACACAGAGTCGCGCCACCCTCGCAGACGTACGGTGTGTACCCAGTCCACCAGCGGCCTCTGCGGAGATCGTGGCCCCCGACGCGACGCTCGCGGCGCACACAGAAGCTCGGCCCAACGTTCTTCCACCAACCAGCCAATCGCCGCCTGGGGAAATGACTCACGCAGTGCATATGCAGCCGGCAACGTGTGGATCACGTCTCCCATCGAGCTAAGCCGCACAATTAGCAGGCGCTGAATCCTTGGCTGCGGTATTGGCAACAAATCGGATTTCTCCCTTTGTGCGAAGCCCATCACCGCAGGCCCGGTTGCCAGGGAAGAGGCAGTGTGCGACTCAGGAGTCAAGAGCGCCTCGGCGCCAGCTGCGAGCGGATGATTTCGCTGGTGGAATGATTCTTGGCGCCCCCAACAATCTCTACGCGCCCTCCGCATTCCGCGACCACATCCCGCTCGGGAACGGATTCCGCTGTGTAATCAGTCCCCTTGGCCTGTATATCCGGCCGAATCTCGCGAATGATTGTGCGCACATCCATTTCCGAAAAAATGACCACGGCATCGACGTCTGCAAGCGCCGCTACCATCTCAGCGCGCTCTTCCACCGGCATGATCGGTCGGCCTTCTCCCTTGAGCGCGCGTAGCGATTCGTCGGAATTGATCGCGACCACCAACTTTCCGCCAAGTTCTTTGGCTCCGCGCAAATAACGCACGTGGCCCACATGCAGCAGATCGAAGCCGCCATTGGCTAATATGATGCGGTCGCCTGCGCGCCGCCATTGTTCCACGCGCCGTCGCAGTGGATCGCGTCCCAGGATTTTGCTGTTTACCGTCAATGGCATCGAGTGCTGGGCGGTGTTTGTTCGAGTGCGTTGACCAGCTCTTGTCGAGACACGGTCGCAGTGCCCCGCTTCATCACGACAATTCCGCCTGCGTAGTTGGCCAGCTGCGCCGCTTCTTCAGTGGTTGCTCCAGCGGCCAGGGCCGCGGTGAAAGCCGCGATCACGGTATCGCCGGCGCCAGTCACGTCCGCAACTTCGTCAGAGCCAAAAATTGGGATGTCCACCGGCTTGTGCCGATGGTTGAAGGCCACCATGCCGTCGCGGCCGCGTGTGATGACCAGCGATTGCAATTTCATCCGCTCCATTATTTGCTCCCCAGCGGAAACGAGCGTTTCCCAGTTTTGACCGATGCGGCTGCCTAAGGCCTCCTCTACCTCGGGCTCGTTCGGAGTCGCCGCGGTCACTCCGGAGTATTCGAACAAGCGATGCCGCGAATCCAGCACCAGTGGCACAGTCCCCATCCGGGCTTTTTGGCGCAGGACATTCACGATGGCAGGCGTGGCTGCTCCATAGCCATAATCAGAAACCAGCAACGCGTCCGAAGCCCGCACATACTCCCGCGCGGCCAGAATCAACTCGCGGGTAAGGTGGGAATTGGGAGGCCGCTCGGGCTCGCGGTCCACGCGCACCACCTGCTGGCGCGAAGTGTGCTTCATTCCCGCCAGGATGCGTGTCTTCGTGACCGTGGTGTAACTCTTGTCCTTCAGCACGCCGCTAATGGCAATACGCTTGTGCCGAAAATATTTCAGTAGCAGCCGTCCCGGTTCGTCGTCGCCCAGCACTCCCACCGGCAGCACATTCACTCCGAGATCTGCCAGATTGTTGACGGCATTCGCTCCTCCACCCGGTACCACCGTACGTTCGCGGTGCTTCAAAATCAGCACCGGAGCTTCGCGCGAAACGCGGGAAATTTCGCCAAAGACGAATTCGTCGGCAACCAGGTCAGCGAGAACGGTGACCGTGATCTTGGGGAAAGCCTCGACAATCTTCCGGAGGCGTTCGCCTTCTTTGGGATGTTTGGTCATTCGAAGTCGTTAATGCGCCGGCATCCTGCCGATTGTGAAGGAAAACATCCTGGATCACCGTCCAGCATGCCTTCGCCACAATCAAGCACAGATTCTCTCATGACCCGCGCCTCCGTTCCTCAATCACACGGAGCATGGTATCCACAGCGTCATCTGCGTTTTCGAGTTCCATCTTCACCGGCACCACCGCAAGTGGTGCGAGCGACGACAGGTACCCTCCTAGATTGACCGCGTCTTTCTCGGTGGTGACAAATCCGCCGGCCGCGCTCCGCTGCTTAAGTTGCAGGAGTTCGCGCACATCTTTTTCATCGTAAGGGTGGTGGTCCCGGAAGAAAGCTTCGGCCACGGGCTCAATGTTGGCCGTGCGCAGTTGCAGCAGAAAATTTTGCGGCCGCGCGATTGCGCAGAACACGACTGGACGAGGCGGAATATTTCGCGGAGCGATCCCTCTCCGGACACGCCAGGCTCGCTTTCCGTCCAGCGGGAAGGCTTCCTCCGGGGCCCCGCCAGCAAGTACGACCGCGTCCGCTCGCCGCAAAGACTTCAACGGCTCCCGCAGATGTCCGGATGGAAGCAACTGGTCGCTCGCCTCCTGCGGCGTAACCAAGACCACGTCGAAATCGCGAGCTAGGGCTCGGTGCTGGAAGCCATCGTCCAGCAGGTGCATTTGGGGCCCGAACTGTTCCTCGGCAAAGCGTCCAGCTTCGAACCGATCTTCCCCCACGACCACCGGTACCTCTAACTTTCTCGCAATCAACAAAGGCTCGTCGCCGAACTCTTGAGCGCTCCCCGCCGGATCCACCAGCTTCACACCACGCGTCTTTCGGCCGTAACCGCGGGAGAGCGCGTCAAATTTCACCCCACGTGCCTGCAATCGCTCGCCTAACAGCATTACAAACGGAGTCTTGCCTGCGCCGCCCACGGAGAGACTACCCACGCTGATCACGGGGCCTTGGAGTTTTCGCGCACGAAGCAGTCGGCGGTCATGGAGCGCATTTCGCATGCCCACTGCCACGCCGTAGATGGCCGACAGGGGGTTCATTCTTCCCGGCCGGCTCGCGCTTGCGCGACTGGGGTTGGAGCGCCGGGATGTGCGCTGTTTTCCGCGAGCAGCATCTCCAATGCCTGCGCCGTCCGAGCTGTCGCGCCGGTCTGCGCGCGGATGGTTTCGAGGGCATGCCTTCCCAGGGCTGCGCGGTCGACATCATTTTCCAGCAATTCCATGAATACAAGCGGCAATTCCGCGGCGCCCACAACCCGTACCGCATTGCGGCCCTGAAACAAGCCGACGATGTCGCGGAAATTTTCGGTGTGGTTCCCCACCACGATGGGGACGCCATAGAGCGCCGGCTCAATAATATTGTGTCCACCGCGCGGGACAAGACTTCCGCCGACAAAAGCGATGTCCGCCAGCGCATACAGCACCGCCAACTCTCCAATGGTATCCACCAGGAACACCCCGCTGGCGACCGGCTCATCCTTCCATCGTG
Source organism: Acidobacteriota bacterium (assembly GCA_003225005.1). Lineage (GTDB taxonomy): Bacteria > Acidobacteriota > Terriglobia > Terriglobales > Acidobacteriaceae > Sulfotelmatobacter. Next base: position 15,903 of record QIAN01000101.1, on the reverse strand, counting down.
ATCGGCGCCAGAAATGTATATTCATTTGCGCCATCAAGGCAGCGACATTATTGAAGCGCTCCGGATGCCTCGGCGCCAAAATCATCACCGCTCGCGGATGTCTGACCAGAATGTTTTCAAACGCCTTCAACAAAAGCGGCTCTTCGCCTTCCACCGTGCTGCCACACACCAGCACCGGGCCCGCATTCGCCTGTTGCAGTGACTGCCGAACGCTGTCCACAATTGGAGGCGGCGCCGGCAGAGTCAGGTCAAATTTCAAGTTTCCCGTCACACTCACACGCTTCGGCGGTGCGCCCATCGCCGTCAAACGCTTGCGATCCGCCTCGGTTTGAGCCAAAAACAAATCAATATTGGGCAGAACTTTTTTCAGGAGCCACGAAAACCGATTGTAGTTCGGCCACGAGCGGTCTGAGATGCGCGCATTCACCACCGCGATGGACGATCCCCTGGCGTGAGCCAGGCGCAAAAAGTTCGGCCAGAATTCCGTCTCCGCGATGATGATTAATTTGGGACGCAGCGTCTGCAAGTAAGGCCGGATGGCAAAACCGAAGTCCATAGGGAAATAGAAAGCATTGTCTTCGCCGAACGTTTTGCGGGCCAGGGCCTGTCCGGTATCCGTGGTTGTCGTTACGACGACTCTAGATTGGGCAAAGCGCCGCCGAATGTCTTCCACCAGGCCGCGAATCGCCATCACTTCCCCGACAGAAACCGCATGCACCCAGATCACCGGACTGAATTGGGACGCAGGGTTCGGGGAAACTCGTTGAGCGGACGCGGTCTCCATGGAAGCCGTCCGCAGCCGCACGGGAACGCGGCCCAACCGTTCCCAAAGTCCGGCCCGATACTTGCCGTGACGCAGCATCTGGAAGACCCAATAAGGCAGGGTTACCAGCATGGCGAGGGCCAGCAGTACGCTGTAGAGGAAGTACATCAAGCTGAGCCATTCTAAACTTTGACGCGGGAAATCTATCTGGCATTCTGCTCCCGTTATAATTCGGATCGTATACCCCGCATCCAAGAAAATATGCTCAACAGTATCGGCCGCCATTTATTGTTCGCCAGTTGCGTGGTATGCCTTTTGGTGCTGTGCGTTGCCGCCAAGAACTTCGTTAAGCCGGTGGCGCGGCCTGCGAACACCTATCCGGCGCACGACGATCATCCCTTGGAAAAAATTGCTATCGCCGCCGATCCATACGACATGCCCGACAAGGCGAAGATTTTCTCCGTTGCTTTCCGTGAGCATGGCTTCCTGCCCATCTTCTTCATCGTCACCAACGATGGCGACCAGCCCATCTCCATCGCCAACATGGAAGTCAAGCTCGTCACCGTAAACCGGTCGAAAATTACACCCAGCGCTCCCGAGGATATCTATCGCCGCCTCTCTAATCCTCAGGCACGCACTTCGAGGGCTCCGCTGCCTTTCCCCATCCCCGGGAAGAAAGTGAAAGGAACCATCAGCCAGAAAGAAATGGAGGAGATCGAATCATCGCAGTTTGCAGCAAAAGCGGTTGAGCCGCACACCACGCAGTCGGGATTTCTGTTTTTCGATGTAGGAGGAATATCGGTTCCGCTCGCCGGCGCACACCTCTACGTAACTGGAGTTAATGACCCGAAGGGTAACGAGCTGATGTATTTCGAGATCGCGATGGAGAAGTATCTGAGCGCGCCATCGAAGGCGAATTAGGGGCTAGACGCTTCGCACCCGCGCGATGCTCCAAAGTCTTCATCACTGTCGTTCAATCGCCATCGCACCAGTGAGCCGCCAAGCTGGGCTCGCCAGGTGGGATCCGGCCTGCCCGGGCTGCGCGGTTCTGCCCGTGCCGGGATTTATAATCGCTCTTTATGGCCACCACCCCCGACATTTCCATCGCCGCCAGCTCTAAATACGAACCAGTCATAGGCCTGGAAGTCCACGTGCAACTCCTCACGGCATCCAAGATCTTCTGCTCGTGCTCGACCCGCTTTGGGGCACCGCCGAACACCAACGTTTGTCCCGTATGTCTGGGGCTGCCCGGCGCACTGCCCGTGCTAAACAAAAAAGCGGTCGAATTCGCCACGCTCGCCGCCATGGCCCTGAATTGCCGCATCAACGAGACTTCGATCTTCGCGCGCAAGAACTACTTCTATCCTGATCTGCCCAAGGGTTACCAGATTTCGCAGTATGACAAGCCGCTGGCCGAGCATGGCTTTATCGGAATCAAGACCGGCGCCGAGAAGAAGAAAATTGGCATCACGCGCGTTCACCTCGAAGAAGATGCGGGTAAGAGCCTGCACGAAGGCTTTCCCGACGCCGCGGAAAAAACCGCCATTGATCTCAACCGCTCCGGCGTTCCACTAATCGAAATCGTCAGCCAGCCTGAAATTGCCTCGCCGGACGAGGCTTACGAATACCTCACGCGGCTGAAAGAAATCATCCTCTACACGGGGGTCAGCGATTGCAACATGGAAGAGGGATCGCTGCGTTGCGATGCCAACATCAGCGTGCGCCCGCGCGGCCAGAAGAAATTCGGTACTAAGACCGAAATCAAGAATGTGAACTCCTTCCGCTTCATCCGCGAAGCGCTGGGGTACGAGATCGGGCGCCAGGTCGAGGTGATCGATTCCGGGGGCGAAGTCACGCAAGAGACGCGGCTGTACAACTCAAACGAAGGCAAGACCTACGGCATGCGGTCGAAAGAGCAGGCTCACGATTATCGCTACTTCCCAGAGCCCGATTTGCTTCCGCTGGTGGTCGATGAAAAATGGAAGGCGCAGATTGCGCAGTCTTTGCCGGAACTGCCTGAAGCGCGCCGCCAGCGCATGGTCACCGAATACGGTATCACCGAGTATGACGCGCAAGTGCTCACTGACTCGAAGTCTCTGGCCGACCAGTTCGAAGCCGCGGCGAAAGTGGCGAAAAATCCCAAGCGTGTGGCCAACCTGGTACAGGGTGAGCTTATGGGCCGGCTCAAAGCCAAGGGCCTTGAGATCGAGCAGTCGCCGATCTCCATGAAGGGAGTGGCTGGGTCTGCGGATCTGGTCGAATCAGGCGCCATCTCCGGCAAGATGCTCAAGGATTTCTACGACCTAAGCTTCGAGCGGGGCAAGGATTTTCCCGCCGTCTACGAGGAAGAAGGTCGCCCGCAGCAATCGACCGATATCTCCGCGCTGGAAGAGAAAATCGACGAGGTCATAGCGGGGAATCCCAAGCAGCTCGAGCAATATCGTGCCGGCAAGAAGACGATGCTCGGCTTCTTTGTCGGCCAAGTCATGAAGGCCTCGAAAGGTCAGGCTAACCCGCAGATGGTGAATGAGTTGCTGACTAAGAAGCTGGGGTGACAGAGCCCTCCACCTTTGAGGAACAAGCGAAGCGGCCTGCGGCCGCCCCGATCGGTCAGAGACCCAGTCCCACACAAGTCGCCGCTACTGAAGGGCGATTCTTGGGCATGACTTTGGTCATCTGATCGGTCCCGGGCAACCCATTACACTGTCCTAAGTCTCCCCCCGTCGAGAGCCAGCCATGAAGATCAAGTTCCACCGCATGATCAGCATCGCGACCCTAGCCGCGTCAGTCACAGCCATCTTTCTTGTGCTCAAGAAACCGGCGCCTGTGGCGCAGCCTCAAGCCCCGACTGCCATCGCCGCGAACGCACAATCGTTCGACCAGAAACTAGCCCAGCTTGAACAGGCGTCCCAACAATCGCAGACAAGCTTGGCCGGATATTCTCAGGTGGCGCAATCCGAGCCCGGGCAGGTCGACAAGCCATCTGGCGGAAGTCCTAAGACCGAGGTTCGTCTGAACTCGGACGAGGTAGGCGCAGCGATTGCCCAATCGCTGGGAACAGCTACAACCGCCAATACAGATCTGGGCAGCGGGACACCGACGATTAAAGATCAACAGGTAAGGTTCGACGGGGACGTCGTCCACGGCCAGTTTCTGACGGAAATTGCCGGCAAAGATGTCTGGGTGACGGTCTCCGGCCATCTCGGTTCCAAGGACGGCTATGCCACGTTCGAGCCCACCGAATTCAAGGTCGGAGATCTCAACGTACCCGTCTCGCTGGTGAATCCCGCCTTGCAGAAAAAGCTAGACGGGCAACGCGATCGCATGAAGCTGCCGGATTTCGTCGGCGACGTCAAAGTGAATAACAGTGAGCTAGTGATGACCGAGAAGTGACGATCTTGTTGTGCGGAACGCTGGAGTCTCACATTCGCCGTGTTTTGTCTTCATTCCTGATTGAGGCTATCGAATATCTTCCACAGCGTGTCTGCCGTGGCCCGGTAAATTACATATCCTGTGCCCGCATCTGAGGTTTCACGGAACAGCAGTTCGCCCCGCCCATCGCCGTCGGCGTCGACCGCATCAATGAGTTCCAACTTGGGGGTCACATCCAGGTGATACTTGTCGGTCACGCCCGAATACAGCTTGCGCAGGTTGCCGTATATGTCGGTTTTCGCAATCAGCGTGATCGTATACGAAGTTGCAGAGTCGGGCGCAGTAGCTGTGGCATCTTCTTTCCAACTCTGCTTAGCAGCCGGGCTTCTGGACGCCGACGGCAGATGCGCTTCCGCGCTCATGATCAGTATCGGGTCGCTGTTCCCCCACAAATCAAAAGCCCGCAATTGGACCTTCTCAATTACCGGTTGTGCCTGTTTCGCGGTTGTCTTATGCACCGTGGCCGGAGTTTGCTTGCCCTCGGATGCATTTCCGATTTGTTTTTTAGCCTGTGTGGCCAGATAGGCCCGAATCTCACTAGCTGCCAGAGCCACCATTTGCTTGCGTCGCTCTTCTTCCCGGCCTTTTGGCCAGTCGAACGCATATGACTGTGGATCAGGGCCGGAAACGTCGGAAATTGCAGGAACCAGCTCCGCCGTGTTCTGGGCGCCAACATTCTTCCCGCCGCCGCTCTCCGTGGCAGCGACACCTCCCTTGGTCGTAGCATCGTTTGCGGACTTGCTCTGGTCATCGTCGGGCAGCGGCTGAGTTGGCTTGCCACGACGCAAAGTCGGGTGACCCGTCTCTTCCGGTGGCTTGCCGGATTGCCCCCCAGACGGCTGGTTACCGGGCTTCTGTTCATTTGCCTTGGCGCCGTTCGTCGGAGTGGTTTGCTCACCGGATGGGCTTGTTTCCCCCTGCTTCGACCCTGTCTGAGCCGTCTGTGGCGGTCGGTCAGAGGCCGGTGCGGACGAAGATGGCGGCTCGGTTTCGGCAGGCTTATCGGTCGACGCTCCGGCTGGGCTCGTACCACCAGAGCCGGCGGAAGCTGGACTCTGGGTCGGGGCGGGCTCACTTGGCGCCGATCCCTTCGGTGCATCGGTTCCCCCACCCCTGCTCAGCCGCGGCGGAGCATCTTTCTCGTCCAGCCCCAGGGGTACGTTTTCTGCTTTCCGGCTGCCCTTCGGGGCCTCGGCTCCGGTGGCCAAAAATGAGCCTGTTCCGATCCATGGGATCTGGGAGGCCGGATCCTTGCTGTGCCCGGCGCCATTTACCGTGAATAAACCCACAGATTTGCCCGTACGGATCGCCTCATAAACCGTCCCCGACTCCAGCACCATGGGGACTGGCGTCGCTTTGTACGCACTCGCGTCGTAAAACTTGCCATCCATCAAAATTGCAATGGGGATGAGCGTTGTCTTTCCGTTCGGAAGGAGTTGCAACAGTCCAATGGCCCGTGGATCCCTCCCTTTCTTCTTCGGCTTCTTCGCTTGAGGAGCAATCTCGGCGCCTTGCTCCTCCTGGGAGGCTTGAGCACGGCAAGTCGCCGAAAACGCGATTCCCCACAAGGCCGCAAAGATGACGGCCAACCCTGCCTTGCGGTATAAAAACTTGGACGACCTGTTTCTTCTAGCCAACTTCAATTTCACTGGTGAGACTCCTATGAATATCAATGATAAAGCTCCCGACTTCACTTTGCAGGATCAGAACGGAAAGGAACTTTCCCTAAAGGACTTTCGCGGCAAGGTAGTGGTTCTCTACTTCTATCCCCGCGCCGACACGCCCGGATGCACCATCGAATCCTGCGAGTTTCGCGACACCTACAAGCCGATTCAAGGGACCGGCGCCGTCTTGCTGGGCATATCGCCCGACACGCCGCAGGCACAGAAGAAATTTCAGGAGAAGTTCAGCTTGCCTTTCCCGCTGCTCGCCGACGCCGACAAAAAAGTCGCCGACGCTTTCGGCGTGCTCCAGGAAAAGAACATGTATGGAAAGAAAGTGATGGGCATCGTCCGTACCACGTTCATTATTGGCCCGGACGGAAAGATCCAACAGATTTTCCCCAAGGTCAAGCCCGAAGGCCATGCCGAAGAGGTGTTGTCTTACCTGAAATCGTCCGCTAGGGGAGCGGCGTAAGAGGCTGATGTCCGCGCAACCCAGTTTGATCGGGGCCGCTCCCTTTCGGCCACTTCACCGCGATTTTTTCGCCCGCGATCCGCGACCTGTTGCTCGCGACCTCCTCGGTAAAGTGCTGGTGCGCAGCTTAGGGGGCGAAAGCCCGGCGGTCAAGGGAGCCCTGCTCGCCGGTCGCATCGTCGAAGTCGAAGCCTATCTCGGCGAGAACGATCCTGCCGCTCACGCTGCCGCGGGTAATACGAACCGCACGTCGGTGCTGTTCGGGCCGCCCGGTCACGCCTACGTTTACTTCATCTACGGCAACCACTACTGCCTCAACGTGTCGTGTCAGCGCGAGGGCAAGGCGGGCTGCGTGCTGTTCCGTGCCCTGGAACCGCTGGTTGGACTCGAAGAAATGGCCCACGCCCGGGGAATGGTTGTCCGCGGCCCCCGCGACATGCCCAGGCTGACCAGCGGCCCGGGCCGGCTGGCCGAAGCGTTCGGTATCACGCGCTCCCGTGACAACGGCTGCGATCTCACTTCGTCCGATTCCAGCTTATGGATCGGCGACGCCGGCTCCCCCCGCGAAAGGATAGGGATTACGCCGCGTGTCGGTATCACCAAGGCCGCCGACCAGCCGCTGCGCTATCTGCTTGCTGGAAACGCCTTCATTTCCGGCAGAAAATCCTTGCGTTAGCTATTTGGAGTCTCGCCAGCTCCATCGTCACTTATAGCCTAAATGGCGGCGGGTCTCCCAGGCCCGCCAGCGCCTTTGGCGTGGCCACCAGAGCATTTCGACCCCTACCCAAGACACGGCCGCCGGCCTATACTTTTTTACGGATCGTCGGCATCCGTTTTTGTCTGTGAGCATCATAGGTGGCGTGAGATCAGTGGTTCTCGTTTCGCAGCGTCCCACACCGGCTTTGGCCGTTTTGCTCGTACTTGCCTGGGCAGCCGCGCCTCCCTGCTATTCCGCATCAGGCATTCATCCCTCCGAGGTCCCTCTCATAAGTTCGACTGCTTCCTACTCGCCCGACATCGTGATTGGTTTTGTCGGTGGGTTTGTCCGTCACGATGATCCCCATCACGGGCCAGTCAAACTGGCCCAGCGGCTCCGCGAAACCTATCCGGCGGGCGTCGCCATCGAGACGTTTGAAAACCGTCACCGGAAGAGTGCTTACCGTGCCATTGTCCGGCTGCTCGATAGCAATCATGACGGCGCTTTGTCCGACGGGGAAAGAAGGAATGCACGAATCGTCCTTTTCGGGCACAGTTGGGGAGCCTCCGCAGCGGTCGCTCTGGCGCGCGATTTGCAGCGGCAGAACATCCCCGTGCTGTTGACGGTGCAAGTGGATAGCGTCGCCAAAATCGGCCAGAACGATTCCGTCATTCCTGCCAATGTGGCGCAGGCCATCAACCTCTACCAACCCAACGGGCTGATTCATGGCCGCAAAAAGATCAGCGCTGCCGACCCTGCTCGCACTGAGATCTTAGGCAATTATCGTTTCGACTACCGCAAGCATCCTGTTCCGTGCCCTGATTGTCCGCGTTTTATAGGCTTTTTCGAGCGTACCCACCTGGAAAGCGAATGCGACCCTCGTCTCTGGTCGGGGGTGGAAAATCTCATTCGCAGCCGCCTGTCGGCCTCGGCAAGCGGCCGCGACACGACGGCCGATTCTTCGCCGGCACTGCTAACCTCGAAATAGAGCTGCCGCCGGCAAGTCTTCTGTTCCAGGCGGCGGAAGATTATCGGGGTACCAACAAGATATTGTCGATCAATCTCGTCGTGTCCACGTAGGCAGCCACCGCCACCAGGGCGCCTCTCGAAACGTCTTCGACGGCATCCAGATTCTCTGGATTTACGATCTCGAAATAATCAAGCCGCACCGAACTCTCTGCGGCAAATTCCTTCCGCGCTGCGGCAATAAGCCGCGCCGCATTTCGTTCGCCGCGGTTAAATAACTCACTTACCCGCGTCAGAGACCGGTACAGCACCAGCGCCTGCTTCCGTTGCTGCGCATCGAGATAGCTATTGCGCGAGCTCATCGCCAGCCCATCCGCCTGCCGCACAATCGGACAGGCCACGATCTCGATCGGCATATGCAAATCCCGCACCATGCGGCGGACGATCGCCACCTGTGCCGCATCTTTCTGTCCGAAAAAAGCGGCATCTGGTTCGACGATCTGACACAACATGGCCACCACCGTCGTCACTCCACGAAAATGTCCGGGGCGCGACCGCCCATCCAGCTTGCCGCTGAGCTCTTCGACCGTAACCCACGTGACCGCGCCCTGCGGATACATCTCTTCCACAGAAGGCGCGAACAACAGGTCCACTGCTTCTCGCTCTAGCAACTCACAATCACGTTCGAAGCTCCGCGGATACTTCGCCAAGTCCTCGTTGGGTCCAAACTGGGTTGGATTCACGAAGATGGAAGCGGCCACTATTCCGCAAGAAGCCTTGGCCGCGCGCACCAGAGACAGATGCCCATCGTGAAGAGCTCCCATGGTTGGCACAAATCCCAGGCATTCTCCTGGGCTTCGCGCACCGCGGCAAGCCGCCCGCACTTCGGAAATGGTCGTGAGAATTCTCATGCTGCGGAGAAGGAGGAGGCTTTGGGGGATGAATACACCGAAACGGCAGCCGCTTCAGGGGCGGCACTCATGGGGCCGGCACTCCGATGCTGAGAGAACAAGAAAGGGTCGAGAGCCGACCTCAACGCATCATTACTGGGACATCCGTCTTGAATGCCCAGACCAGGGCAACGACCCAGCCAATCATTGTCCACCCGAGGAAGAAGTTCAGAAGCACAATCGAAGCCGTGTCGCGCTGGCTGCGGGCGAAGGCAACAATGGAGGGCAGAAAATACATCACGAAGCCCAAGCCAAAGAACGGAAACAGAAAGAACGCGGAGACCGCCATACCTCTCACCTCCTGACGTGCAATCTAACATTATTCGATGGTCATGCAGGGTGTTACGAATCACCAGTCTCCTTGGTTCCCCGCCGAGTTTTACCGCCGCATCGCGCGTTTCCGCTCCAGTACGGTTTCCAGCGCAGCCTGAGTCTCCTTCGGCAAATGGTAAGACTCCGCATCCGACGGATACTGCCGCGACACCACCTGCGCGCAAAACGCCTGCACTGCGTGGGTGATCAGCGCCGCCGCATCGCCGAAGCGGCGCACAAACTTGGCGGGTTGCCCAAAGGTCAGGTTGAGAATGTCATGCAACACCAGCACCTGCCCATCGCATTCCGGCCCTGCGCCAATGCCGATGGTCGGCGTGTTGACTTCGGCCGTGATCATGGCTGCTACCTCGCGCGGAATGCCTTCCAGGTACAAGCAAGCCACACCTGCCCGATCAAGCGCCACCGCGTCGCGCATGAGTTGCTCAATCGCGCCGAGATCCTTCCCCTGCACCTTGTAGCCACCCATCACGTTCACCGATTGCGGAGTTAGCCCAATGTGTCCGGCCACGGGTATCTCGGCATCAATAATCCGGCGAATCAGGTCGGCGCGTTTCTCGCCGCCTTCGATCTTCACCACTTCCGCGCCGGCTTCTTTCACAAAGCGCGCGGCATTGCGAATTGCGTCGCTCGTATCAGCTTGGTAAGAGCCGAAGGGCATATCTGCCAGCAGCAGCGCATTTTTCACGCCCCGTCGCACGGCGCGAACGTGGTGCAGCATTTCATCTACGGTGACCGAGAGCGTGTTCTCGTAACCGAGCATGGTCTGGGCGAGCGAGTCGCCCACTAGGATCATGCCAACGCCGGCTTCCTCCACGACGCGAGCCGTGGAGTAGTCGTACGCGGTGAGGCAGGTGATTGGTTCGTGTCGCTGTTTCTGTTGCCGCAGAGTAGCGGTAGTGACTTTCTGGCCAGCTTTGTCAGGACGAGATTCGCCCTGAGGACGCCCGCCGATCGGGGTGACACTCATCATTCCTCCAGTGCCCCTCCGCCGAGGCGGATAGAGCCTGTGCGCATCTTTCCCTTTGCCAGACCTGGGATGATGCTATGGCTATTGTAGTCGCAAAGGCCGCTCAACCACTAGGGAGTATAAGTCTTTCACCTTTCATCGGGAACCACATTTAGCGTTTAAAGCATTCCATATCTAGGGTTTGCGTGTTCATGACAACCAAGCCTGAAAGGCCCTAGGCCCCTTTCGCCAGCGATGGGTATCGGGCGCGCGTCTTTTCCTAATCCCTAGGGCCGCTCAACCGTAGCTTTTTCAGCACTAACCAGTTTCTTGCGAGCCGCCGCAAGCTCCGGCCTTTCATTTCCGACCGCGACCTCGGTCAACTTCCGAAAGTATTGCCTGGCTGCAACCGGGTCCGCTGCCGCCTCGGTCGCATTCGCCGCCCCATACAAAGCATTGAAACGGTTCGGGGTGATCTTGAGGACATACTGATATTCCGCCAGCGCCTCCTGCGGACGATGCTCCAGTAGCAGCAACTCCGCCAACATCTCCCGCGCGGGAGTGATGGCACCGGGCGTAACGGCGGCCTTGTCCATGCTCTCTTCCAGTTTCGCGGCGGACCGTGCCAGTTGCAGTGCATCGGCCGACTTGCCGTTCCCTTCTGCAATCCACGCAGCCACTTCGCGCCGTTGCACTTCAACCTGATCCGACCAGTAGGAGTTATCTTGCTTTGTGATGGCATCGCGGAGGGTGGCGAGCTTCTGCTCGGCCTGACGGGCGCGATCTAGATTCTTGGTGCGGGCGCTGCCGATACCGATAGCCGCCCATGTAATCGCCTGCGCCCACAGCACGCCCTCCTCTTGCACGCTCAGGTGACTGGCCTGTTCCCAGTCGCCCAGCTCAGTGGCATACCGCGCAGGGATTGCCGCCAATGCGTAACCGCCCGTCAAGGTGAGGCCGGTGACTGGTGGCAGCGCATTCATCTCTTCCAGCATCGCCTTCGCCTGTTTGATGCGTCCGCTTTGTAAGTCCGCGTATTCCTGATAATCCATGGCGTGCAGCCGCTGATCGCGCGCCTCTCCGTTCGCCGAAGTGGCCTCCGCCGCCGCCAATCCCGCGGACTTCGTGTTCGAAGCAATGGACTCATCCCAAGACCCCACGCGCGTGAACAGGTGCGAAGGCATGTGATTGGCGTGGGCCGAAGCGGGCGCGATCTTGGCGTACATTAGCGCCGCGCCCAAGCCTCTCTCCGCCAGTACTGGATTGTCACAGCAGTGAATCATGTAGTGCGCGATACCCGGATGGTGTGGCTGCCGGGCAAAAAGTAGGTTCCAGAATTTCTCCGCACTTGCGTTGATTGGCAAAGGTTTTGTCGGCCTTCGGAGCTGTAATGGCCAGCGTGAGAGCGTGGAAGATCGCAGCCTCGGTGTCTTGCGGAAAGGCCGCCTGCACTTCACCCATTTTCCCTTCGAACGCCTGACCGTGCGCAGCGCTATCTTTACCGTCTTCCCGATAAATTTCAGCCAAGGCATCGATGTAGGCGCTTTCCCGAGCCGTAGTCTTCGAGTTGCTGGCGGCGATCTGTTCTGCCTTGCCCAAGGCAATGGCCCCGGCGGCCGTGTCTCCGTTGCCCCACATGCCGCGATAGTGCGACATGGCCACCCCCCATTGGGCCATGGCGCACTGCGGATCTTTACCCACGATATCGGTGAAAGCCTGGCGCGCCTGCTCGTACTGGAACGAATGCAATAGCGCGACAGCCCGGTTGAAATTATTCGCGAGAGCAGATTGGCAGGAGGTGGCGAAGTGAACCGAGCCGACTTCCTGTTCCGTAAAAGAGTGGGGATGACCTTCATCGCACAGTGCAAGGCGGGTCGCGCATAAAAGTACAGCCAGCAAAGCCGTCTGGCGACGCATAGGCCACCTCAATGGAAAGAATCCTACACCTGAGAGGGCCTTCTACGACGCCTCTCTACGCGCTAGCCGCTTCCTGCCCCCCCAGAGGCAGGAAATATTGCGTGCCCTTGATCGGCTCCGAGACTTTCCGCAGAAGTTCCTGCAAATCCTCGTTGCGATCGACGAAGTCAATCTCCGATGTATTGACGATCAGCAGGTCCGAGGATGTGTAGTGAAAAAAGAAGTGCTCGTACGCCTTCACCACTTCTTCCAGATAGTCGTCGCTGACCGCGCGCTCTCCCGGCACATTTTTTTTCTTCAGGCGCTTCTTCAGCACCTCGGGAGTGGCCTGCAGATAGATCACGAGATCGGGCGTGGGCAACTGCTGGCGAAAATAATTGTAGTAGCGATTGTAAGTTTCAAGTTCCTGGTCGGTGAGGTTAAGGCAGGCGAAGAGCTTGTCTTTTTCAAAGATGAAGTCGGCGACGACGACTTTCTGCGATCGCGCCCCAAGGTCCAGCGCCTGCAACTGTTCGAATCGCTGTACCAGAAACGTGAACTGAGCTTGAAAAGCCGCACCCCGCTCGCCCTCATAAAAAGAGTGAAGGAAAGGATTTGACTCAGGCTCCATTACCCGCTGCGCATTCAGGCGTCCGGCGAGGATGTCCGCCAGCGTGCTCTTGCCGACTCGTATCGGACCTTCCACAGCAATGTAGCGGGGCAGCTCGAAAAGATTGGCCATGGGTTCGCGCGGTTCGGAATTGGCAGGATATCCCGGTTGCGCCTCACTGGCAATTGAGGGAAGAGTTAACAGCAATTTGCGATTGCCAGTTTCCAATCCCAGCTCATCCGGCGTTCGGATCGCAATCGGCAATCGACAATGGAAAATCAATTTAGAATCTCTCCGTGCTCGTTTCCATCCTCTCCGGTGCTGTCGCGGCCGCCGCAGTCGCCGCCGGATATCAAGCTATGGCGCCCGAAGGCCAGTGGTATGGAAGTACGTTCACCGGGTTGGCCCGCGGATCGAAGCAGCTAGCCCTCACATACGACGATGGTCCCAACGACCCGCACACCTTGCGCTTGCTAGAAGTTCTGGCGAAGCACAATGTGAAAGCCACCTTTTTTCTGATTGGGGGCTATGTGCGTCAGCGCACCGATATCGCCCGCGAACTGGCCGCAGCGGGTCATACAACAGGCAATCACACCTCCACCCACGCGCTGCTTACCCTAAAAAGCCAGGCAGAAATCCGGCGCCAGCTCTCCGACTGCCGCGCCGCCTTGAACGACGCCATCGGAGAGCATTCGAATCTCTTCCGCCCGCCATTCGGCGGACGCCGCCCCGCGGTCCTCCGCATCGCTCGCCAACTACATCTCGAACCCATCATGTGGAGCGTGACTGGCTACGATTGGGACGCGCCCCCCGCAGAGATCATCGAGCGCAAAGTTACAAAACAGATTCGTGGAGGCGACGTGATCCTCTTGCACGACGGCGACCATCGCCAAATGGGAGCGGACCGCTCCCAAACCGTGCTCGCAACAGACCGCCTGCTCGATCGCTACAAGACCCAGGGCTATGAATTTGTCACCATCCCGGAAATGATGCAGAGGAAATCCGGCCAGCCCAAACCGTGAGTCTGAAGGTCCGCCAGTGACCGGGCAGTCGTCTCAATGTTCGCGTTCAGGCTTTCACCGCCGCAAACGCCTGCTTTGCCGCCGCAACCGTCTGCCGGACATCTTCCTGGCTATGCGCCGCACTCAAGAATGCAGCCTCATATTGTGAAGGTGGCAGATAAATTCCGTTGTCAAGCATTGCCCGGAAGAATCGCGCGAACGCCGCAGTGTCCGACTTCGAGGCTGAATCCCAGTCTGTCACGGGCCCGGACGTGAAGAACCAGGTAAACATCGACCCTACGCGATTGTGGCAGACGGCAACTCCGGCGTCTTTCGCCGCCGCCGTCACGCCTTCCACAAGCTCTCCGCTCAGCTTCTCCAGCCGCGGATAGATCTCATCCTTGTGATCGCGCAGATGCTTTACCGTCGCAAAGCCCGCTGCCATGGCCAACGGATTTCCCGCTAAAGTTCCCGCCTGATACATCGGTCCCAAAGGCGCCACCAGATCCATGATTTCCGAAGGGCCACCATAGGCTCCCACCGGCAATCCTCCGCCGATAATTTTTCCCATCGTCGTCAGGTCGGGACGAATGTTGTAAACCTCCTGTGCTCCGCCAAACGCCACGCGGAATCCGGTCATGACCTCGTCAAAAATCAACACCGTCCTCTCGCGCTCGGTAATCAACCGCAGCCCTACCAAATAATCGCCCGCGCCTGGAACGCAGCCCATGTTTCCCACCACCGGCTCGACAATCACGCACGCAATCTGATGCTTGAATTTCTGAAACGCGTGCTCCACAGCGCTCAGATCATTGAATGGAAGCGCGACGGTGAACTGGATGAACTCTTCCGGAATCCCCGCCGAGCCAGGAATCCCCAGGGTGGCGACTCCTGATCCTGCCTTGACCAGCAACGCGTCGGCATGCCCGTGATAGCAGCCTTCAAACTTCATAATGTATTTGCGTTTTGTATAAGCCCGCGCCAGCCGGATGGCCGACATCGTCGCCTCGGTCCCGGAACTCACAAAGCGGATTTTCTGCAGGTTCGGAAACGCCGAAATTACCAGCTCGGCGAGGTCGGCCTCGACCGGCGTCGACGCTCCAAAGCTCGTCCCATTGCACACCGCGGCCAAAATGGCATCGAGTACGTCGGGCGCAGCGTGCCCAAGAATCAGCGGCCCCCACGAGCCCACGTAATCAATGAGCTCATTTTCGTCCGCATCCCAGATGCGCGACCCTTTGCCGCGAACAATGAATCTGGGTTCGCCACCGACCGCGCCGAACGCTCGCACCGGCGAATTGACCCCGCCCGGAATCAGGGCGGCGGCGCGTTTTTGCAGACGCTGCGACTGCTCGACCTTACGGGATGTTGTGGGCTCCATCAGCTCCTTCCGTATACGAGAAAGAGTAAGAGTGAGAGAAAAGCCTATAGATCGCAACTTGCGATGCCAGCGATAAATATAACAGCCGACCTTCAGGCTCTGGAAAATCAATGGTACCGCCTGCACGGTCGACTTCGGACTCGGCGCACACGGAAACCGGACATGCCCAGGATCTCCAGGTCACCGAGGCAAAATGCGAGTCGTGGTGTGGTTCACACAAATTCATCAGAAATTCATCGTTCGTCCATGATCTTGCAATATAGCGGCGATAGATTGTGATTATCACGTTGCCCTTCTAACCGGGAGGGTTTGAGGACAGCTTCGGGGGCTCCGGGCTGTCCTTCTATTTTGAGCAAGAAAAGTCCCTCCCAAAGCTTCTCAGCGCCCGCTAACATTCAGTTCATGAGTCCTGAGTAGCCCGGACAGCGCGCGTGTGGCCTCCTCTTAGAGTGTGCCTAGCAGAGTTGTAGTTAATCATAGTTAACTGCTCGTGATATATTGACGTTAAATATTGCGGATGCAGATCCAACTCGCTGGCCCGGGTAGGCGCTGGCTCAGCTTGGTCTTATGGGCCGCGGCTGTAATCGCTGAGGCGGGTCCGGCACTGGCTCAAATTCCGGACGCCCCGCCAGCCCCGGGGAGCTCCTCGGCTCAGCCTGCAGATCCCTCCACCGACGCAGCCCCCGCGGCCATGTTTCCCCCCTTCCATGACACCCGCTTCTGGCTCTCCGGCCAAGCAAATTTCATCTTCCAGACCCATCCCGGTTTCCATGCTCTCTACAGCGGCATAAT
>QIAN01000492.1 GCA_003225005.1 Acidobacteriota bacterium | reverse complement strand
CTCGGGCCTACTACCAGCAACAACGAGATCGGGGCAGCGACCATCACGCAGCGGTACGAGCGTTGGCTTTCAAATGGATTCGTATCGTATTCCGTTGCTGGAAAGATCGGGTCGCCTATGACGAAAGTAAATACCTGGCGGCACTCGCTAAGCGAGGCTCACCACTGGATAAGCTCGTCGTAGTTGGCATAGGAACCAGCTTGTGAAATCCCTGTGGATCCTGAGTGAACAGCGTCGTCTTGAAGTGCAAAAAACTCTTGACACACTTACTCAGACATCTGGTTACATCAGTTAGCACTGCACAGCAAAGAGACGAGGAGAAACTTGCTCTGGCTACTGCAGCTGCGCATTTAACTTCCGCCTGCATAACCGGCGAGGCCGATCCTTCTTCGGACTATGAAATTGATGAGGTGCTTAAAGCCCGGGGGAGGTGAAACGCCTGTCGCGCAAGGTGTTGCGGATGACCAATCAAGCAAAGCCTCCCGATCGCGCAGCTGGCATAGAACGAGAAAGCCCAATCCGACGATGCAAGCGTGATCGACGCGCGAGTGTGCCACACTTCGCACGCCTAGATACATATCGCACGCGGGCTGGCAATGAACCGAAGAAGCTAGGCAAGGTCGACAAATACTAAGGCCACCTTGGAGCTAGCTGCTATCTTCCCGGAATTAGCGGCTCAAGAAGAACTCATTTGCACCCGGCAGGCGAGCGGGATAGTTCCATAATACACCATAATGGTGTATAGTGATGCTATGGCCGGGGCAAAACAGATCAGCGAAAAACAGGTTCGGCGGAGCGTTACGCTCCCAAGCGTAGTTGCAAACCAAATTGCTGGGATGGCAAAGCAGCGTCGTCTCAGCGACAATCGCCTTTTGGTAGAACTTATCGAGCAAGGAATCGAAGCTCGCAAGCAGAAAGAGAAGGCTTTCTTCTCTCTGGCCGAACGTTTTCGTGCCGCAACGAATCCCGAAGAAGTGAAGCGGCTTGGCGACGAGTTGGGCCGCTTTGTGTTCGGTGAGTGATGGCCGAGATCGAAACCTGTCCCGACTGCCGGCCGCCGTTCGCAACCATTTGGTCGAGCGCATGCGCGACCGAAATATCAGTCTGGAAGATCTAAATCACCTACGGCTTTGGATCGAATCGAATGTACCTGAGGGAGCGTTGCGTATTCCGACGATGTGAATGGTCGATTCCAGCGCGATGTGAATGGTCATTCCGGCGATGTGAATAAAGTCGGAGCGCAGCGACGCTGGGATTACAATCATGCTCGATACCTTCGAGATTAATCAAGGTGCACGATTCATATTCATCATTGTTTCGTTTCCGTTTTTGTCATTGTTTCGTCTCTCAGTTGCCCTCGTGAAACCAGTTCTTCGTTCTTGCTCGTTTTCGTCTTTTTTGTGCCTATCCCGGTTTTTCTCAGAAAAATATCGCGCCAGGATCGCCTGAGAGCGACGATCCCCGACTTGGTCGACCCGCAGCATCCCTGGTTTTGTCCCTCTTCGGTCGCTTTTCACTTTTCCAAAGTCCGGCATGGGATAGCCCAAAGCTCTGTTTGCTCGAATGTGTTCACCTTGTGGGCGACATAGGTCCAGTACTGAGTCGATATCTCCTGTTGGACTTCTTCGAAGAGGTTGGCGAAGTAGTGCAAGCTGCTGATCGGCGTGCCGCGTCCGTTCTGGCGGACCGCGGCGTACTTGCGCAGGGCGCCCAGCAAAATGGCGCGCTCGACGTGGAGGAGTGAGACACCGCGATGATGGAGCGCCAGAGCCAGTTTCTCATCGGCGGCCGTAAAACTACTCTGTACGCAGCGGCGCTGGAGAAACCGGCGTTTGACTTCTTCCACATAGCGTCGCGATTCGTCGCTGTCAGCGGAATCGTACTCGCGTTGATAAGGCCAGAAGCGATCTCTGATCTCGATGACTCCGTCTGCTCTCAGGGTGCAGACACCTTGCCGCTCTAGTTCTTCGAGGGCAAGATGCATATCGCTTTCCTTTCTGCCCAGCGCTCTAGCCAACTCTGCCGGTGTAGCCGACAGAGCGCCTCGGCCCCGCTCGGCGTGTAAGCAAAGCCAGACAAACAGTTTGAAAGTTGCGTCGGAAAGCAGTTCGAGGGCGCAGCGAACTTCCCGGCCGGCGGCAAACCACCCGGTCGGCTGCTTCAGTTGGAAACGAGTTCCCCCACTCATTGGCCATCCTCCTCGTCGGGCTTGCGACCGAGCGTCTTGCGCATGGACTCGCCCTTGAGTTCGATGCGGTAGGCGTTGTGCAGCAACCGGTCGAGGATGCTGTCGGCAACGGTGGGATCGCCGATCTGTTCGTGCCAATGGGTCACCGGCATCTGTGAGGTCAGAATCATGGAGCGGTGCTGATAGCGGTCGTCACAGACCTCGAGAAAGTCGCGGCGCTCACTGTCCTTCAGGGGCGCCATGGCAAAGTCGTCGAGCAACAGCACATCGATCTGCGCCAGCCGGAGCAGTATCCGGCCCATGCTGCCATCGGCCTGGGCTACGGCCAGTTCCCGAAACAACTCGCTGGTCTTCTTGTGCAGAACCGAGAATCCTTCCCGGCATGCTTTCTGGGCCAAGGCACACGCCAGCCAGCTTTTGCCGATACCCGTGGGACCGGTGAACACCAGATTGAGTTTCTGGCGCACCCATTCGCTGCTGGCGAGCGTACGCAAGAGCCTGCGATCCAGCTGGCGGGGATGTTGGTAGT
>QIAN01000491.1 GCA_003225005.1 Acidobacteriota bacterium | reverse complement strand
ACGAAGATGTTCGACCGCGCAAGAAACGCGCTCCACAGCTGCACCCACGCCGGTATCTCGCAGTTGGGGAGGCGCTACGACGATCATAATTTGCGGCCGTCATACACGGATGAAGAAATCATTGAAGTGATCCGAGTCTGTACGTCTGCGGTGTGGATGGTGACTAATCTCGTGACGAGGCATTTGGGATGGAACGAAGAAGCGACGAAGGCCGGGGAACTGTTTGATGAATGGGGCAAGCACTGAAACTCCCCCGATGAAGCCTGAGGAAAAGCTCCTTTTTGAGACTTTCTTAGCCACGCACCCAGATTTCCGGACATCAAGACGTGGAAACCGGGACCAGAGCCGCCGGATGTCATCGCTACCGATTCTCACGCCCGCAAACTTGGCATTGAACTCACAGAATGGCTGGACAAAAGGCAAACAACTCCCTCCATCGCCGATCAAGAAAATCAAATGAAATAGTTGGTTGCTCTTGAGCACAGCTAAAGTATCCCGATTCAATGCACCTTCGGTTGGACCCGAATGCTTGATGCGATCCTTCTGCTTGTTGGCTCTGGTTGGCGGCCTCGCAAATGATCTATGTATCCTTTCGTTGTCCCAGGCGTCTAATCCACGTAGAGTCGAACTAGCATGATAGGCAAGAGGCTATTCGTAGTTTTGGCCGTAGTCGCCTTTTTGGGCCTGCAATTTGCGGACTGCATGTCCGCGATGACGCAAGACCAGCAGAGCATGAAGTGCTGCGGTACCATGCCCTGCGATCCGTCCAATCAGAGCCACGATTGCTGCAAGGCGATGGTTTCGTCTCAGTCTCCCAGCGTGTTGCCCGTCGCTCACGTGACGCTCCATGCGCCAGTGATCGTTGCGACCGATATTCTTGCTTCACCGCAGGCAATGACGTACCCCGAAGCGTTTCGCTTGGATTTCGAGGTTCCGCCGCATTCGCCTCCCGAACTGTACACCCTTCACTCTTCCCTCCTGATCTGATCCGCTGTTCAACGGTGCTGCAAAGCACCGGCTTGTCTCTTTCTCCGTCTCCACTGGCCATTTAACCCGCCGACGCGTTTCGGTCGAGGCCCTCTTGGGTGACTCACCGACGGTCCGCGGCTTCGATCCGCACGCTTAGGAGAAAAAGATGTTTTCAATGGCGAGAACGAATTTCGCTGCGCCTTTGTCTTGCGCAGCTCTTAGTCGAAGTGTTTCTGTGATTTTGCTTTCGGTTGTTTTAGCCATGCATGCTGTTGCGCAGGAGCCTCCCACATCGCACACGGGGTCGATCACTCCACTCTCCGAGTTACTAGGAGAAGCGGAGAAGAACAATCCGCAGATTGAAGCGGCGCGACAAGGCTGGCAAGCGGCGAAACAGGTGCCGACACAAGTCTCGACGCTGCCCGACCCGCAATTTAATTTGCAACATCTCAGCGTGGGCAGCCCTCGCCCCTTCGCCGGCTACACCAACAGTGACTTTGCCTATCTCGGCCTCGGCGTCTCGCAAGACATTCCATACCCAGGCAAGTTGCGCCTCAAGGGCGAAATTGCGAAACGCGAAGCGGATGTTTCGCAGCAACAAGTCGAATCCGTGCGCCGTGCCGTCCTAGCTGAGCTCAAGGGCACGTACTTCCAGCTCGCGTATCTCTCCAAAACTCTCACGATCCTCGAAGAGGACGGCGCGTTGCTCAAGCAAGTGGAACAGGCCGCCGACGGCCGGTACCGTGCGGGCATGGGAACACAGCAAGACGTCCTCCAGGCGCAGCTACAAAAAACGAAGCTGGTTCGCGAAATCGCCATGCATCACCTGCAGGTCGGAAAGCTCGAAGCCCGGCTCAAACAACTGCTCAACCGTTCACAGGAATCACCGGACATTGAGCCGGCCGATCTCCTCGAAACACCTCTTGTGCAAACGTACGCCGATCTTCTGGCCGCGGCGCAAGTACAGAATCCGGAAATCGCTAGCGCACAGAAAATGATCGAAAGGCAGTCGTTGCAGATAGACCTCGCCCGTAAAGACTTCTATCCCGATTTCAACGTGCAGTACATGTGGCAACGCACTGACCCCACCCAGTTCCGCGCGTACTACATGCTGAGCGTCGGCATCAAGGTCCCGATCTATCGCAGTCGTAAACAGCGCCCCGAACTGGCCCAGGCCGAATCGGAGCAGCTTCGTGCTCGAAGCGAGCTCCAGGGGCAATCGCAACAACTCGCTGGGGATTTGCGCTCGCAATACGTAATCGTGCAGCAGACCTCCGAACTGCTCAAGATTCACCGCGAAGGACTGTCTCCGCAGGCGCGTTCGGAATTTCAAGCGGGTCTCGCGGCCTACCAATCGGGCAAACAGGATTTTCAGGCGTTGCTAACGGCGTTTCTCGATGTCCTGCATCTTGACGAGGACTACTGGCAGAGCATCGCCGAGTACGAGACGGCCATCGCGCGGCTCGAACAACTCACTGGGCTGTCATTGCATGAAGAAGGAGCGAAGTGATGAAAACGTATCGCATAGGGTTCTTGCTGGCACTCGTTGGAAACATCGTTCTTGCCGTCGTCCTCGTTGGGTTGTGGCTGCACTATCGCGCCGTGAAGCCGATGGCGGATATGGAAACCAAAAAGGGAAATTCCACGGCGCAGGATTCTATGGCCGATACGCCCAACTCGATGGCCGCGCCCCCTGCATCGCCTGAAGCGCCGCTGGTTCCGGTGCAGATCTCTCCGCAGCGGTTGCAGAGTATCGGTGTGAAAACAGGCAAGGTCGAACGGAAATCAGTCGCAGACGAGATTCGCACTACCGGCAGTGTCGCTGTGGACGAAAGGCGACTGGCCTACGTCCAAGTACGGTTCTCCGGCTATATCCAGAAAGTGTTTGCCGATGCCACGTACCAATACGTCCGAAAAGGGGAGCCGCTATTCACGGTGTACAGCCCGGAGCTAGTGGCCACCGAACGGGAATATTTAGTGGCCAAGCAGAATCAGCAGCAAGTGGCGCAGAGTACGGTGCAGGGTGTCGCCTTCGGCGCAGCATCGCTGCTCGACGCGGCTGCGGAGCGTCTCAGGCAGTGGGGCGTTCCGCAAAAAGAAATCGCCCGCCTCGAATCCACCGGCCAAGTGCAGCAGGAACTGGAAGTCGATTCTCCGGTCTCCGGCTACATCACCGAGCGCAATGCTCTGCCCAGTGTTGCCGTTCAGCCGGAAATGCGCCTCTACACCATCGCCGACCTTTCCACAGTTTGGGTTCAGGCGCAGGTCTTCCAGAACGACCTCGAACGTATAA
>QIAN01000488.1 GCA_003225005.1 Acidobacteriota bacterium | reverse complement strand
CCGGTTTACCTTCTCCTCTTCGTTCCCGGTTTTGTTCGGCAAACCGACCGAACTCGATCCGGCGCGTCTTGTCGGGATGGAGTTCCAGCCCAAACTTCCCCAGTCGCTCCCGCAAGTTTTCCAGGAAGTGATCTGCGTCCGTCTGATACTGGAATCCCTCGATGGTGTCATCGGCATATCTGATGACCACCACCTCGCCTTGCGCACACTTCCTGCGCCAGACGTTCACCCAGAGATCGAAACTGTAGTGCAGGTAAATATTCGCGAGGAGCGGTGAAATCACCGAACCTTGCGGGCTCCCTGTCTGCACTTCCGACCACTTGCCTTCCTCCATCACTCCAGCCTTGAGCCATTTCTGGATCAATCGCAGAATGCGGGGGTCGGCGACGCGATGCTCCACGAACTTGATTAGCCAACAGTGATCGCGGTTGTCGAAAAAACCGCGAATGTCGGCGTCTAGAACGTAGTTCACTTTCTTCTTCAGGAGCGCATACGACAGTGCATCCAGCGCATCATGCTGGCTGCGCCCCGGGCGAAATCCATACGAAAAATCGAGAAAGTCTTCCTCGTATATCTGGTTGAGGATGGTAGCCACGGCTTGCTGGACGATCTTATCTTCCAGAGCCGCAACTCCCAAAGGACGTTGTCGTCCATCTGCTTTCTCTATGTACACTCTTCGCGATGGCTGCGCGCGATATGCTCCACGATGAACTCGGCCGTGGAGATCGACCAATCGATCTTCAACTCCGAGTTCATACTCCTGCCATGTGACTCCGTCCACTCCGGGTGCGGCTTTCCTCTTGAGTGAGTAAAAGCTTTCTCGCAGCAGATCGATAGTCAGATGGTGGAGCAAGGCGGTGAACTTCATCTCCTTATTTTCCCTTGCTGCTTTCCGCACGCTCGCCAGCCCTTGGGACACGCCCTTCCCGCTCTGCGTCGGGTACGTGTTAGGTTGACCAGCGTTCTCCTTGATCAGCGGCCTTCCCTCCTCACTCTCCGCCGACGATCTTCCGTCTTTGTTCGAATGACTCATAGGTACTGTTCCGCTGTGTGACTCCTCAGAGACGTGCATGCGGGCCGTGTGGCCTGAGCCTTCGCCCGCCGACCTGTTGCCTGGTTGAGCCATAGGTGTCTCCGAGGTCTCCCGGTTCTCGTGCATGAAGTTTCTAGGCGTGCCGTGGGGTCTTCGACCACGCCGGACTGAACAGAAACTCGCGCTGTCGCTCCTGTCCATGTTGCCTTCCGCGCATGTTAACCGCGTCGGCGTCCGGATTGTATATTTTCGCGGCTCAATGGCCACCCCGCCTATCCTCTATCTACGCTTCGCTGGGTCCCTCGCGGTAGCAGCGCAAGACTCGAGGCCAAGTGGTTCGCTACTCCTTTCTTGTGAGGCTCTTTCATCCTCTACTTCATGCCGGTTTATCCCGGCGCACTAACATCACGATTATGCTCAATGACCAGCAGTCAAAGCGCGAAATCGCCCGATTACAGCAAGTGTCGGGCTCGCCTATTGCTTGGAAATGAACTACACTCCCGGTCATGCCGATTCCGGACTTCGTTAAGGTCTACGAAGCAAAAAGCGACGAAGAACTTATGCAGTTTGCCGCTGCCCGGGAACAACTGACTTATGAGGCACGACTCGCCCTCCAAAGCGAATTGTCCAGACGCCAAATCAGTATTGCAGAACACTCTGCGTCTTCCCAAAATGATGGAAAGTGGCATGATTCTGACCGCGTAATCGTTAGCGAAAGATTGCAACAGGGTGAACGGCAAGGTGTAGGTGATTTTGTGGCAGAGGTTCTTCGAACCTATCACACTCATTTCTGGCTGTTCTTGAAGATCACTGCTCCGGCCGTAATCATCAGTACGATTGCCATTATCACTAGTCGCAACGAAGGACGGGAAATTGCACGCCACCTTCCGCGAGGGTTCGAACTGCTTGCGCACCGAACCGAGATTTTTGAGATGTGGCTCGCCAACTTTTCGGCATGGCTTGTTAGTTGGATGGCTTTCTCTTTTGCGTTCGGTGCCGTTTGCATTGCGTTGGAAGAAACCGAAGCCGGACTTACTCCAACAGCGTGGCATTCTCTTCGGAACGTTCGTGAACGGTTAGGCTCTTTCTTACGTATTTCTTTGCTGCTGTTCGTTCTGCTACTGGTCGCCGAGGCGGCTTCCATGTTGTTGGGGACGGGTGTGTTCTGGATACTGCACCAATTGCAAGTGCGTCCGAGTCGCTTAGCGATTCTGGTGGTTTCGTATGCGCTGGTGGGCCCAGCCTTACTCGTCTTCTCGCGGTTCGCCTTAGCGATACCTGCCGTTATCTTGGATGATTGCAGAGTTGGGCAGGCTATGTTTCGCAGCGACAAACTAACCGAAGGGAAATGGCTGACGCTCGCGGCACTGTTGGCGAAGTCAATAATTGGCGGCTATGTTGCTGCCATGTGTCCGTTCTGGCTAGCATCTTTTATTCGTATCACTGCGCCATTGCCTTCCTGGTTCCCTTGGATTCTAACCATTGCGTCGATAATCGGCGTTACCGTGGTGGAGCCCACTATGTTTGTAGGCTTCGCCCTCCTCTACCTGAAGATGTCGGCGCTAAATTCCGCTCCAATTGAGGTACTGACCAGCCAGTTGTTGCACAATCGCCATTACGCTCAATGACCAACAGTCAAAACGTGAAATTGCCTGATAGCGACAGTCACGCAGTTCCACTCACATGTTGGTAGATTCGGACAAGTTTTTCCAGCCCCTTGGAGGTGAGGTCATCGGTCTTCTTCCTACCGAGGATGAATCGGAGAAGCATGTAGGCAACGAATAAACAGGCAAGGACAGCCCATACGAAAATTCCGAGGTTGCCCCGAGAAGGCATAGGGATGTTGTACTTGTTACTCAAGAAGGTCCACACGAGGATGCAGGTTACAATTCCAAGTCCAGCCGCGAATAGCCTTAATTGATCTCCGCGAGGCCGCAGACCTGCCAATCGGATCATTACCGAAATGTAATGATCTTCTCGTTGCAGAAAACGGATTGCGGCCCACCATCTGTCGTAGTCCTCACGGGAACCCTTGCGAATGCGCCTGTTGGCCTTCGTAACGAGTTTCGCAATTTTCTGTTCATACTTGGCTTGGTCGTACTCACGATCAAAGTCCTCGGAGACTTTCATGATGTCCGGAAGCGTCCACCCACTTTCTGTGAAGTACAGCATTTTGCGCTCGACTTCCGAGAGTGGAACGTTCTCGCGCTGTGCTTCCGCGACAAGCTCGGAAATCAAGAACTCTTTGGCTTCCCGTCCGCTGTGGAACGCCTTCATGTTGCGGATTTTACTCCTGTTACATAAATGCTGCGGATAGTTGACGATAAATCGCGGTAAGGCTCATTGACTGGGCTCAATACTTGAGACCTGTTTACGCCAGCAATCCGAGAAATACCAGAACCTTGGCCAAGTTTGGCGTAGAGTGCTGACATTGAGGGGTTTCTACACGGTCGGAGGCTTGCCCAAATGCATAACTTGATTGTCCTTGTCGCGTTTGCGATGCTCGCGTGGTCTCAAGGGCCCGCAGTAGTCCCAGCAAAGCCTTCTTTACCAGTGCCTCGATTGGACAAAGGCGTGGTTGAAGGCAACACTTATAAGAATGCTTCTGTTGGCATCGAACTCACCCTTGACTCCAAGCTTAAGTTTACGCGACCCGAGTTAACAGGAAAACCCGGCACTGTCCCCTTGTCCGTGACAGTTTCCGCGTGGGGAAAATTCAGATTGTACACAGCCAGAGAGGGAACGACGTTTCTTGCGACCGCCTTGGCCTATTATCCCGACGATCAGCGTTCATCCGATGCTTGCATGCGAAGGGTGATCCAAGCGAATCAGGGGAACGGCTGGAAACTTGTACAGGGCAGTGGAGAAGGTGAGTTGGGAGGGATTTTGTTCGCACGTACAGATTTCCTCAAGGTCTTCAAGGAAGGCAAGGAAGGCACGGCCTATGAAGCTGCCTTCGTGAAGGCATGCAACACCCAAGCGTTGATATTTGTTTTCGCTGGCGCTAATCAAGATGCAGTAAATAAGCTGATTGCTGCAACTGGATTGAAGCTCGACTTGGCTCGTTCCGGGTGTAGACTCAAAACTACCGCCGCCACTCAAGAATGATCCTCACCGTCCCGCTTTGGCACAGTGGCGTAACATCGGCTATCACTCACGATCCCACCGGCGCATCCTTACTTTGAAAAGGGAGCATGCGCCTCTGCACCGCTCATGAAATCCAATCATGCGCTTATCGCCGCCAAGTTCGGTTTGTCGGCTACGTCCGTTTACAGGCTCTACACGTGGAGAACTTTTTCGGCATGGTTGAGGCTCGGCTGTACGCGGATTCTGCTCAGGTAGCTATTCCGCAGTTAAACAACTGCTCCCAAAAATTGCTTTTCCGGGTCATCTTTTCCGTGATAGAAATGCTTTCCATCGTGAATGTGACCGCCGCTACCGCGCCAAACGGATCACAGCGCCCGTACACTAAGCTGGATTGGGCGATTGTAGTAAGCTGCCTGTTGTTCATTTTTGCGCTGGCGGTATCCGCTTACTTTGAATCCGCAATTCGCGTCCTACACACATTTCAAGCTTTCATCTACCTCGCAGTAATCGCGGGCGCTTTACGCCACCAGAAATGGGCTTACGGCGCAGGGATTAGCATCGCGGCCTTCTGGAATTACATAAACTTGTTCGTGAACACGTTTATCCGAAACGGCGTAGAGACGTTAGGAGCAATCATATCGGGCGGGCATGTCGCCAATCCGGGCACAATCATAGCGATTCCGGCTGCCCTCGGGCACTTCGGAATGATCGCTTTCTGCCTCTGGGCCTATTTGCGTCTGCGCAGTAAACGCTTAACCGATATCAGTATTCTGTTAGGCAGTGGAGCCATTGCAATCGGCTATTTCGCCGCCATCATTGCTATATTCGGGCCGCAGTACCTGCCACTGTTCCGAAAAGTCTTCCGGCTGTGAATGGAGTGGCAGGGCCCCACTCAGCGTTAGATTGGCGACAAGAACGTGATCTCCGATTTATGAAACCGGTTCTAGTACCGCTTGGTTGCGACCGATGACTCCTCGCAGGCGTCGGGTTTTACGGTTCGGCTGCAAGCTGGTAATTCGGTAGTGATGCGCTCCCGTGCTACGATCCAATGTCCTCCGCACAGATCAAGATGGAGACGGACATTTGCCCGCCATGAGGCGTGCAGGGCGGGTGATCGTCAACACCGCAAGGTCTGTAGCGGCTTGGCGGGCGCGGTGTCGGTTGTAATCAACTTACTGTGTGCGGGCGCTACCCTTTTGGAAGAGGCAGAGGGAATCGGTGCACGTTCCGAGCCCGGAGGGAAACGATGAGCAGCAAAACAGGTCGTCATGAGCCTTGCGGGTGTGGCTCGGGGAATATGTACACGGACTGTTGCGGAGCGCCAAAAGGCGAAGTGGCGATCATGCGGGTGAAGGATGTGAACGTTTTCGAATTGACACACGGACTGGCAGATGCGCTCTCAGCGTCTCTGGACGCCTCTTATCTGGAATACATTACTGCCGATTGTTCAGGGGCGAGCACGAAGGAGGCTGAGAGGCGGATCGCAGCCATACCGGAGGAGAAGCGTTATCTCACAAGAGTACTTGACTCGCTGGATAGCGCATTTGCGGACTTCGATACCGAGACAGCGATGCTGGACTTGCCTCACATGCAGAACCGCAAACCTGAAGCCATCAAACGTTATCTTGAGTTCCGCCTTCGGCAATTCAAAATGCTACTTGATGCGGTTGAGGATTACGTTGAAGAGAAGTATCCGGCAACAGGAGGACATTCTTAGCCCTGCTATACCTATGTGCGGACGCTATCGATTGTCCCGGCGAAAGCAGCTTGTCGAGGAATATTTCGACTGCGGTTCCGACGAAACAGACTGGAGTCCCCGTTACAACATCGCTCCCACCCAGCCCGTCCCGGTGATCCGCCAGAATGCCAAGGAGCCTGTCCGTGAACTGTCCATGATGCGCTGGGGATTGATTCCGTCATGAGCGAAGGACTCGTCCGTTGCTGCCAGCATGATCAACGCGAGATCGGAGACGGCGGGTACCAAGCCCGCGTTCCGCGATGCGTTGAAATCCCGCTGCTGCCTGATTCCAGCAGACGCATTTTACGAATGGCAGAGGACGGGGAAAGCCAAGCAGCCGTACTGTTTTGAAATCAATGAAGGAGCGTTGTTCGCGTTCGCGGGGATATGGGATCGCTGGAAGGACGCAGGCGGGAAATGGCTGGAAACCTGCTCGATCCTCACGACGACGCCAAATGCCGTGACCTCAGCCGTCCACGACCGGATGCCCGTCATTCTTGATCAAGACTGCTACGACCTGTGGCTTGATCCGGGGATGAGGGATGTGGATGCGGCGTCCGCACTCTTGAAGCCCTACGATGCCCGGCTGATGCGATGCTATCCGGTGAGCAGTCGGGTCAATTC
>QIAN01000487.1 GCA_003225005.1 Acidobacteriota bacterium | reverse complement strand
GAATTTCACCCGCAGTGCTCGTTTCTAGTCGAGTGTAAATCGCGGATCGAGCTTTCGGACCATACGGCAAAAAGCAGGGGTTTTGAGGGCAGAGGATCAGAAAACTTGCAGGGATTCCGCAAAGAGGTCTTTAGCAGCCCAGGTCAGGCACTACCGCTCCACTTCATTGACGAACAGCCTATCCCGCACTTGCGTCGTTACTTGCCAGCTCCAACGGTCGTGTCGAAGAATGATGCGATTCCGAATTGCCCGACAAACGCCTCGCAGTGACCATTGACCAAGTCGGCGCGTACGTCAGACCCGACAGCCAAGTCGTAGACCCCATAGACGCGAGAGCGGTATTCGCGCTTCACCGCCTCAGGGTCAAAGCTGCTCCAGTCCACAAGCAGTTCCTTCACACGATCTTTAGCCTTGCACCCGACCAACCGGTCAGGAATCCTAAGTTGCCTTTAGAATTGTATAACCTGAATTTTGCACGGAAAGTAGTGTGTTGAGCATTCCGCTGGTTCGTATGAGCACTGCTAGGTCATTAGGCGTCATGTCCCGATCGCTTTATGCAAGAAATTTTTTGCACCATTCCCCCCTAGGCTCCAAGCAATTAGGCCGCCTGTGCGCGCCGACGGTCCAAATAGTCCAGGAAATCGATCAGCCCAGCGGCTCGCTGTTCGTGTTCCGAGTAGCGCACCTGGTCGCGGTTGCCATGCACCACAATCTTGGCCGCCACATACAGCATCTTCAGCCGCGCAATCCGTATGGTATGATCCGGCAGCGTGAGGCGCTGCAGCTGCTCCACCGGCTGACCCCGTTGCGCTTGTTGTTCGGCCTGGCCGGCCAGCCACTTCATCCAGCGCCACAGGTTGTAGGCCAGCATTACGATCTGAAAGAAGGCGTGGTGAGTTTGGAACCGCTTCGACGGAATGGCCAGAATCCCCTCCCGTTGCGCCTCCCCAATCAACGCTTCGGCGGGCGCCCGTTGATCGTACCGCGCCACTATGTTATGCGGTCGCCCCGGATGGTTGGTGACAAACACTCGATACAGATACTGCTCGCTCTCGAGCAACTTCAACTGCCGATCCCCCCGCTGCTCCTGGCGGATACGCATGGCCACAAACCGACAGGGCTGCTCCCAGCCTTGCGGCTGATACCAACACTCGTTGTATTCATAGGCGCCGTGCCGATACCAGCCCCGTTCAGGAAAGGGCGGTCGGCACGTCTTGTTGCCGAAAATAAAGCGGAATCCCTCCTGCCCACACGCTTGCACGCTTTCCCAACCGATGAACTCCCCGTCCCCGCACACCGTCACTTGCTTGACGCCTTCCGGCAGCAAGCCGCGAAATTGCCGAATCTGGCGGGCTACTTCCGCACCGCTCATGGTCTCGCCGCGTCGCTGCGTGCCGCACAGGTACTCGCGCGTCTCGGCCACAAAACACAACACCGGGCGCAAGCCTTTCTTGCCGCGATGCTTCGGGTTGTGGCCCTTGCGCGCCCCCTCGATCTCCCCGTACACCGTGCTGACGGTGGTGTCGATGTTCACCCGTACCGCCGCCGGCGCGTACTGGCACAACTGCCACACCCGCCGTCGCAGCGCCGCGCCCAAGCGCAGCAGCGACTGCGATTGCACCAGCCCCATGGCCCGCAAATACCGCCAGAAGGTGCTCACCGCCGGCAACACCGTCACCTGCAGGAGGCCGCACAGCATGGCATCGTGGCGCAGGTAAGCAAAATGGCCCAGCCGTTGAAAGCCAATGAACAACAACATCAGCAGGCCACTGATCATCCCGCAGTGACCCAGTTGGGTCTTGCGTTCCGGTGGGCTGTAATGCTCAGCGAACAACGCTTTAAAACCGATCAGGTCCAGGAACTTGATCAGCGCGAGCAGACCGCCGAAGGCCGTGAGCCGCTCCGAGCATTCGGCGTAGGGAGTGTCGGGCGTGATCTTGA
Organism: Acidobacteriota bacterium; assembly: GCA_003225005.1. Taxonomy (GTDB): domain Bacteria; phylum Acidobacteriota; class Terriglobia; order Terriglobales; family Acidobacteriaceae; genus Sulfotelmatobacter. Next base: position 784 of record QIAN01000487.1, on the reverse strand, counting down.
CAGTACGGTTCGATGAGGGTTGGGCCGCTTGTGGGCAGTGGGCTTTTGCCTTATGATTGGCTTTAACCATCTGGGTTACCTCCGAGGGGATAGAGTTGACTTCGAAATCTCTCCATCCTACCCAGGTCCCAGATGGTTTCTCCAGCAAAATTTCAACCCCCTGCGCAAAATTCAGGGTGTTCCATTCACGATAAGGAAGAAGTCTGGCTGGCCCGCTGCGACAACCGAGGGGCTGATACTGGTAATGGTGGGAGCCGGGGGCGTCGACTGGGCATGGCCTGTCATCACAGAAAAGAAGAAAACGCTGGTCATCAATAGCGCAGCAAGCCAAACTCTAGGGTGCTCCCATCGCAATGAGTGTCCCGAAACTCTCATGACAAACTCCTCTATGGAACGACCGAGGCTGCACTCCTACCTGCCTGGGTCATAATGAATGCTAGATTTGCGCCAATGGCAGAGGATTATTTTACTTCTGACCAGCTCTTATTCAAAGGGATATTAAATGTCAGGACTAGGAAAAGTGGGCTTTGGTAATGCCTGTAGTTTCTCGCGCCCGCATGAGGCATGAGGATCTCGTGGTAGGTGCTGCCTTGAGGCCGGGTCGAAGCCTCCGCTATAAAGCCATGCCATCTCAATCGTCCCCATGACTAACCTTTTGGTAGGGTACTAATTCCCAATGGCTTGACCTTTATTGAGGACCAAAGGGAGTCTTAAGCTGCCACTGATTCAGGAACAGCCTTTTCGGAATTCAGGCAATCGTATTCGTTGATTTTGCAGTCATAAA
>QIAN01000489.1 GCA_003225005.1 Acidobacteriota bacterium | reverse complement strand
TATCTTTCGCAGAGCGATCTGAGGCTGCATTTCGGACTTGAGAAAAGGACTAAGGTAAATCTCATTGAGGTTCACTGGCCCAGCGGCATTGTCGACAAAATCGCTGATACCGGAGTGAACAGAATCATTACCATCAAAGAGGGTCAGGGCATCGTTGAGCAGAAGGACTTCAAGAACGGAGCACAACCGTTACGGAACCGAGCCCGATAGCTACTGGATTGCACACCTGACCATGGTTACTTTCACAAAAGTCACAGACTGCGTCGAAGTGTAAGAGGATATCAGCATCCGATTGTCACCAAGGCTTTGTCAAAACTCGGACTTGAGCGTGATGGAATTGTTTTTTAAACGCAAAGGACGCAGAGGATTTCGCAGAGGTGCCGGAAGTCCCACCGTCAGGGAGGCCACCTTACGCGGCAAGCGCTCTCTGACTGTCGGGTTTCTGACACTGGTGTTCACCGCTTCTTTTGCTCCCGCTCAGACAAATAACATCCATGAGCGCCTTGAGAATGCGGCCACGCTAATTCGCGAGAATCGAATTGCTGAGGCAGAGCAGCGGCTGAACAGCATCTTGAAATTGGCGCCAAACGAAGCCAGAGCACTCAATCTGTTGGGTACAGTTCGCGCTCAACAGGGAAGGCTGAACGATGCGGAAAACCTCTTGACCCGTGCGGCAAAAATTGATCCCGCTGCTGTGGCCGTACACATGAACCTCGCCTTTCTTTACCTGCTCAAGAAGGCTCCCGAGAAGGCAATTTCGGAATTGAAAGAGGTCGTCAGTCTCGAACCACACAACATTGAAGCCAACTATAAACTTGCACGCTTGCTGCTTTCCCGGGGACAAACAGACGAGACGATCAGCGTCATTGAAAAAATGAACTCGACACCGCCGGCATCGGCGGTATTTCTAACCTTGCTTGGCGATGCATATTTCAGAAAGGGCAATGCCGACAAGGCCGAAGAGAATTATCTGCTGGCGCTCGCCGCGCAGAAGAACAATGCGGAGGCGGTGCTGGGTTTGGCAAGGGTCTCTCAAAACCGGGGAGATACCAAAGCAACCCTGGCGTATCTGTCACAGGCGCGGGAACTGGCGGGTAACTCTCCCGAGCTTCTTTACAAAGTCGGCGTGGCCGCTCTGGGGATCGGAGTTTGGGACGACGCCCGGCTGGATTTAGAGCAGGCCGTGAAACTTAAGCCCGACGAGCCCGGTTTTTTGATCGCGCTGGGCGCGGCCTGGCTAAAAAAGCCGGATCTGTTTGCGGCCGAGCCGATTTTTCGGCGAGCTCTTGAAATTCAGCCGGCCAACGCTCAAGCGCAAATGTATCTCGGTTATGTCCTATACAAACAAAAAAAGTTGGCCGAAGCTAAAAGTTACCTTGAGAAAAGCATCAGAGCCGATTCCAGCGCCCCCGAACCCTTTTACTATGTGGGACTGATTGTCCAGGAAGAAAACGAGGATCAGCGAGCCGTGGCGCTGTTGGAAAAAGCGATCGAGGTGTCACCCTCTTTTGCGCAGGCGCACGTAGCTCTCGGCGCCAGTTATCTAAAGCTGAAAGACTATCCGCGCGCCCAAAGGGAACTCGAGCAGGGAGCTAAACTGAATCCTGACGATTCGAAGGCGCACTATCAGTTGGCTGTTTTGTATGCCCGGCTCAAGGATCCGCAGCGAGCGCAGGCTGAAATGGAAATCGTGGAAAAGCTGAAAACGCTGGAGCAGTCACAAAAAAGGGAAGGCGACACCTTTGTAGTTATGCCGGCAGTACCGAATCCGCGTTAAGCTCTTTGGATTTACCGCGAAGCGGTTGGAAGAACTATTATCAGAACCTTCTGAAGTTTATCTGGCACTCCTTAATTTCCGTTGTGGGAACGTTTACTTACTACTATTACCGTCACTTGAAACTCGCGCTCGCGCTTTCGTCGCTGATTGTGAATTTGCCTCTGATCACTTCCGCACAGGCTGCGAAGCCGTACGCTACCTTCGCAGAAGTACCGGCAAGCAAGAGTGGCATCACCTGGGTTCATAACAACGCGCACTCGTCAGAGCGCTATTTGCCCGAAACGGTAGGGGCCGGGTGTGCCTTTTTGGATTACGACAACGATGGCTGGATGGATATCTACCTGGTCAATAGCGGGCCTTCAGATTTCTACACTCCCGGTACGCCGCTGAAGAACGCGCTTTACCATAACAATCATGACGGCACGTTCACTGATGTCACCGACAAGGCCGGAGTGGCAGGTGGGACGTTCGGCATGGGTGTCGCCGTCGGCGATTACGACGGCGATGGCTGGGTTGATGTCTATGTCACGAGTTATGGCCGCAATATTCTCTACCACAACAACGGTAACGGCAGGTTCACGGATGTGACTGATGAAGCCGGCGTCGCCGCGCCCGGCTGGTCCACTTGCGCCGTCTGGTTTGACTATGACAATGACGGAAAGCTGGACTTGTTCGTCTCCAGCTTTGTAGTCTACGAGAAGTCTCTGAACATTCTTTGCACTGATGAAACTTTAAGCCGGCGTTACTATTGCGTCCCGCGCCTTTTCAAGCCGCGGGCCAGCCACCTCTTCCACAACGATGGCAATGGCAAGTTCACTGACGTGAGCAAGGAATCGGGCATCGCCGACTCGCCCGGCAAATCGTTTGGTGCAGTCGCCACCGATGTCAACAACGATGGGCTCATGGACCTGTTTGTGGCCAACGATACAATGCCGAACTTTCTATTCATCAATAAGGGCGGCGGAAAATTTGAAGAAGTCGGATTAGCGGCTGGGGTGGCCTTCAGTGAGAACGGCAAACCGCGCTCGGGAATGGGAGTAGACGCGGCAGACTATGATGGCGATGGCTGGCAGGATCTCTTTGTGGCGAACATCGATCGAGAGTTCTTCAGTCTTTATCACAACCAGAAGGATCTGACTTTTACGGATGAGCCCGGAGAAATAGGAACCGCAACGCAGATGTTGAGCGGTTGGGGACTGAGGTTCTTCGATTATGACAACGACGGTGACCCTGATTTGTTGCTGGTAAATGGCCATCCCGACGACTTTATCGAGATGCGCACTACGCGCGTAAAATACAAAGAGCCTTTGCTGATGTTTGAGAACACCGGCCACGCTTTCAAAAATGTCAGCGCCCAATCAGGCGCCGTTTTCAGCAAAGAGTTTTCCGGGCGGGGCATGGCCACGGGCGACTTCGACAACGACGGCGATCTCGATGTGCTGATCTCAAACAATGGCGGGCCTCCGCTGCTGCTTCGTAACGAAGGCGGCAACAGAAACAACTGGCTGGGTCTGCACCTTGTGGCGACCAAAAGCAATCCCGCCGCCGTCGGGGCGGTGATCACCTGGCAGGCCGGAGGCGTGAAACGAAGCCGGCTGAAGACTGCGGGCGGGAGCTATCTTGCTTCCCACGATCCACGGGAACTGCTTGGCCTGGGGCCTGCTAAGAGGATTGACAGCGTCGAGATTCGCTGGCCCAGCGGCAAAGTCGACAAGCTCACTAACCCGCCAATTAACACCTACCTGAAAGTTATTGAAGGCGAAGGCATTGCCAGGACCAGTCTGACTACGGCGAAATAAAATGGTGCAACGAGTTAAGAAAGCTCTACTGCTGACCGGCCTGTTCGTCTTTACCTTCGGTCTTTGGCTATTGCCATCCTCGCGCGGTCAGAACCAGCGTGACGCCTTTTCAAGATGGCGGCCAACTCGTGAGCTTACCGGAGTTCGGTATGTCGGAAGCACCGCCTGTGCCCAGTGTCACGCCCAACAGACCGCAAAGCGGCTGGCAAATTCGATGAGCCGCGCGCTGGCCCCCGTCGACAGCTGTGAGATTTTGAAAACCCATCCCCGGCTGAACTTTAGCAACGGTCCTTATAACTACCAGATCGCACGAGAAGGAAACCGCAGCGTCTACACAATAACCGATGGTCTAAACTCGATTTCCGAACCCATCCTCTACTGCTTTGGCCAGGGCAAGGCCGGTCAGACTTATGTGTTTCGACATCAGGGAGTGTTCTATGAGAGCCGGGTCAGCTACTATCAGGAAATCCAGGGTCTCGACTTTACTATCATTCATCCGCGTTCGGTACCTCAATCGCTGGAAGACGGCCTGGGTCGCCCCATGACCATGGAAGCAGCGCGGGGTTGTTTCGCTTGTCACTCAACCGCTGCGGTTAGTAATGCGCAACTTCAACTCGATCATCTGATGCCCGGAGTTACTTGTGAAGGTTGTCATGGCCCCGGAGGAAACCATACTGCGGCCATCAAAGCAGGGAGCAAGAATCTTCAGGTATTTAATCCCGCGAAGTTGGAAGCGGATGAGCTGTCACAGGAATTCTGCGGCGCCTGTCATGTCGGTTTTGAAAAGGCTTTGCTCATGCCAAAGCAGGGCGGCGCAAATAATCTGCGTTATCAACCCTACCGAATTTTTAATAGCCGGGGACATAGTGGCGATGCGCGGATGAGTTGCGTCACCTGTCACGATCCGCACGACGAGCTGGCAGAGGATGCGGCTTTCTATGACTCAAAATGTTTGGCTTGTCACCTGGCGACTCGTAATCAGGCAAAAACTATTGCGCGCTCGGCTCCTGCCTGTCCGGTGAGCAAACAGCAGTGCACTACGTGTCACATGCCGAAGATTGAACTGCCCGGAGGCCACGCTAAGTTCACCGATCACTGGATCCGCATCGTCAAGCCTGGCGAAGCGATTCCCAACTGAATGCAACTCAAAACGGGGCAGTAGCCCGCGCGTAAGCAAGGGCGTCGCACCATCGCCATTGCCTCTCGGGTCGGAATACGCCCTCCCTCACGGTCGGGCTACTGCCCCGCCTAAGCCACAACTCCTACGGTTTAGGAAGGTGCAGCCGGGGGACTAGCCATAATAGTTACTCGCTTCTTCCATTCCGCCGGCGTCGTCGATCTAAGCTGGGGTAATTCAGCGGCTGCAATCACCAGTTTCCGCACGCTTGTGATAACGACGAACTCAAGTGCGGCTCTTGGTTTTGCCGCTTCGTTGAGCTTAGCCAACTGTGCGTCACGCCACTCGGTTGTAGCCGCGTCACCCGCGGATAAGTAAGATATCGCTTCCAATCCTGCATCCGCGATAACCGACAGATTATCTGCCAATGGCCTTGTCTCTTTCAGCGCGGGTGATCGGTCGATCATTGGTCCAAGCGCACGGCCGGCGGTTTGCCACTCAACCAGCGTTCGCTCGAGGTTCGGTCGATAGAGCGAAAAGCGTGGAGCATCGGAGAGAAAGGCATCGACGTTCGCAGCGAACTGGCGAGCCGTTTCACTGTCGGGTCGCGCCGCATCGACCAGGCCTGTCAGCGGGCTTAGCATCGTCTGCGGTCGCATTTGATAGCGACGGTATTCTTTTAGAGGTTCGACTATCGATGCCAGGGTGCGCAGTGGTCCAGTGTCGTCACTCCCAGCCAGACGACGCAGCAACATGCCATAATTCTTCTCGTGAGTCAGGCCCAGCTCCTCAAGTTGATAACTGATCACCGACAAGCGCCGGTACATGTCGTCGATATCCGTCACGGTTCGCGGCGACCAAAGTCGCTCGGCGATGGCGGCCGTGCGCGGCCAGATGCGCGAGTCAATCGTCTCCGGGCTCACCCACTCGCCCCACATGGTTGCTTCGCCGCCCAGAACATGTCTCGCTTCTTCGGCGGTTAGCGTGGAGTTCAACGGAATTGGATCTGCCAGATAATGTTGGGACGAGGGAAAGATCAGATCGATGTAGTAGCCCGCGGACAGAATTCCGTTGTAGCCTTGCTTCGCCGCCGCGGCCAGAGAATCCGGCCCGCGCCACGAGTGGATGACCGCCTCCTTCGGCAGATCCGGCTGCAGAATTTCTTCCCAGCCAATCATTTTCTTGCCGTGCTTCTGTAAGATGTTTAGGACGCGCTGATTAAAGTAAGCCTGCAAGGAGTGATTATCTTTGATGCCTTTCGCTTTCATGAAGGCCTGGACTTGCGGATTGCGGTCCCACTGCTTGCCTTCGTTCTCGTCGCCGCCGATGTGCATGTAGGCGTCAGGAAAAAGTGCGGCCATCTCGCCCAGAAAGGCATCGAGAAACTTGTAGGTCTGTTCGCGGGTCGGATCGAGCGCGGGCTCAAAAATTCCTGCTCTGCGTTCAATTTTGAAAGGGCCGGGAGCGCTGCCGATTTCCGGATAACCAACGAGCCAACTTGTGCTGTGACCGGGAATATCAAACTCTGGCATTACCCGAATGCCGCGGTCACGAGCATAGGAAACAATCTCACGCACCTGGTCCTGCGTGTAGAAGAAACCATCGGATCCCAGTGCATGGAGCTTGGGAAATTTCCTGCTCTCGACGCGGAAACCCTGATCCTCTGTCAAGTGCCAGTGAAAGACGTTCAGCTTTACTGCCGCCATCGCATCGAGATTACGTTTGAGGACTTCCATCGGCTCGTAGTGGCGGCCGACATCGATGAGTAGGCCTCGCCATTGGAAACGCGGTTGATCTTGAATCTTGATACCCGGCAGATAGTATCCGTCGCGATCGCCCTGGAGCAGTTGCAGGAAAGTCTCCAGGCCTCGTAACGCGCCCACGACCGTCGGCGCCACCAGCCGTGCCTGCTGGTCGGTGACTTCCAAACTATAACTTTCATTTTCACTGAGCGAGGGAACGATGTCGCCTGCCCGTTCGCATTGGACCACGAGTGTGGCCGTGCCTTCATCGGCGGTGAGGTCAGCCGGCAAAGTCAATACGGTTCGTCCCGCCAGGCGAGTGAGCATACGAGCAATGCCGGCGCGTAACCGATCGTCTGTATGGTCCTTTACTGCGACGTTGAAACTTCCGTTGATCGCCAGACGGCCTGTTTCAAGTCGCACCGACGCAGGGACCGGCATCAGATTCAGGTGGCTCGACGCGGGTGCGGAGCCCAGTGCTCGTACAGGTAATGCCAGGCTCAAAGCATAGGCTACGATTAGCACTAGCTTGGTGTATTTAACAGTCTTCATAGTTAGCAGATTTGACCTCGTAAACACGCCACTACAATTGTTTCTGTTTGGTACTGTTAGAGACAAAATCGTGACATAATTGCCGCGCATTCTTTGCTCGCATTGTAGCCGATTCACAGCCGGTATTGGCTATCGAAAGTGGCCAATAAAGGAGTTTCTCAAATGAATATAAGGAACCTCTGGGGGGGTCGCTCCAAAACAAAGCTGCTTACCGCGAGGACGACTATCGTCGCCCTGTTGACCTGCTTATTTACGGTTATTCTGGGCTCATCCTTACCCGTGGGTCCCGCAGCGTTCGCCAGTAATCCTCCGGTGTGGAGCCTGGCGTGGAGTGACGAGTTCGATGGTCCCAGCGGCTCGGCCGTTGATTCGAGCAAGTGGTCCTATGATCTGGGCGGAAACGGTTGGGGTAACAACGAACTCGAGACTTATACCGACCGCACAGTCAACGCGCATGTCGAAGGCGGTTTGCTGGTAATCAAAGCGCTCAAGGAAACCTTTACCGGGACCGACGGCATAACTCGCAACTACACTTCGGCCAGACTGCTCACTAAGAATAAGTTGACTCAAGCGTACGGCCGGTTTGAGGCGCGAATTAAGGTCCCCTACGGCCAGGGTCTCTGGCCGGCATTCTGGATGTTGGGTGACAACATCGGTACCGTCGGCTGGCCCACTTGCGGCGAGATCGACATCATGGAAAATATCGGCAAGGAACCGTCAATCGTGCACGGCACGTTTCACGGACCAGGATATTCCGGCGCCCAGGGTGTTAGCGCCGCCTACGCCTTGCCCAACGGCCAGAAGTTCTCCGACGATTTCCATACCTTTGCGGTCGAGTGGGAACCGAACGTCATCCGGTTTTATGTCGATGGACTGTTGTACAAAACGCGCACACCGGCGGATCTGCCAGCCGGCAAGTCATGGGTCTTCGATCATCCCTTCTTTATTATTCTGAATGTGGCGGTCGGCGGTGGCTTTCCAGGGAATCCCGATGCCACGACAGTTTTCCCACAACAGATGCTGGTCGATTATGTTCGCGTCTATCAACGCTCTGCGCCGTCAAACGTGCCAGTGTTGTTTACTGACGAAGGCGCTAATCGGGCACTTGCTCTTGATTCAGTAACGTTCAGGCGCGATCCCTTTTCAGTTAGGAATAACCTCAACTTCAGTTCGGATCACACCACCAGGTTGATGCTGCTATCCGCTAACCTGGACCTGCAGCCGGGAGATGGTCCATCGATCGTGACGGCCCAGGCCGCTGATGGGAAAGGTCATACGTATCCGCTCGCAGTGGAATGGATAGGCAGGCTGCCGAGCTTTGATTGGATCACCGTGGTGATTGCCAAATTGCCGGACGAATTGTTAGGAGCGGATCAAGCACTTATTAGCGTGACCGCTCACAATCAATCCAGTAACCAGGTTTCAGTTTCCATTTCACCTTGAGGTGAGCTGCCCATCTGATCTTCGAAACGGGAGGAGTCTTTCATGAATTACCGGGATGTTAAGGTAAAGCTCGCGGGCTTTTTGGTGGTCGGCGTTTTCTCGCTTTGCCTGACCGGCACAACCATGGCCCAGAAACCGGCCGGGGCCGGACCACCGCCGAACAATAATCCAAATCTCGACGATCGTATTCGGCAGATCGATGAGGGCAGACTGCGCGGCGCGGAAACGAATGTCAGCCTGGAAGAGGAGAATCAAAAGCGTCTGCAGGCGGCAATCGTAAATATGAAAGACGATTACAAGCGCATTCAAGTGCTGCGCAATGACATCGCGCGAAATCTCGTCGCGCGGAAACCTATCGAATACAAACTGGTCGCCGAACAGACGGCCGAAATTAATAAGCGCGCCAGCCGACTGAATGTTTACATGCAAGCCCGCGTCCGGGAAGAACAGAAGCCCAGCACCGCTGATGAATTAAAGAATGAAGAAATGGTGGGCGCGCTGGTGAAGCTGTGCAAGTTGATTGATAGCTTCACGGAAAATCCTGCTCTGAAGAACGCGGCTACGATTGACTCGAAAGAAATTGCCAAAGCTAAGGAAAACAGAGCCAACGCCGATCGGGACCTGCTTGCGATCATCAAGCTTAGCGCCAGCATTCAGAAGAAGTCCGAGAACTCAGGAACTGCTCAGTAGCAGCCGACCGTCCCTTGTTCATTTGCCGCTCACGGTAGGATTACGAACCACGCCTCTTGCTTCAACACCTTCTGCTGCACGATATCCCGGCTTTCAATTACAGCCGAGTACTTACCCGCCGGCAGACCGGTAAGCTTGACGTATTTGGCAAAGGTCAAATGAAGCACAGGCTCGGTTGCCGGTTCGGTCAGTTGGTAGTCCAGAGGCCTCGCCGCCTGCTTGCCGTCCTTCATCAGCGTGACTGTGACTCTCACTAATGGTCTTCCGGTTTCGCCGGCAAGGGCTGCGTTATAGAGTTTGAAGAAAATGATCAAGTTATCGGTCGAGTGAAATTCGCGACTTGGCGAAGGGCGAATCTGTACGTTGCCTTCGCTAAGCACGTCGCCGTTCCTCGATGTTTGCTTTTGCGGCTCAGCGTGCCGGCTCAACACTGCTTCCGTGGCCAGGAAGTCGGATCCAGCAGCGGGCAGAACAAGTTTCTCTTGCCTGGCGGCGACCTTTCCCGACAGCCGATCTCTAACAATCAGATCAACCGTGTAGTTACCGGCGTACAACTGCATGTCCTGCCGAAAAAAAATCTTGTCATTCAAAATTGATTCGTATTGCAGAGGCGTCAGGCTGACGTCAAAGTTTCCTCCCAGGCGGGAAAGAATTCTGTCTTCACCTTCAACTCGGACCACGCCGAGAACTTCCAATTGCAAACGCTCCTTATCGCCCTTGCGATCGAACTGCACCGCGCCCGGAGGTATCTCGAACGACAGCGGGACGATGTAGAAGCCCTCTCTAGATCGGAATGAGTTCAACTCCAATGATAGGGGCAAAGTCGGATGGGCCTGCATACCGGCGAAGCTTGCCAGTAGTTTTCTATCGTCCGGCGAAAAGGGAATGATCTGACTCGGTGGAATCGCGTAATATCCGGCGCGAGCTAACACGTTTGCGTCAGGTCTGCGGACCTCGATCTTAACTTTGCGAAAACTGCCATCAAAGTTCGAGTCGGTGCTTCGATACGCGAGCGTGTAGCGCGAACGGATTTCTGTATCAATCCGCTCCAGACCACCGGCGATGTCATTGGTATTTTTTATGAAGTGTCCGCCAGTGTCTTCTGAGATTCGATATAAGAGATCCTGTTGCCGATTCAAACCTTCTTGTCGAGTGATGTCGAAAACGCTTTCGCCGGCCCCGGACCTTCGCCTTTGTTCCATTTCAAGTCCGCCCGAGATACCTCCCAGCGGGGAACCAGATACCAGCGCCCCTGACGTGGGGGCCCCGCCGGTCAGGCCGCCTGAATCGATGATGTAGATGGCCACATTAGCTCGATTGGCGATGTCGATAGTGCTTTGTACTTGCCAATCGAGCGCTTCAGTCGCGACAAATCCCTGCGAGAACATGACCAGAGTCTTCTTGCCCGGTATCGAGCGCAGCCCTTCGGCGATCGCGGCCAACGCCGCCAGAACCGGCCTGGTCTGTTGGGAGCTTAGCGCCGAGCGCAACTGAATATATTGCTCCAGCACATGCCGCGCGATTAGGGCTTGGGCCGCGGCTGATCCATTAAACCCGGGGCCGGGCGCAGGA
>QIAN01000485.1 GCA_003225005.1 Acidobacteriota bacterium | reverse complement strand
GTCATCTTCTTGCGGTGTCTCGGTTGCCGGCGACCAGGGGTTCAGCGGCAGCTCCGGCAACACCGCTAGGTCCGCCCCTTGTGATCGCGCGCGTATCAGTGAATCGCCGAGTCGGCGGGCATCGTCGGGGTATGTAAAAATGTCGCTGATTAAGGCAACCGATAGGCTGACCATGGCAGGATCGCCCCTCGTATTCTGCTTATCTGGCATTGCGCGTGACCCCCGGTGAAAGTTCCCGTAATGCTGCAACCAGGTGGTCGATGTCTTCAAGGGTGTTAAAGATGTGCACTGACACTCGCAAGCCCCTTCCTCTAGCAGAAACAATAATCCTCTTCTCGGCTAAAGATTTCACAACATCTGGCGCGTTGCACATTTCGATGATTGTAATGCCGGAGCGTTGCTCCCGCGCTCGTGGTGACGCGACTCTCAGGCCTTCATCGTCGAGCCGCTGATGCAGGTAGTCGGTCAGTTCGTGAATGCGTTGTTCAATCCGAGCTGCGCCTACCTCCTCAAAGAGCGAGAGCGCCGCACCTAAAGCGAAGATTCCTGCGAAATGAGGGCATCCGACTTCGAGCGCCGCGGCCGTTTCTTTCAAGTCCAGACGATCATTGATTACCGCTTCGGGATCGCGGACACTCCACCACCCGGCAACCGGGAAACGCTTGATATCGAGAAAGCGTGGCGAGACGTACAGGCCGCCGACACCGTAGCCGGCCTGGGCCCATTTGTATCCGCTGAAAACCAGGAAATCGATACCGCTGGCAAACACGTCAATGGGAAAGACGCCCATGCCCTGTGTCGCATCAACCACAAGAATCAATTTGCGTTCACGACAAAATCTACCCAACGATACGAGATCCTGCCGGAAGCCGGTAGCGAATTGCACATAGCTTGCGACCAAAATGCGTGTTTCCGGAGTGATGCTCCGTTGAACATCATGCAGATCGATAATGCCTCGGTCTCGCGAGCACACAAAGTGAACGCGATATCGCTGCTGAAACCAAGGCAGGGTGCAACTTGGAAATTCATCCGCAGGACACAACACGTCTCCGCAATGCTGGAGGATTCCGGCGATCAGGTTCATCCCGTGTGACGTACTGTATGTGAATGCGATGCTTCGGGGCTCGGCGTGGACAAACTTCGCGAGCTTCTCTCGTACCTCTTCGACTTCGCCGAGCCAACGATCCCACGCGACGTCCGCATGCTCGGCCATTTCATCGTAATAACGCTTTCCTTCACGCGCAGCGAGAACGGAGAGGGGTGGCGCAGCCGCGGTATTGAGATATGTATACCTGTCGGCAGCAGGAAACAGTGCCCTTATTTGGCTCCAATCCATTGGTGCTCCATTCCAAGACTCGTGGACCAGCCTTGGCTTGCACTTTCTTGCACTTTCCGTGATGCGGCCAGTGGGGCGAACCGCCCCTAATCCGATGAGCAAGAAAGTGCAAGCGACGGATCGGCCGGATTTGACAATGTTAACGCCTAAGCACGAAGAGAGGAGAGCGCCTTCTGTATGAGCATCACAGTCGAAAAAACCCGGTTGGGAATCTATTTTGTTCTCGTGCTGTTTATTCTGAGCGCGAGCGCAGTTGTTTTTAGTAAATCGGAAGATTCCAAGAAAGGAGGGACGCCCTATCACATTCCGGTTCCCCGAGAAGCAATGATCACTGGCCTTGGATCAGCGAATCCGAATCCATCGATGGGAGAAGAAGCCCAAACCTTTGATCGCCTCGTCGGCACTTGGGATGCCGAGTTTAGCTTCCATCGCGACGATGGAACCGTATACCACAAAAAGGGAGAAATCCGTTTCGGCTGGGTCATGGATGGGACGGCCATCCAAGATCTCTGGATTGGTTATCCGCCAGAAGGCCAGAAGGACCGCAGTATAGGAACCACCTTCAGGTTCTTCGATACGAAACTGAAGCAATGGCGGATTGTGTTTATAAATCCTCGATTCAACTACCTGGTTACTGCGCAGGGCGGACGCGAGGGTGACCGTATCGTTTTGCACGGGGTAGATACGGACGGTCTGCCGCTGCGTTGGACGTTCAGTGAGATAACGTCTGAGTCTTTCCACTGGCAAGGCGAGAAATCCCACGACGGAGGCAAGACGTGGAAGATCGAAGAGGATCATCACATGAAGCGGCGCAGCAGCTAGCGTGCGAAGTGCAGAACCACTTTCTGTTACTGATTGACTTTAAGCGGACAACACTCTGGAGCTGATGCCATATGCCAAATTTGCCCAGGTACTCATTGCTGACGATTGCAGTATTCGCAGCCATGGTTATAGCGGCTGCGCAAAACCCGCCCGTGCCTACAACCAAGAGTACGACCACATTCACGGAGATGAAATCGCTCGTGGGGGAATGGGAGGCGGTTCAGGATGGCGTCACGGTTAAGGAGACCTACGCTCTGACGGCAAATGGCAGCGTACTGATGGCCGAAACTCGCCCCGGTAACGAGCCGCCCATGATCACGATGTTCACCATGGATGGTGACCACCTGATTGCGACACACTACTGTATTGCCGGTAACCAACCTCAGATGGTCACAGGTGTCCCGGATGACCTTCAAAAAGGTGTCACATTTACTCTGGCGCGAGTAACGGGAATGAAAACGCCAGACGACTGGCACAATACGGGTTTGACGGTGACGCTGGATGACAAAGATCACATGACGCAACGATGGACTTATCTCTATAAGGGGGCAGCCGGAACAACCACCTTTCATTACACTCGGAAGAAATAGCCCATGGTCGGTCAGCCTCCTTCGGCCAATGTTGGATCAATCGCTCATAGGCTAAAGCGTGAATCGCGCTCAGAAAGGAAACCCCAACCTGTGGACATAAGATCCATCCAGTCAGCCTTGGCTGAACTTGAGCTCGATGCGTGGCTCTTCTACGATCATCACCACCGCGACCCTATCGCTTATCGTGTTCTCGGTTTGCCCGAGTCACTAAAACGTTAGT
>QIAN01000486.1 GCA_003225005.1 Acidobacteriota bacterium | reverse complement strand
CCCATTCGAGGGGCGACAAGTGACGAGCACCCGCTGGTTGTGTTGCTTTGTCTTGCCTGTGACCGCAGGACAGACACCTTGCTCCCACTTGCCTGATCTCAGTCTCCTTGGATATTTCATTCTCTCGGACTCCCAGCGAGCCGGCAATCACCGGGCCGGCACACTGGTAACAAGAGTAAGCGGAGAGATGAAGGTACTGTTTTCTCATCGGTGTCCTCCCCAAAAGGGCATAGCCACGCTTCAGATGCTATGGTCTTGAGCTCGATAATGTCTGTTCACAATTGCTCTGGTCGAGGCGCTCTAGAAATCCCCGCCGAAGAGGTAAAAGATCACTGTCCTCAATATCGCCCCGAGATCAACCTGTACAACAGTTGCCCTGAAAAGTGTGCAATTTTGAACAGCCAGGGCCGCCCCACATCGTCAATCATGGTGATGTGGAGAGCCCACATGAGGTCCGATTTCCCAGAACACAAAACTATTCTGTGCATCGACGATGACGGCGGCATGCTGGGGTACCAAAAAGCGCTGCTCGAGCGGCGCGGATATAAAGTGCTCACGGCTGACTCTGCCCGGCAAGGCTTACAAATTGCAGCAGTGTGCGCTATTGCCGCCGTGATCCTCGACTATCACATGCCCCAGATGAATGGCGGTGAGGTCGCAACCGAAATAAGGCGCCTCCGGCCACAAGTTCCTATCGTCATGCTTTCAAGTGACGACGAGATTCCAGAACAGGCCTTGAATGTGGTGAACGCCTTCGTTTCCAAGAACGAAGCATCCCGCCGGTTGCTGCCGGTGATCAGTCGAATCTGCGGTGAAAACCCCTCAGGGTCCCAGGAAGTCAGAATCACGGCCCGAGAATAGAGCTCACTCGGGGAATGCTGGGTTTCATCCGTTCTTCCTTTCCTCCGTCGCGTTGATTGAGCAATTTTGCACAGAAACTCGGGAAGCCTGCTTATATACCTGACCGGCATGGCTACCAACCACACTCTCCTGTGCATACATCGAGATCCAGCCCAACTCAGTTTGCTGAAGGAGAACGGATACGAGTTGGTAACCGCCGGCAGTGGATCCGATGCTCTCCAACTTTTGATCTCGCTGTCAGTAGACGCAGTTGTGCTGGACTACGAATTGAGCCTTTTGCAGGGCGCGGCCGTCGCGGCAGAGATGAAGAAGGTCAAACCACAGGTTCCCATAGTCATGCTGACCGATCACCTGGAATTGACCGACGGTACTTTGAAGTCCGTAGACGCACTCGTGACAAAGTCTGACGGTCCTCACTTCTTGTGGGCGAACGTTCACTTCATTTTGAATGTGAAGCCGGCCCAACACCTCGAAGGAAGCTGAGCGATCAAACGCCGGTACGTCTGCGTCGTCCCGGCAAGTCACGGCAGGGGTGGAACGGCGGCCGGCCAACCCTGTCAAATTAGCAAGTGACGAGAAGGCTCTCCCCTTTTCGCCAAGAGTTTGGCAAAGCATTCGGAATGGAGCTGTCCAAATTCTGAGCAGACCCGCAGTACCGCTTTAAGCAGGTTTGAGCGACTTGCCGCACTCCAAGCAACATGTCTTGCGACGTGATGTTATTAAGCCGCAGAATGGACACATTCTCTGTGATGCGAAATCCCCGCTGCTTATGTCAAAGATCTTCCTCAATGAGTCGGTGATTAAGGCGAGCACGATGTTACGCTTATGCACGACTGGGTCCATGGCTAAAGTTCCGCTTTTCCTAATTGGCTGCCCATTCGGCGGCGCCTAATGGGTGTAAGAGCGCTGAGAAGTGAAGTTCGCCAAGAACCACAATGACACGTCAATGAGGGTGATTCTGAGCAAGATTGCTCGCATTGCAGCATGAACCGCCCAGATCTGGACCATCTATTTCTTTGCGCCAGCGCGATCATGATGTTAGAGACGAGCACCTCTTCTCCCTCTTTCAGGTTCTCTGAGCTAAGTCAGCCCACCTGGAGTCTTCTCCTCTTTCATGAAAAAGACAATGTCAGTGTTGTTGATGGGCTTCATGGCCCGGTTGGAACTTTCAGGTGGATTCGAGTCCTACCTGAGGAGCCATTCTTTTGTTTAGCTTACGGGTACCCTCGATTTGGGGTGTCCAGCAATATTCAGCAAAACCACCGAAGATTTTTCCATTCGACCGCTTTTTGCAGAGTTTGCAGATCGCGTAGGCACGCACCTCGATCACTTCAGCAGCACACTTCGGGGAATGTGGAGGATGTGTGGTTGCACCTTCAGAACTCCTGATCTCGACCCGTGATTTCCGCCGAGCGAGGAAAATCACATGGTGCATGATTTTCGGGCTTGATGGAGATGGCAACGGTGGGAGAGACTGAGTCGTTACCGCACCTGCTTATGGGAGCAATGGAATGCTGATGGAATTCCTTGAGAAGGCGGCTGCGATCGGCTGCAACGAGATGGAGATTGAGTATAAGGATCGAAAGGAATGGATCACGGGGTTTCGAGGATGCGTAGGTTGGGGCATCGGGTGCCTGAATTCCGACCAGGCCAAACTCATATTTAAGGACATGGATGAGTTGAAAAGAAGGAAGGAAGTGACCATGGGTGGCACCCGATATCAACTGGTCTTCTCCCGCTATGAAAGCTTTGGAGAAGCATGGTAGTCCCATCATGCGGGCTGAGCATCGAGTGAGTTATCCGCACTGAGCCAAAGGCCGCTTTGCCAAAAGCACCGTAGACGGATACTCAATTGCGCTGGGGCACACCCTCGCAGGGGGTTAGCTAACGAACCATGACAAGACGACGTGCCGACTCCACCAACAGCAAGCCAGATCAATGCTTCGTGAGAGAGCTTTCGGGCGAAATTCCACCCACGTTTTCCCTCCTGGAGAGACTATATGGATTGGCCTCCAAATTGTACGCGTTGCGTCCGTGGCATCGGTTGGATGAAAGCCAGCTGGTCGTGGTTCGCGATACTGCACTCGGTGAGACCTGTTACTGCTCGGTCATGGGTGCCCTCGGCGAGGTGTTGGCCATGCACGCCTATATCGGCACCGAGAGCTACCGACTATTCCGCAAGATGGCAGCCGGAGAGATCACCGATGCCGGCGAGTTCTTCGCGTCACAACACAGCCTGTACGTGGAATTCGTGCCAAGGGCAGACTTAGATGGGCCGGACCGAAAGTTGCTCGCCGCGCTGGGCCATCCGGTTGGCAGGGCCAAAGCCTCACCCATCTTCCGTGCCATCCGTCCGGGGTTTCACCCTTGGTTCGTCACAGAGGAAGAAGCGCAGACGTTGGAGGAATGTATGCGTGCCGTAATTGTGGTCTGTTCTGCTGCTTCCACACAAGCTGACGTGAAGTATTGGGACCAGGCTGATACCTACCCTGTGGTCTCGCGATTGGACGGCGCAACGAGTGAACCTCGATACCGGATTGAATTGATAAAAACGATGTTGCCAAGCGAACCACCCCTGCCTAAGGTACATCTGGGGGAAGAGCAATTACGCCAGCTACGGAGCCGCGACCACGCGGTGCGCGGAGTGATGGAACTCGACTACTTCCTCAGCGGCGCTGTGATTGGAAAGAAGAGCGAACGCAAAGCGTGTCCGTGCATTGCGTTGGCAGTCGATGCAGACAGCGGAATCGTCTTTCCACCGGAACTGGCTAGTCCCAGCGTCTCGGCTGGAGACGTGCTGGCAAAGGTGTTGCTGAAGGCGATTCAAACCGGCCGCGCATTGCCACGGGAGATTTGGGTGCGAAGCGGCAGGTTCAAGGACTGCCTCGATCCCCTCTCCGAGTTGTGCGGCGCACCGATCAAGGTTGTTGGTTCGCTTCCCGCCCTAGAGGAGGCTCGAGAGCAACTGCTTCGCATGATGGGCGGCGCTGCTTTTCCGGACAACTGAACAGTGAACGGGTGTTGTCGGAGCGCCCTGTCAGCCGACAAAATTAGCGTCAGGCCACGCCATCGCGTGGACCGCCGCGACGAATAGAATCGACTCTCGGGCAAATGTGTCCTGATTTCCTGGCGACTGAGGCCGCTCGTACGAAAAGCCCTGCCGTCCAAAACGTTAAGCTGCGTATTCCGGGGCATGTGAATACCGATTCCGGGGCGCTGTGAATAAAGATTCCGGGAGGATGTGAATAAGGATTCCGGGCATGTGAATAGAGATTCCGGGGATGTGAATAATCCGAACCGCGATTGAAAGAGGCGGGTTGGAACCGGGGTTGATATTGACGTTTCTGGATCGGGCTTTCTGAGTAGGAGCGGAAAGCGGTGCTGGACAACCAATGGGAATTTCTCCTCTGGCTAGAGGAGAAACCGAATGTCCCAGAAGGCTCTGTCCATGCGAAAAATCAAAGAAGTGTTGCGTTTGCGGTACGATCTCGGCCTGCTGCAGAACGAGATCGCCCGTAGTTGTTCCATCGGCCAAGCCAGCGTTCATCGTTATCTAGAACGGGCTTCGGCGGCGGGTCTGAGTTGGCCTCTCCCCGAGGATTGTGACGATCGCCGGCTGAATGAATTGCTTTTTCCCGCTGCACCGGCGGGTGGCAGTCCACCGGCCCGGGGGCCCGTCGACTTCGCAGCCATCCATGGCCAGCTGCAAAGCAACAAGTATGTGA
>QIAN01000484.1 GCA_003225005.1 Acidobacteriota bacterium | reverse complement strand
GTCGAACAAATCGCGAATCGCGCATGCAAAACCCATAGCTCCACCGCGTCCGCCGCGCCAGCGGCTTCGTACAAATCACCCTATCGCAAGTGCCCCGGCGGGAAACATTTTGGCTCTACGCCGACGCCCACCGCCGGCGCACTTGTCGATAGGGTTCTAAGATTTTGCGCCAGTTGATAACGCCTCAGTTCGGTCGCCTGAATCGCAGCGGAGTACTTCTAACCCCGATGCACTCGCAAAGTCGATATCTGCGTGTTGGAGAAGCCCCATTTCTTCTACGGTTAGTTTCGGTGGGTGATATTCTCCCCAAAATTCGTAAGCTCCGGGCGCCTGCTCGAAGACCGAGAGTGCAACCCGTTTGTAGCTTACAGTGAACGACCCCCCCGCTTCAGCCTCTTCCAAGACTTGACTTCTTCGAGAATCCCCGGCGGGTGATCTAGCAGTCCGGCACAGCCTCCGCCTTTTCCTACCCCTTGCGGTCCCGCGGGCGAAAACTCAAACCTCAAAGTCACGGTCCCGGAGTGTCGCCCCAGACACGGCGAAACCGGCGGAATCCTCACTTCGCGATCCCCGGCGTTTACGAAGACGAAAGTGATCGTGTCCGGCACCCCGTTGACGAGTTCGCTGGGTGCGATATGCAGTTCTACTACGGGTGTTCCGGGGGCACCGGTTTGTGCCGATAGCGCCAATGAGAGCAAAACCACCACGTTTATGTGGTTGAAGATGAAGTGGGCTTTCCAACTCTGGCTCATTGCATATCATGATAACTGTTGTAACCAGATATCTGAGTAAGTTTGTCAAGCATTTTTCGATCCGGTCACTTTTGAAGTTCACTTAGAATCCACAGTAATTTCACATGCTCATTGCTGCACCTGCAACGACAGAAGTCAGGGGCGAGCCGCGCTTGGCCAAGGCCGCGAGATATCGGTTCTCGTCATAAGCCGCACGCTCTTGCCAGCAACGAAACACGATGCGAATCCATTTGAAAGCTAAGGCTCGCACCGCGGCATGGTGGTCCTTGCCGCGCTGGCGCTGTTGTTGGTAGTAGGCGCGTGCCCAAACCGACTGCGCAATCGAGTGTCCTGCCCATTCGTGAAAACTTTGTCGCAGAAACTTGGGACACGCCCAGCGAAAATGTACCCATTTCTTTTTCCCACTCCGTTCCGTCACCGGCGCAATCCCACTGTACTTCTGCACCTCTTCCGCACTGGCATAACGATCGCGTTGCGAACCCAAAGCCGCCAACAAGCGTGGCGCCAGCGCCGCTCCGGCTCCCGGAAACGACTGGAAAATGAAAAAATCTGGATGAGCTTCCGCCGCCTCCGCAATCTTGCTGTCCAGAGTCGCGATCCCTTCCAGCAGAGTGCGCAGCAGTCGTGCGATCACTTGCACTACCAGCCGTTTCGCTTCGATCACGGCTCGATCTCGAATCGCTGGCATGGCCTGGCCGATCCCTTGCACGCGCCACTCCGTCAGCTCTCCATGCCGGCCCCGGCGCCGGCGGAAGAACTTCCTCACTTCTGCCGGCGAACTGCTTTGTAACTCCTCCAACGAAGGCCAGTGCTCCATGAACTCACACGCCAGCTTGGTATCCAGCTTCGCAAACCACTCCAGCATCTGCGGAAAATACACCTTCAAGTATCCGCTCAGGCGATTGAGCTGCGCCGTCTTTTCCTCCACCAGCTTGCGTCGCTCCTCCACCAGGTTCTGCACTCGCCGCGTCGCTTCGTTGTCCGGTGTCAAACGCCGCAGCTTGTCGCGGTGCTGTAATAACAGATCCAGCAGCAGATCCGCATCCCGCGGATCATCCTTGGCTCCCGACGGATACAGCGCTTCCCGCATGCTCGATGACATCATGGATGGCACCGGATCACGCCTGTCCAAATTAGGATTTCGATTTGTAGAAGAAAAAAGGCCGAGCATTTGGTAGCTTGAGGTTGGGTTCACAACCAATCACAAACCTACTAAGGAGGCTCAGCCTTGACTCGAGTCAGCAGTATTTTCTCAC
>QIAN01000097.1 GCA_003225005.1 Acidobacteriota bacterium | reverse complement strand
TCTCCAGCGAGGCGCGGCCCAACAAATGAGGAGCCTTCGAAACCTGCGTGTAAGAACTCGTGGAGGACAGCAACCCCGATACCTGCTCCGGGTGGTGCTGTGCCAGAGCAATTGCTGCCTTCACTTCGGGGAGATACACGTCGTTAACCACTGTGTTTGTCGGCGCGGCCGTGGTCAGGCGCTCCATCTCCTGCAAGGCCGGGCCGGTCTCGCCGCACAACGCCAGCGCAAGGGCAGCGTCGGGAACCGTTGCGACCGAGTGATCCAGAGCCAATCCGCGGTGAGCAGCATCGCGCGCGGTAGCACAACTGGAGGCCAGCGCGTCGTGCACCGACTTCAAGGCATAGAAGCCTCCCGCCGTGTCGGGGAAGTGCTGTTGCTCAGCCCGCAGCGCGGCATGTTCCCACTGCTGGCTGGCGATATGAATCCTTCCGGAGAAGAAGTTGATGTTGCCTGCCAGATTCTCCACCATGAAACCGGCGGGCTGAGCGGCGGCCCACTGCAGCTCCTTCTCCCAATCAGAGTGGCCGGCTTGAAAATCGTGCAGCAAGAGGTTGCCGTGGTAGCTGATGTCGTCGCCGCCACCTTGCTCCAACGCCTCCTTCAGGTATCGTTCCGCTTCGGGCAGACGGTCCAGCGAAAGCAGAGTCCCGGCTGCGTTGTCCGCCGCCACGTTGTCCCACTTGGCGATCTCCCAGGTTTTCTCATAGCCGGTCAGCGCCTTCTCAAACTCTCCCACGTAGACATAGGTTTGTGCCAGGTTATTCAAAGCCGTAGCGTCGCGTGGATACGTGGCAACATACAGCTTGTAGGATTCCAGTGCCTTGGGCAAATCGAATTGCTGTAGAGCGTATTGTGACTCGATGTACATACGCTCGCGCTCGGTGACCCGCTCGCGCAGGTCGTAGGCCCTCTTCATATGCAGCAGGCCCTTGGCGGCCGATCCCTGATTTGACAGGGTCACGCCCAAGCGTGCATACGCCATGGCGAAATTGGGATCGAGTTCAATCGCCTGCTGGTAGAAGGAAGCTGCCTGCGGGAAGTCGCGCCCCATGCGGTGCTCGTCTTCTCCCAGCGAAAACGCGTGGAAAGCCTGCAGATTGGCGGTGGTCACGTTGGTGTAGGGAGTGGTCAGCTTCTGGATCGACGCCATCGACTCGCCCAGCCGTGCCCGCATCGCCGTAGCCGCTTTCGAGACCGCCTGCAGGACTGCCGTTTTGTCGGGAGCAGTCTCTTGCTCGCGCGCGAACACTTCTCCCGTGGCGCAGTTCACCGCGTTGATCGAAACCACGTACGACGATCCCAAGCCGGCAATCGTGCCGGCCAGATACGCCTTCACTCCCAGCCGTTGGCCCAGTTGCTGCGCCAGTTCGGGGGTTATTTTCTGCTCCCGCGACTGCCCCAGGTACTGCAGATTGCTGTGCAGTTCCGCATCGCTAACCAGTTGAAGCATGGGCGATTGCTCAAGCTGGATAGCGAGTGCTTCCTTCAGGGTCGCGTCGAACACCGCATCGCCGGTCTGATTGCTGAAGTCGGCGAGGATGAGCTGGTCTTTATCGGTGAGTTGGACAGACTGATGTTTGCGCCAGTAAAAGCCCATTGCAATCGTGGCCAACAGCAGCACTACCGCGGCAGGAACCACAAACTTCCAATAGGAGGGGCGAACCACAGGTTGCGCCGTTTCCACTCTTCCAGACGGGCCTGACGAGACGGCTGCAGCGGAGCCGCTGGTCCTTGCTGAGCGCGACCCCTGCGATTCCACTTGCGCAGAAGCGGCGCTGCTCTCGCCCTGTAACGGCTGGGAAGAAGAGCTTACCGCCGAAGTCCTGCCCGATTCGAGATCGCGCTTCAAGCGAAGCAATTCCGACTTCATGTCGGAGGCGTGCTGGTATCGCAACTCACGGTCTTTCTCAAGCGCACGATTGATGATGTCTTCGAGCTTCGGTGGCAGCGTCGGGTTCAAACGGACGGGCGCAACCGGGGCGCGGTTGAGGATGGCATCGAAGATAACGCCGGAAGTCTCGCCACGGAATGGAATGGCGGCGGTCGCCATCTCGTACATGACAATTCCAAAGGAAAACAGGTCGGTGCGGGCATCCAATTCCTTGCCACGCACCTGCTCGGGCGACATGTAGGCGACGGTGCCTAAGGCCGAGCCGGGGCTGGTAAGGTGTGCTTCGGCAGCGCCGATGCTCGCCTGAGTTGCCTCCGCGGGATCGAGTGCGCGATTGCCATCGCGGGTGACTTTTGCTAGTCCGAAGTCAAGAATCTTGGCGTGCCCTCGCGAAGTCACGAAGATGTTGGCTGGTTTAATGTCTCGATGCACGATGCCCTTCGAATGTGCCGCGTCGAGCGCATCAGCCACATCGGTAGAGACGGCGAGAAGCCTGTCGAGG
Organism: Acidobacteriota bacterium; assembly: GCA_003225005.1. Lineage (GTDB taxonomy): Bacteria > Acidobacteriota > Terriglobia > Terriglobales > Acidobacteriaceae > Sulfotelmatobacter. Next base: position 75,680 of record QIAN01000097.1, on the reverse strand, counting down.
TCCAGAGGTCGGTCGCCGATGAGGTGCTTCAGGGTTTGGCCTTCCAGATACTCCATGACGATGAAGGCCATCCCATCGTGTTCGCCGATGTCATAGATTGTGCAGATGTTGGGATGGTTCAGGGCGGATGCGGCCTGGGCCTCGCGACGGAAGCGGCTGAGCGCCGGTACATCCCGGGTAACGTCTTCGGGAAGAAATTTAAGCGCGACGAAGCGGTAGAGGCGCGTGTCCTCGGCCTTGTAGACGACTCCCATCCCGCCACCGCCGAGTTTTTCGATCACCCTGTAGTGAGAGACGGTCTGTCCAATCATGGGCGAGTGGGGAATCCTTGGCCGTAATCCTAGGGGTGGGTGAGGTAAGAAGTCAACGCACAAACAAAAGCCTTCATTGTCCAACTCAGAGGATCTGAAGGCTCAACTGCTCAGAGTTCTTGAGATCTCACGACTACTTTTTCTCCTCGCTCTTATTCTGGATCGATACCAGTTCGACCTCAAAAATCAGAGTGGCGTTCGGTCCGATGTCCGCGCCAGCGCCGCGCTCGGCGTAGGCAAGGTCAGAGGGAACGAAAAGTTGCCACTTCGATCCCACCGGCATGAGCTGCAAAGCTTCTGTCCAGCCCTTGATGACGCCGTTGACTGGGAAGGTTGCTGGCCCGCCGTGCTTCGTAGAGCTGTCAAATTCCGTGCCATTGATCAGCGTGCCGCGATAGTTACAGACGACGGAGTCAGTCGCCGTCGGCTTCGGGCCGTTGCCCTCTTTTAAAACCTTGTACTGCAGTCCGCTGGGTAGCGCAACCACGCCTTCCTTCGACTTATTGTCCGCGAGAAACGCTTCGCCTTCTTTCTTGTTCGCATCTCCGGCGACCTGCATTTTGGCCTGCTGTTTTTCGCGCATATCGTTCTGCACGGCGGTGATGGCGGCTCGCGCTTCCTCTTCGGTCAGCAGTGTTTTGCCGCCAGCCAGAGCGTCCTTCAAGCCGCGCGCCATGATATTCGGATCTACTGGCACGGACTGCTTGTGCAAGTTTGCTCCCAGATTCATACCCAGGGCATAGCTGAATTTGTCCTTTTGAGTTTTCAGGGCAAGAGGAGTCTGAGTCTTTCCCGCAGTCGAGGTCCCAGCCTTCGCAGTGCTCTTCGGGGTAGCAGCGTGCTGCGTTTTCGCGGGGGAAGCTGGTTGAGTTGTCGCTGGCGGAGTCTGCTGGGCCGAGCAATAGGCATTCCCCAGCAGCAACCCTCCAGCCGCCAATACGTGTAGCGCGTTATAAAAAGATTTTTGCATGCATGCATTGTCACATTCGCCAAGCACCTCCGGCAAACCCGCAATGGGATTGCGCAATCAACAATTTCCGTTCACCGGCTGTACTGGTTCTTGTTCTTATCCGCGTGCCGCGCCAAACCGAGCTCTATCAGCCGGCTAATCAACTCCGTATAAGCCAGCCCCGACGCTGCCCACAACTTCGGATACATGCTGATTGCCGTGAATCCGGGCATGGTGTTGATCTCATTCAGATAGATCTTGCGCGCCTTGTTCCCCGAACCAGGATCCATCAGGAAATCGACGCGCGCCAATCCCGAGCAGTCCACGGCCTTGAACGCGCGCACCGCCAGTTCCTGCACTTTTTTCATCTCCGCTTTGCTCAGCTTCGCAGGAATGATCAGTTGCGAGCCTTCGTCCAGATATTTGGCCGTGTAGTCGTAAAATTCTTTACCCGGAACAATTTCTCCCGGCAGTGAAGCGACAGGCTCATCATTGCCCAGCACCGAGCACTCAATCTCCCGCGCCTTCTGTTTCTTTCCGCCGACGCCCTGCTCGATCACAATCTTGCGATCGAACTTCGCCGCCTCCTCGATCGCAGGCCCAAGTTCCTTGCGGTCGTGAGCCTTGCTGATGCCCACCGACGACCCTAGATTCGCCGGCTTGACAAACACCGGATACTGCAATTTGCTCCCGACTAGATTCTGCACCCTCTTCGCGTTCTTCTCCCAGTCACTGCGCAGAATGGTCACATGCTTCACGATCGGAATTCCCGCGGCAATGAATAATGACTTCATGATGTCCTTATCCATGCCTGCCGCCGAGCCCAGCACGCCCGCGCCCACATAAGGGATGTCCGCCAGTTCAAGCAGTCCCTGAATGGTGCCATCTTCACCGAATGTGCCGTGCAACACGGGAAAGATCACATCGACGTTGATGGCCCGGTCGCTCGCCCGCCGAGCCAGCGCCGCGTCAGTTTGGAAGGGCACAATGCCGCTCTGCCGATGAACCGGCTCCGGAGGCACCACGACCGACTCGCCACTGGCCAGAACCGCTGCCCCTGGCGTGGCCTCGGGATCGCCCGCGCGCAAATGCGCCCGTGCAGGGCGGGCGTCGCCGCCCGCCGGGTTGCCCGTCAGCAACCGTTGGGCGTCCCCGGAAGTGACCCATCGTCCATGCTTGGTGATGCCGATGGGCACAACCTCGTACTTATCTTTATCGATGGCGTTAAGCACTGACGCCGCCGAAAGCAGTGACACCTCATGCTCACCGCTGCGTCCTCCAAACAGAATTCCAACCCGAAGCTTCTTCATGACATTTTTCAGTCTGGACGGGGACGGCGGGTGGCGTCAATCGCAGGAATGGTTCGAGACATGCGCCTCACAGAATCTTCTTTCCAAAAGCCGACAACGCCAGTTCGACCGCGAGATCCGCCGTGCGATTGTGCTCGTCGATGACGGGATTCACCTCGACGATCTCGAAGCTCAGCATTCGCCCGTGGTCGGCGATGATCTCCATGGCGAGATGGGCTTCGCGATAGGTGGCGCCGCCGCGTACCGGCGTGCCCACCCCTGGGGCATCCTCGGGATCAATCCAATCCATGTCGAGCGAGATGTGGTACCCGGCTGTGCCTCGTCCGGCCAGGCGCAGAGCTTCTTCCATCACCGTGCGCATGCCCCGTTCGTCGATGTCACGCATGGTGAAGACGCCGATGCCGGCACGGCGCACGTTTTCCTTTTCGATGGCGTCGATGTCGCGCACGCCCACCAGCACACAGTTCTCCGGCTTCACCTTCGGAGAAAAATCAAAAATATTCGCCAGGTCCCCAGGTCCCAATCCCACCAGCGCCGCCAGCGGCATGCCGTGGACATTACCACTGGGAGATGTCTCCGGGGTATTGATGTCGGTATGAGCGTCGATCCAGATCAGCCCGATACGCTGGTTTTGTCGCCGATAGAACTCGGCAACGCCGGCTACCGTGCCAGCCGCCATCGAGTGATCTCCGCCCAGCGAAATCGGAGTCTTTCCCGCTTCGAGCGTCTTCAGGATCAGTTCGGCGTGCTTGGTGCACGTCGCCGTGATCTCCTTCAAATATTTCGCGTGCGTGTCGCCCTCTTTTTTCTGCTCGGGAATGGCCACGGCGACGTTGCCTCCATCTTCGACCTCGTGCCCAAGCCCTTCCAGCCGAGCTTCCAGCCCGGCCACGCGCACCGCCGATGGCCCCATATCGACGCCCCGCCGCGATTGCCCCAGATCCAGCGGCACGCCAATCACACGAATCTTCTTGGGACTGATGTTGGTGGTTGCGGTACTTGTCGTCATAGGTCTGAACTATTCTCCGCTTTCTTACTCACCGCCGGGCGCGCCGAGTCGGGGAGTTCAATTACGATTCCCTTGAGGCTGTTCTTCAGCAGGCGAACAGCGAAATTGGGATGATCAAGCCTACGCTCTTGCCCCGAACACGGAGATAGGAAAGCAATTGGGCATCATGGATCGGGTGAGTCGTTCGATAGCTTGCACTTCGACAATGACCTTATCTTCCACAACCAGGTCGAGCAGCCGCAGTAGGGCTTCACGTCTGTCGAGACCACCGGCAGCGGTTTCTGCCGCTCCACCCTGTATTCCCCTGTCGCCGCTCATAGGCTAGACATGCTTCGTAGGCAGACTCAGCAAGCCGGGACCCAAATGTCGATGCACCTCGATTGCCGCCCAGTGATCCGCCGCGTAATCAAATTGCCCCTGTCTTTTCCTTCCATTCCATTCTCGGCCAATCTCGGCATCCTTGGCCCGAGATGAGGTTCACGGGTACAAGCGATTCAGCATCCGCGGAAACGGAATGGTCTCCCGCACATGCTCCAACCCGCAGATCCACGCCACTACCCGCTCGATGCCCATTCCAAAGCCGCCATGGGGCACGCTGCCATACCTGCGCAGGTCGAGATACCATTTGAATGCCTCTTGCGGCAGCCCGTGCTCTTGAATGCGCTGCCGCAGCAGATCGAGCGACGCCATACGCTGTGACCCGCCGATGATTTCGCCGTAACCTTCCGGCGCAAGCACATCAACACAAAGTGCCAGCTCGGGCCGCTGTGGATCAGGCTCCATGTAAAACGCTTTTACCTTCGCCGGATAGCGGTGCACCATTACCGGCTTGTCGAACTGCGCCGAAAGATAGGTCTCGTCCGGCGACCCGAGATCGCCGCCCCACTCAAACCTGTTCTCCAGCGCGCCCTGGGCATGTCCTTTCTGCAGGTTCTTCACCGCATCGTCATAGCTGATACGTGGAAACGGCGCTTCAGTTTTCTCAAGCTTAGAAACATCGCGGCCGATCGTTTGCAGATCAGCGCGTCGCCGCTCTACGCAACGCTTCGCGATAAAGCTGATGAGGTTTTCCGCAAGCTCCATAAGGTCGTCCAGCTCCGCATAGGCGACCTCGGGTTCAACCATCCAGAATTCCGTGAGATGGCGGCGCGTCTTTGATTTCTCCGCGCGAAATGTGGGACCGAACGAATACACTTTGCCCAGGGCCATGGCCGTGGCCTCGATATAAAGCTGCCCCGACTGTGTCAGATAAGCCTGCTCATCGAAATAGTCGACCGGGAAAAGGGTTGAAGTCCCTTCGCAAGCCGCCGGAGTCAAAATCGGCGGATCAGTCAGCGTAAAGCCGCGCTCATCGAAGAAATCGCGCGCCGCTTTAATGATCTCTGCCCGCACTCGAAGAATCGCGGCTTGCCGCTGCGATCGCACCCACAAGTGCCGGTGCTCCATCAGAAATTCCACGCCGTGCTCTTTGGGAGTAATGGGGTATGGCTCGGAATCTGGAACGCGCTGGATAACCTGCACATTCGAAACATCGAGCTCATAACCGCTGGGCGCGCGTTTGTCGGCGCGCACCTTGCCTTCGACAATCACACTCGACTCTTGCGTCAAGGTTTTCACCGCTTCGAAAACTTCAGGCGCGACCGCATTCTTTGGGACCACCCCCTGAATAACGCCTGAGCCGTCGCGAAATTGCGGAAACAACAGCTTGCCGCTCTCCCGAAGGTTGTAGAGCCAGCCGCGAATTGTGACTGCCTGGCCTTCGTGCTTGCCGACTTCGACGATTGTAGTTACGGGGGGGGAGGACATAGGTTCATTTACCGCCGAGCACGCCGAGAGGGCAGAGAAAAGCCATCTTCATTCTTGCCAGCGCTAAGCCGCTCAACTCCGCTGACGTGCAGTTTCCCTCGGCGAACTCTGCGTTCGCGGCGGTTAAAGCTCTTAAGCTGTTTCCAGCTTCTCGAACGTTTGCCCGAGCTTCTCGAGCGGATTCACTTTCTCGTCGCCTTCGAGTTCCAGCAGCAGCGCAGGTGACTGCGGCGCGGAGCGCAGCACTTCCATCGCTTGCTTCCAGTCAATCGATCCCTGCCCCGGCCACAGATGCGAATCCTTATCCTTAGCGTTGTCGTGGACGTGAGTTGAGCAAATATGGCCGCGAAGAATCTCGAAAGCCTCGCTCACCGAACTCATGATGTGGGCATGGCCGAAATCGAAGCAGACGCCCACATCTCCAAAGTGTGCGCTGCGAATCATCTCAACCAGTTGGTCGGGAGTGGACAGTTCATTCGGGATGTTCTCCAGCAGAATCCGGACTCCCAGCGGCTTGGCGAAGGCCCGCAGGTGCTCAAGCGAGGTCATGGCCGCCTCAATCTTCTTCTCGCTGGAAGATTCGTTCGGCGTACCGATGTGCTGCACCAAAAAGCGAAACGGAATCTGCTCGGCAATTTCCAGTGCTCGCTTGATTTCGTCCATGGCTTCAATCCGGCCCGCGCGGTCGGTGGATGCGATGTTCACAGGAGGCGCTCCCGTTCGTCCCCATTCATAATCGGCATACAAGGGGGAATGTACGGAGTTCAGAGGAATCCCACTTCCACGGAACCATTCCGCAATTTCTTTTACGTGGGCCTTGCGATTGGCATAATCCAAGTGCTGCCGCGCCGCGAAGATTTCAATCGCCTGCACCCCGCTGCGCACCAATCCGTCCAGCAGCCCCGGATGCAGTCGCTCCTTTACGTACAAATACGTCGAAACTGCTTTCAGCATGCGTGTCCTTAAGAATGATTGATGATGGTTGATTAAAAGCCACTGTTCAACGCTTTTTGATTTTCAATCAACAATCAAAAATCAACAATCAAAAATGGCTTTCTCAGTACCCTACCGCCTTTCCGTTGTTCCTGTAATCACTCGCTCCCAGCCGCTCGCTGGTCTTGGGATCGATGGCTATACACTCCGCGTCGCTCCAATAAGGAGACACATCTGAGCCATCGTGCAGTCCGACCTGCACGTTGTATCCCATCTTCTGCAGCGCGTTCACACTGTCCCCCGAAAATGAACGCTCAACGTTGACCACGTCCGGCAGCCATTGATGGTGGAAGCGCGGCGCATTCACTGACTCCTGGAGGTTCATCCCATAATCGATCACGCCCATGAGAACGTTGGCCACCGTCGTGATGATCTTAGAACTTCCCGGCGAACCCAGCACGAGAACTGTCTTGCCCTGCTGCACAACGATAGTCGGAGTCATCGACGACAGCGGCCGCTTGCCGGGTCCGATGGCGTTGGCCGCCCCCTGGATCAAGCCATCGGCATTGGGCACTCCGAGCTTGGCTGAAAAGTCGTCCATTTCGTCGTTCAGCAGAAAGCCCAGACCCTCAGCGGTCACCCGCGATCCGAACCAGTCATTGATGGTCGTGGTCACGGCAACGGCACTCCCCTCTGCATCCACGACCGAATAGTGTGTAGTGTGCGGTGGCTCGTGCCCCCCCCGCTCTGCAGGATGCGCGTCCGCGTACTGTTCGAGTTCGCTGAAAATGGCGGGGCGCTTCAATTCCTGGCTCGCGCTGGCACGGGCCGGATCAATCGATTCCCGCCAGGCGGCGCCGTATTTCTTGTCAATGAGCTGGGCTACGGGAATCTTGGAAAAATCCGGATCACCCAGGAATTCCGCCCGATCAAAGAATGCCCGCCGGAAGGCCTCGATCGTGAAATGAATGGACTGCGCCGACCGGTTTTCGAGCTTGGCCAGATCGTATGCTTCCAGAATATTGAGCGACTCAATCAAAACCGTTCCACCGGAAGACGGCGGCGGCGCACTGATAACTTCATATCCGCGATAAGTCCCGCGCACCGGCTCGCGCTCTTTTACTTCGTATTGCGCGAGATCGTTGGCCGTAATCAGCCCGCCGCCTTTCTGAATCGCAGTCGCCAACTGGCGCGCCATCGCGCCGTGATAGAAGTCGTCTGGCTTTTCCGCGATTCGTTCCAGCGTCCGAGCCAGTTCAGGTTGGCGAAAAATCTCGCCCGGCCTGTAGTAGTCGCCATTGCGCTGGAATATTCGCCGTGATTCGGGGAACCTGCCCAGATATCTGTCGCGCTGCATATCCCGAGCCTCTTCCCAGGTCAGCACATAACCTTCACGCGCCAGCCGGATCGCCGGGGCAATCACCCGGTTAAGCGACAGTTTTCCGAATTTCTGTTCGGCGTAAACCATGCCCGCAACCGATCCCGGCACGCCAATCGCCTTGTACCCAATCTCGCTCGCACCTTCGATCACGTTGCCCTGCGCGTCCAGGTACATGTCACGGCTCGCAGCCCCGGGAGCCTTTTCACGATAGTCGAGGAAGTGAAGCTTGCCGTCGGCCATGCGGATCAACATGAATCCGCCGCCACCCAGATTTCCTGCCGGCGGATGCACCACGGCCAACGCGAAGCCGGTGGCCACTGCCGCATCCACCGCATTTCCCCCCTCCTGCATGATCTGCACACCGGCACGCGACGCCAATTCGTGAACGCTGACCACAATCGCATGATCCGCATGAACCGGCTGCGTGGAAGCGGCCACAGGAGGGTCAGCTCCAACCGCAAAAGCTGCCACCAGCAGCAAAATGAATGATCCATGTGGGGATCGCATGCAGTTGAACCAGAGAACTGGGTCGGACTCTTGAGGCTAGCCGACGTCACGAGCAGAGTCAAATCTAGACCGACAGACTGCAAGCTAACATCGAGAATCGAAACTCCGGTCGCACTGAATTGCAACACGGTTACTGCGCTTGACCGAGCGCCGATTGCCGCGACAGCAGCCATGCTCGGCATTTACGCCGCACCGAGGGTCAACTTTTCTTGCGGTGAATCTTACCCTTGACCGTCCCCTTTTTCTCGATCGGATGGCTATTCTTCGGCGCCTTTGCTGCCACCATCTCCGATGACTGTTCGATCAACTCCTGCAATTCACCATCGCGCAAGGCGTCCAGCCGATTGAGCACCACCCAGTTGTAGCGGCCAACATAAGGCGCGGGCCGAATATGTTCCTGCTTCACTAATTCGGCGAACTTCTCCGGAACACATTTGAAACACATGCGGCGATTGTCCAAACCCAGGGTCAGGAAAATCTTACCGCCGATTGTGAAGCACAGGTCATCGCCCCACTGCAGGTTTTCGGTTGCCTGCGAGAAGGAAAAGCAATAACTGCGACTGGATTCGACGTCCATCGCAGTCGATTCTATTATCTTGCAGCCAGAAATCAGAAAAATTGGGCCGCACTCACACCTGTTCGCGGGCTTCGGCGAGCGCGACGTTTACGTCCATCTTTCTCTTGCCACGATAGATGGTCACCTTCACGGTGTCTCCCGCGCGGTGATTATTCATCGTCTGCGCCAAATCCTGCTGGTCCTGAATTTTTTCGCCGTCGATAGCCACAATCAGATCGCCTCCCAGCATGATGGGAGTGCTGCCGAGATATGCGCGCTCGGCGCCGCCACGGAGGCCGGCCTGTTCGGCGGAGCCGCCGGGGGTGACTTGGATAATGAGGAGTCCGTAGTCGGTGGGCAGGGACATTTCCTGTGCGAGTTCGGGGCCGATGGGGATGGTGCGGACTCCGAGTGCTGGGCGGCGTACGCGGCCCAGAGTTACCAGATCATTCAGCACTGCTTTCGCTGTATTGATGGGGATGGCGAAGCCAATGCCGGCGTTCTGTCCGGAATTCGAGAGGATCATGGTATTGATTCCGATGACTTCGCCGTGCCAGTTCATCAGCGGGCCGCCGGAGTTGCCGGGATTGATGGCGGCGTCGGTTTGAATGGCTTCGTCTATGGTGGCGCCGTTGGGCTCGCGCACCGGACGGATTGAGCTGACGATGCCGCGGGTCATGGTTCCGGCGAGGCCGAACGGATTGCCGATCGCGTATACCTTTTGGCCTACCTGCAAGGAGCGCGAATCTCCGAGTACCGCGGGGACAAGCTCGGGGGCTTTGATCTGGATGACGGCAAGATCGTGTGCGGGGTCGGTGCCGATCACTGTCGCTTTGTAACGCTTGTGATTGTGCAATGTGACTTCCACCTGGCGCGCGTCGGCGACCACGTGGTAGTTGGTAAGAATGTGACCGTCTTTATCGATCACGAAGCCCGAGCCCTGACCTTCTTGCGGGACCAGTCCATAGAAGAAGTCGAAGGTCATTGCGCGCGAGGTCACATTGACCACCGCCGGGATGTTTCGACGATAGACAGAGATATTGTTCTGCTCTTCGCTGTCAAGAGCTTCTCCGCTCGCCGCTTCCGTGATCTCCACCTTCGCGGGGTTTACAGAGTGAGTGAGCCAATCTGCGGGATGGCTTCCGTTGGAACGCCAGGTGGTGAAGTAGAAGAACGCGCCAGCGATTGCCAGCGCCAGGAAGACAGGTCGCATGAGCCTCATAAGTTGAAACCTTCCGCGGCGAGACGCGCCGCACGAACCCCACTGAAGATTCTAAACAAAGTGATGCCGCGAGGCACGTTGCTACGGGGACGGGAGAGGGAAACGCACGTTCCGGTTGATTTCCACAATCTATGAAATCAAGGTTAAAGGCAGCGGACAACAGTGTCCGCTCTACACGAGCAAAGCTGTGGATTTGTGCGCGAAATAATTCTCGGGAGAAGTCGAATCGGGGCACTGATGGAGATGGGCCAGTTTGAGGATTTTGCGGTTTGAGTAGGTATCCTCCTCCCTCCTCCCCCTCGATCGCATTGGACCAGGAATTTCTTTCTCATTTTGAAAGTTCGCACACCCGCTTCCCAGAGGTCGCCGAAGCTCGCACCACCCTCAAGCGATTGATGCAGTGAAGTCCCTGAAAGATCAAATTCCGGACGGACCGGGGCGGGCTGGCTCTCCGCCAACAAATGAATAAGATGACAACCGTGGCACCGCTAGCTCTGGCACGTCGTATAGCGAAACGATAAAGGTTGGAGTAAGATTTTTTCCCTGCTTCAAAATCGCAACCTCTGATGTTTTAAGGGAGTGTTCCGATGATCTTGTTCAGTGTGAACCGACAGCGCGTAAATCTGGACGTCGATCCCTCAACTCCTCTGCTCTGGGTTCTGCGGGAAAACCTCGGCTTGACGGGAACCAAATACGGTTGCGGCATGGCGCAATGCGGTGCCTGTACCGTCCACCTCAATGGGGAAGCGATACGGTCCTGCGTGGCCCCGGTGTCGCGGGCTGAAGGCAAGGAGGTGACGACCATCGAGGGCCTGCGCCGGACCTCAGTCATCCGCTGCAACGCGCGTGGATGGCCGAAGATGTACCGCAGTGCGGCTATTGCCAATCGGGACAATTGATGAGCGCCGCGGTCCTGTTACGGGAAAAACCGCGACCGAGCGATGAGGACATCGACGAGGCTATGACGGGGAACATATGTCGCTGCGGCACCTATCCGCGGATCCGCAAGGCGATTCACCGGGCTGCCGCGATGATGTCCACGGGAGGAGCAAAATGAGCACCCCCCCGATGGAACGCCGCGAATTCCTGAAGTTTTCCGTCGCGGCCAGCGGCGGTCTGCTGATCGGTTTGTATCTTCCCGGCGCGAGCAAGTTGGCGGTGGCGGAAGCGCGCTCCGGCAGTATCTTCATGCCGAATGCGTTCCTGCGTATCGGCACGGACGAACGAGTCACCGTGATCGTGAACCACTCGGAAATGGGGCAGGGCGTTTATACCGCGTTGCCGATGCTGCTTGCCGAGGAGCTAGATGCGGATTGGAACAAGGTCGGCTACGAATCGGCGCCGGTCGATCCTAAGTACAACCATCCCGTCTTTGGGATGCAAATTACTGGAGGAAGTTCGAGTGTGTGGTCCGCGTTTGAGCAGTATCGTAATGCAGGAGCGGCCGCGCGCGCTATGCTGATCGCCGCCGCGGCGCAGCAATGGAATGCCGATCCCGAGACTTTGCGAACGGAGTCCGGCGTGGTAGTTGACGGGACGAATCGCAAGTTACGTTACGGACAGCTCGCCGAAACCGCTGCAAAGATGACGCCACCCGCGAAGGTCACTTTGAAAGACCCGAAGACGTTCAAGCTGATTGGCACACCGGTAAAGCGGCTCGACACTCCTGAAAAGATAAATGGCAAAGCCGTTTTTGGGATCGACGTAAAAAATCCAGGGATGCTTATCGCGGTCGTTGCCCGCGCTCCTGTCTTTGGCGCAAAGGTGAAGAGCTTCGACGATTCTCACGCCCGCAATATGCCAGGCGTGCGCAAGGTCGCGGCGGTGCCCTCCGGCGTGGCCGTGGTTGCGGACTCGTTTTGGCAAGCGAAAGTGGCGCGCGACGCGGTCCGCATTGATTGGGATGAAGGCGAGATGCATGCCTTCAGCACGAGGCAGATGATGCAGCACTTTCGGGAGCAAGCCAAGTTGCCGGGCAAGAGTGTGCGCCGCGACGGCGACCCCGATGCCGCGCTGGCGAAGGCTGCGCAAAAGATCGAAGCGGTTTACGAGGTGCCTTACCTGTCCCATCTGATGATGGAGCCTCTGAACTGCGCCGTGGATCTGCGAGCAGACTCCTGTGAGATCTGGACTGGAACGCAGTTCCAGACGGTGGACCGTGCGGCCGCGGCAAAGGTCGCAGGCCTTCCGAATGAGAAGGTCCAAATCCATACCACCTTCCTGGGTGGCGGGTTTGGCCGTCGGGCGACGCCGCAGTCGGACTTCGTAGTGGAAGCCGTTCACGTGGCAAAGGCGGCGGGAGCTCCGGTGAAGGTGGTATGGACCCGCGAAGACGACATGCAAGGCGGTTGGTATCGCCCGGCGTTTCTCCATGCCATTGTCGGCAGCGTGGATGCGAGCGGTAACCCAGTCAGTTGGAAATCACGGCTGGTAGGCCAATCGATATTTGCGGGAACCATGTTCGAAGGCATGATGAAAGATAAAGGGTACGATCCGGCAGCCGTCGAAGGAGTTGACGATCTTGCCTACGAGATTCCGAATCTGGCGGTCGAATATCACCAGGCCGAGGTCGGCGTGCCTGTTCAATGGTGGCGCTCCGTGGGACACTCGCACACCGGCTTCGCCACTGAATGTTTCGTTGACGAACTCGCGATCCTCGCGCACAAGGATCCGTACCAGTTCAGACGTGCTTTGCTGACAAAGCATCCTCGACACCTCGCCGTGCTCGATCTCGCCGCTCAAAAAGCAGGATGGAATAAGCCCTTGCCGAAAGGCCGTGCCCGGGGAATTGCCGTGCACTTCGCATTTGAGAGCTATAACGCGCAGGTGGCTGAAGTCTCAGTCACGGACGGCAAGGTCCGGGTGCATCGGATCGTGAGCGCGGTAGATTGCGGCCATTACGTAAATCCAGGCATCATCGCAGCCCAGTTGGAGGGCGGCGCAATCTTCGCTGCGTCGGCTGCGCTCTTTCAGGAACTCACATTCGAGAACGGGCGCCTGCAGCAGACGAATTTCCACACTTTTCCGGTAATGCGCATGCATGAGTGTCCGGAAATAGAAACGCACATGGTGGAGAACAATGAGAAGTCGGGTGGCATTGGAGAGCCGGGAGTGCCGTGCACAGCCCCGGCTATCGCGAATGCGGTGTTCGCCGCAACCGGGAAGCGGATCCGCAAGCTGCCGATCCGTGTGACGGAGGCTGTATGAAGCACTTCGAAACTTCAGTCCTCTTCGCTGGCGCGGTTCTGACGATGCTAGGAGCGATATCGGTTTCACATCCCATCAGCGCGGCGGAAAGGCCTGCCACTAAGGCGACGGCTTCCGCAACTCCGGCGGCAAGCGACGGAGCCCTTTTTGTCGAATTTGTCTCAGTGTTGCGGCATCCCCGCTGCATGAACTGCCATTCGCGCGGTGACTTCCCGCGGCAAGGAGATGACGGGCATCCGCACACCATGAACGTGCGCCGGGGCCCTGAAGGTCACGGGGTGACCGCCGAAAAGTGCAGCACGTGCCATCAGGACCAAAATCTCGCTGGCGCGCACATGCCGCCCGGTACGCCCAATTGGGGACTTCCTCCGCCAACCACGCCGATGATTTGGGAGGGCCTTAGCGACGCGCAGATTTGCCGTTCGATTAAGGAACCGAAGCAGAACAAGAACCGCAACCTCGATCAACTGGTCGAGCACCTGACGGAAGATAAATTGGTGGCGTGGGGCTGGAATCCGGGTGAAGGTCGGGATCCTATTCCGATGTCGCGTGAGGAGTTTGGTGCGAAGGTGAAGCGGTGGCAGGCAGCCGGAGCGCCGTGCCCGGCTGATACCGCTAAGAAGGCGGCAGCCACCACCCTGCTGGCGAAGCTGTGCAGCATGGCTTCAGGCAACCGTGAACGGAACTAAGAAACCTTGAACGTCTCCTCCTAGAACGAACACCGTAAGTACACTGATGCGGCGTTCGCTGCCTCCCACCCCGTCAATGGCGTAATCAACATCATTAGGAAGAACGGCAACGATACCGGTGGAGCGGTCACAACTACGAGTGCCGATCAGGGAAAACAGCAGGGAACTTCCGTATACTCGATGAGTTCTTGCCTGTGGGGCAAATGGCTCCTTCCGCTATCAAAGACCACGGAGTAACACGCCGTAGCGCCTTCCTGAAACGAACCGCGTCAATCTGCTCGGCACTGGTTGCCGCGTGTTTGCTGTACGCCGCCCTTGTGTCGATGGCTAATGGTTTGCGGCTGGCACGACAGCCCTACCAGTTTGACTACGAGGAAGGTAACGTCCTCAACGCCGCGGTGCGAATCATTGCAGGGCTAACACCGTATCCCGTGCCCCAAAGCTGGCCAATCGTGCTGAACAGCTATGGTCCCATCCCATACCTTATTTCGGCTGGTCTGATCCGCAACCGCAAACCTGAGCTCTTCCGTCCGCGGATCATTAGTCTTGTCGCCGCCACGATCGTGGCATTCGAGATCGGCCTGCTGGCTAGCGGTTTGCCGGACAGCGTGCTGTTGGGCATCAGCCTCGGCGCATTTTTTCTTACGCTCCCGTTGGTGCAGGAGTGGGCGCCAATTCTCCGAGTAGATTTCCTGGGATTGGCATTTTCGCTTGGCGGATTGGTGGTATTTCTCCGCCTGCCGCGACTGCATTTTGGCGTCCCATTTTTTTTTGCCGGCGCGCTGCTCTGCAAGGTGACATTCCTGGCGGCTCCCATCACGTGCGTCGTCATTCTTGTTAGGGGCAAGCGATGGCGAGACTTGACCTTCGGAATGCTAGCCGGCGTCGCCGTACTGGGCATAGCAATCGCGGCGTTGCAATGGAGTACCCATGGCGAATTCCTTTTTCACCAGTTTGGGACACATGTGGACTCTCTCTCCTGGACAAACTACCGGACTCACGCTTCCCAGGTTCTGCGCGAGACCGCCGTCCTGGTTGCCTTAACCCTGGTTGGCATTATTCGCAGGCGACGGCTGGCCCCTCCGTTTCTTTATTTTTTCTTCGTAATCCTGGGCACCGTAACAGCATTGAAAGTCGGCTCCGAGAGCAACCACTTCCTGGAACTCGAGGCAGCGCTTTGTATCTCATCCGCGACCGGCGTGCGCGAACTGCAAAAAATGAACCGCTTGCCCTTCGCGACAGCTGGACTGATTGTCTTATGCGGCGTAATTTTTGCCGTCGAGGGAATTGCGAATCGGGCTTTGTACAGTTCCCAAGGCGTTGTGGACGAGTGCCCGCGGGCTTACGCGTACATTCGCGATCATGAGCGGGTACTCTCGGAAAATGTGGGGGCTTTGGTCTTGACCGGGAGGCCTGTGCTGCTGTCGAACCCTTTTGTGTATGCCCAATTGGTGCGGAGCGGCAAATGGCCGAGTGGCCGAGTGGAGCAAATGCTTGAAGAAAGCACCGCCGACCTTGTGATCATTGGCAAACCCCGCATCAGCGAACAGCGCTGGTCGCAGCCAGCGTTGGCTGCTCTCGCCTCCAACTACCATGTATCCAAGCGGTTCGCGTGCCCCGATGCCATGGTCGCGTACGAGCCCAACTCGCCCCGCGCTGCTCCCCTACCTTGAAATGGGAGTGGCGCTGGTCAACGCTCCCGGATCGGCGAAGGGTTAAGGTACGGAGCCTGCGGCGCGGGAACTTGCGTATCTGTGGAAACCCAGCCCATTCGTTCGGCAGTAATTATTTCGTACTCAGTGGGATAGTTCTGCCGGAAGCCGCGGAACGGCGGGCGGCATCGAGAATCTCCGTGACCGTAATGTTGGTTTCGAGGGAAGACAATCCTTCGGGTGGTATTTCGCCGTTGACGACCGCCTTGAAATAGGCGAGTGAATTATCGTTCGGGGCCGAAATCGCTTTGGCGGAGAGTTGTTCTTCCTCTGCTCCCTTGCGCCGGACTCGAATGTCATCGCGGCGAACTGTGATTGCGTATCCGGTCTGGCCGTAGACTTCCATATCTTTGCGGTCGAATGGCCAATTCCAGGATGCCTGGATAATGGCCTGAGCTTTGGGGTAGGTCAGGATGATGGTGGCCTCGTCGTCGACGCGGGGATAGACATCGGGCTTGATGTGCTGGGCGATCGCGGTCACGGAGTCGGGACGGCGGCCCTGCATGAGCCAGGTTGCGAGATCGGCGCCGTAGCAGCCGAAATCGAAGAGAGCGCCGGCGCCGTTGAGTTTGGGGTCGGTGAGCCAGGCGAGAAACTCGGGAGCGACGTTGATCTCTTGCGGTCCCCTGTGGCCGTCGTGGACAACAATTTTGCGGATGTCGCCGAGGCCATTCTGGCGCACCAAATCGTAGGCGGCGCGACTGCTGCGATACCACGTGGTCTCGTAGTTGACCACCACGTGAATCTTTCCTTGCTTTGCGGCCCCCCGGATAGCACGAGCATCTTCCAGACTTACGGCCAGGGGTTTTTCCATCATTACGTGGACGCCGTGGCGGGCACAGACTTCGACCACCTGGCGATGGTCATAGGTGTTGGTGTAGACGAGCACGGCTTGCGGATGAACCTTTTGCAGCATTTCTTCCAGACTGGGAAACAGCAAGTTGCGATCGACTCCGTAGCGGCTTGCGTACCGCAGGAATAGTTGTGGATTGGACTCAGCGATTCCCACGATCTGGATTTCGGGGGTGGGGAAAGAGTCGTGGAGAAATCCGTCGACGTGGCCGTGAACCAGACCCACGATGCCCACTCGGAGAGGAGCGGTGCTGGCTGCCGGTGATGATAGGGTTTGTGCGGGAAGGGTTCGCAGGAAAAATGAACACAGCAGCGATATCAGGGTAAGCAAATGCCGCATGAGGATGCTCCTGGGCGATTCGTTGTGAGTTCCTTCGACTGCGCTCTTCGATTGTAGGCGCATTAGCGTGGGTTTTGAGCTTCGAGCTGCTGCCAAACCGCATGCACCTGCGCTCGCGTTCCGTCCAGGGAGCCGGCGTTGTCAATCACATAATCGCCGGCTTTTATTTTTTCTTGGTCGGAGAGTTGCGCGGCCATGCGGCGAGTGACCTCCTGGCGGGCGGCTTCGAGGCTGAGGTGGTGGCGGGCGGCAAAACGTTTTACGCGTTGCTCGTCGCGGCAGGTGACCACGATCAGGCGATCGAAACGCTGGCCAGCGCCGGCTTCGATGATCAGCGCGGCTTCCACGATGGCTACGGCGCGGGGATGGAGGCGCCCGATCTCGCCCATCCATTCTTCCTGTCGGCGAATCACCGCGGGATGCACGATCCGGTTCAATTCATTGACTTGCGACCATTTCTTCTCCAGGATTGGCTTGGAATCGAATGCCGCGTCCGCCAGCTTGGGGCGGTTGATGGTGCCGTCGAGATTGAGGATTCCGCGTCCGAAGTGGCGCACGATTTCGTCGTACACCGGCTGTCCCGGGTGCATGAGCTGGTGCGCGATGCTGTCGGCTTGAATGAGATGCGCCCCCAGGGCGACGAACATCTCACCGACGGCGGATTTGCCGCTGGCAATGCCGCCGGTGAGGCCGACTTTCAGCAAGTTGCCTCCCCAGAAAGCTGCAGACAAATTAACCGCCGAGATCGCAGAGAACGCGGCGATACGAAGACCGGAAGGCCCGAACTATTCTCATAAACTTCACGGAGGAAGTGAAGGATCCCTCGGCGGCTAAAGCCCCCATTTCTTGTTGACCGGCAGCGGCACGGCTGAAAGCCGTGCCCTTCTAAACCGTTCATGAGACCAGTTCTACTCTCGGCGTTCTCGGCAGTTCGGCTGTTCAAATCTGCGAGAGTTCCACCACTCCGCTGCCACGGCGCATTTTCGCGGCTTTCACGGTGTTGAACATCAGCATGGCGATGGTCAGCGGGCCCACGCCGCCCGGGACGGGCGTGATCGCTCCCGCGACCTCGGCCACGTTGGGATGAACATCTCCCACCAGCGTTGAACCTTTGCTGCGGAATATTTGCGCGCGCCTGGCGTTGCCGGCGAACAGGCGCTTAAATTCGGCCGGATCGGTGATCTTATTTATGCCCACGTCAATCACGGTGGCGCCCGGCTTGACGAAGTCGCGAGTGATCATGCCAGCGCGGCCGATGGCGGCCAGGAGAATGTCGGCACGGCGGCAGGTAGCGGGCAGGTCGCGCGTCTTGGAGTGGCAGACGGTCACGGTGGCGTTGGAATTTAGAAGGAGCATGGCCGCGGGCTTGCCCACAATGTCGCTGCGGCCGACTACCACGGCCTCCTGACCCGCGGTGGGAATATTGCTGCGTTTCAGGATCTCGATGACTCCGGCGGGCGTGCATGGAACCAGTCCCAGCCGCTGCGTCGAGAGGAAGCCGACGTTTATGGGATGAAATCCGTCGACGTCTTTTGCGGGGTCGACGGCCATCAAGACTTTCTTTGCATCCACCTGCGGCGGCAGCGGCAGTTGCACCAGGATGCCGTCGATATCGTCGCGGCCATTGAGATCGTCGACCAGAACCAGCAAGTCCTCGGTGGTTGCCGATTCGGGCGGCGTGTGTTGCTCGCTATAGATGCCGAGCTCTTCGCAGGCTTTGACTTTGCCGCGTACGTAGATCTCGGAGGCATGATTGCTGCCAACCAGAACCGCGGCGAGTCCGGGGCGCACTCCGGCAGCGACCATGGTTTTGACCCCGGCGGCCACTTCGCCGCGGATGTCGTTGGCAATCTTTGTGCCGTCTAGGATGGTGGCAGCCATTCGGGCCTCGGCCCCAGGATGAAGGCTTCGGCTCTAAAATCTTACACTGCCGAGCGCGAAGAGGGTGCCGAGAAAAGACCCCGGGAATCTATCTCCGTGGCTCTGTGCCGACGCGGCGGCGCCTCGCTTGACGGTACTTTTCTCTCGCCCGTACCATCGCAAAGGATTCCCGAATGAGCCCCTCGTCAAGCTCTCCAGCCAGGCAACAGATTTCTGCAATCGGCCCCCGCGTGCGCTTTGCTCCCTCCCCCACTGGCTTTCTGCACGTGGGCAGTGCACGCACGTTCATCTTCAACTGGCTGTACGCTCGCCACAATGGCGGAACCATGATTCTGCGCCTCGACGACACCGATGTTGAGCGCAACACCGAAGCCTCAGTCAATTCCATTTTTGAAGGATTGAAGTGGCTGGACTTGGGGTGGGACGAAGAATACAGGCAATCCGAGCGCATCGCGCTTCATCGCCGCACGGCCGAAGCTATTTTCCAGAAGGGACTTGCCTACCGCGATTTTACGCCTGCACATTCCGGAGAGAGCGAGAGATCGGGCACGGAGGAGAGATGGCTTTTCAATCCCGGAATGCGGGGCCTCTCCTCTGCCGAGAGCCACCGCCGCGCCGCCGCGGGAGAACCATTTGCTTTGCGTTTTTGCGTGCCGCGCGAGGGCGGGCAGCTGGTGCGATTTACCGACGCAGTGTACGGCGAGCAGGTGAAGTCCGCCGCCGACATCGAAGACTTTGCGCTGTTGCGCAGCGACGGCATGCCGACCTATCACCTGGCTTCATGTGCAGACGATGCCGACTTGCGCATTAGCCACATCATTCGCGGCCAAGACCATCTGACCAACACTTTCAAACACGTGTTGATTTTCCAGGCCGCGGGCACGGTGCCGCCGCAGTTTGCTCATCTTCCGTTGCTGGTCGCACCCGACGGGACCAAGCTTTCGAAGCGCCGCCACGGACCCGTCGTCAGCGTCACGACCTACCGCGATGCCGGCTTCCTTCCCGAAGCCTTCCTCAACTTCCTCTGCCTGCTGGGCTGGTCGCCCAAGAATGACCGCGAACAGATGTCTCGCCAGGAGCTGGTCGACGCCTTCTCGCTAGATGGCATCAATCGCGCAAATGCCGTGGTGAATTTCAGGGAGGCCGCGAAGACTCTGGAAGAGACCTTCGATCCCAAGGCCTTGTGGCTTAACGCCGAACATATCCGTGCCTTGGCAGTGGATGACCTGAGCCAACGCCTGATGCCGATCGTCCGCGAAGCCGGGTTCAATGTCGAACCGGCCAAAATGAAGCGCATCACGCCGCTCATCCGCGAGCGCATGAAGCTGCTCCGCGACGTGCTCACCGCCGCTGACTTCTTCTTCGTGGACCAACTTTCGCCTTACGACCCGGCCGAACTCATCCCGCAAAAAGGAGACACGGCCATGGCGCTGAAGGTCCTCAGGAAAGCACGCGAGAGGTTGGCTAATACAGAATTCGCACAGGATGCGCTGGATCAGGCTCTCCGCGCTGCTGCCCAGGAACTGGGAGTCAAGGCGGGACAGATGTTCCAGCCCATCCGCGTGGCGGTTTGCGGGCGAAAGAATGCGCCGCCGTTGTTTGCGACACTGGAAGTCCTGGGGAGGGAGACCACCCTGGCGCGGATCGAGCAAGCAATGGGTAAAGTGCAATAAAGCCGACCGGATCGAGCGGCACTACGCCCGGCTGATCAATCCCTTCTAACCCCAGGGGGCGCAAACGCCGGCTTCGGCAAGCCTGGTGCGGACGCCGACTCGGGCTCTGATCAGCTTGCGGCTCCCGAGGGCCCTGGTGCCGGCTGCGTCGGGCTGCTTGCGGTAAGATCAATCAGTAATGAATCCATCTCATCCAACCGAAGCTGGAGAAAAAGCTGTGGCTGCTTCGCCCTCGCCCGCTCCGTCGAACTTTGTCCGCGACATAATCCTCGACGACCTCAAGACCAACAAATATGAAGCGCGGGTGCAGACCCGTTTTCCTCCAGAGCCCAACGGCTATCTCCACATCGGGCATGCCAAGGCCATCTGTCTGGACTTTGGACTCGCCGATGAATTTGGCGGCAAAACGAATCTACGTTTCGATGACACCAATCCCGAGAAGGAGGAGACGGAGTACGTTGATTCCATCCAGGAAGACGTAAAGTGGCTCGGATTCCATTGGGACGGCCTGTTTTACGCCTCGGACTATTTTGATCAGCTCTATCAATGGGCGGTAAAGCTGATCAAGGCCGGCAAGGCCTACGTCGACGATTTAAGTGCGGAAGAGATACGCAAGCACCGCGGCACGCTAACCGAGCCCGGCGAGGACAGCCCCTATCGCAGCCGTTCGCTGGAGGAGAATCTGGACCTCTTCGAGCGCATGAAGGCTGGCGAATTTCCTGACGGCTCACGGGTTCTAAGGGCAAAAATCGACATGGCTTCGCCCAACTTGAACATGCGCGATCCGGTCATGTATCGCATTCTCCATGCGGAGCATCACCGGACTGGGAACAAGTGGTGCATCTACCCGATGTACGACTTCGCTCATGGCCAATCCGATTCGCTCGAGCGGGTCACGCATTCCATGTGCACGCTGGAATTTGAGGATCATCGGCCGCTTTACAACTGGTTCATCGAGCAGTTAGAAATCTTTCCATCGCGGCAGATCGAGTTTGACCGGTTGAACCTGACCTACACGCAGCTTAGCAAGCGCAAGCTGTTGCAGCTGGTAGAGCAGAAGCACGTGAGCGGCTGGGATGATCCGCGCATGCCCACGCTCTCCGGCATTCGTCGACGAGGCTATACGCCCGAGGCGATTCGAAATTTCTGTAAAGCCATCGGTGTTTCTAAAACCAATGGCTCGATCGAACTGGCCATGCTCGAACACTTTGTTCGGGAAGACCTGAATAAGCGTGCACCGCGAGCGATGGCCGTACTGCGTCCGTTGAAGGTGGTGATCGACAACTATCCGCAGAATCAGGTCGAGGAGATGGATGCGGTCAACAATCCTGAAGACGCAACTGCAGGCACCCGTGAAATTCCACTTTCCCGCGTGCTCTATATCGAGCGCGATGATTTTCGTGAAGATCCTCCCAAGGGGTATTACCGGCTGTCGCCCGGCCGCGAGGTCCGGCTGCGGTATGGCTACCTCGTAACCTGCACCGGCGTAGTGAAGAACGAGAAGGACGAAGTGATCGAAGTCCATTGCACCTACGATCCGGCCACACGCGGTGGGAATACTCCCGATGGGCGCAAGGTGAAATCGACCATCCACTGGGTTTCGGCGGCTCACGCAATCGATGCGGAGGTGAGGCTGTACCAGACCCTGTTCACCAAGGAAGACCCGAACGACACGAAAGACGGCGAGGATTTCACTGTCAATCTCAACCCGCAGTCGCTCGAAGTACGAAACAGTGCGAAACTCGAACCATCGCTGAAAAATGCACCGGCCGGAAGCCGCTACCAATTCGAGCGCCTGGGATATTTCTGCGTCGATCTCGACTCCACACCGGGAAAGCCAGTTTTCAACCGGACAGTGGCGCTGAAGGATACCTGGGCCAAAGTCGAGAAGAAAAATCAGCCCCCAAGGAACTAGTCGCTGTCTTTCAACATGGGTTGAACTCTGGCTGGGTATCGCCTGTGATTCAGGTGCCTATTGAGTCGACTCTTTGCCCGTAGCTCCGGGCAGTTTCTTTCGCAGCAAGTCCTCCACGTCGCCGATCTTTTCGCCCATCAGATTCAGCTTGCGCGCCAGCCCTTGAATGTCAGAAGCGGCACGACGGTTGACGTCATAATCTAGTTCGCTTCGCAAGCGATCCCGCGTGTCTTGCCGGTTCTGGCTCATCATGATCACAGGCGCCTGGATAGCGGCGAGCAGCGAAAGAAAAAGGTTCAGCAGGATGAATGGATAAGGATCCCAGGCTGAGCGGCGCAAAATCACGTTGGCGCTGATGTAAAGGCCAAAGACCAGAGCAAACGCGATGATGAAAGTCCAGGATCCGCCAAAGCGTGCGACGGTGTCGGCGATCCGCTCGCCAAAGGTCATATCCTGCTCGATAACCTCGTTCGGACGGCGGGTGGCACGAACGCGCACGAGTTGCTGAGCAGCGTGAAACTGCCGTCCCAGGACCGCCAGCATGTCCATGCCGGCCAGCGGTTTGCGTTGCAACAAAACGGCGATGTCCTGCCCGTCGACTTCGACGCATACGGTTTCCTCCAACGCAACAGCTTCGGTTTGGTGGAGCGTCTGATCGAGCATGGAGGCAAAACCGAAGAACTCACCAGTGGCGGGCTCGTCGACCACTACCTCCTGGTGATCCTGATCGACCGTCACGATCCGGACTCTTCCCGAAACCAGAACATAGGCTTGGCCGCCGGGGTCGCCGATTTTGTAAATGCGTTGCCGCGGAGCGAAGGTCTTGAGCTCGACTTGTCCGGCAAGAACCGAGGTTTCCTCTTCGTCGAGCAGCGAGAAGAGCGGGACGCGTTTCAATACTTCAGGAGTGCACGCCATCGAGTCACCTCGTAGAAATAGGGGTGCACTCAATGTACCAGAGCAAGTTTTGGGGAAACGAGGCAGCGATGAGCGGATCGACTAATGCACGTGCGGACTTTGCGCGGGATTGCGACGGCCGGTCGTCGGCTCTTTCACCACTTTAACGTCAAAACTCACGGGCACAGTCTTTGGCGGATAGCAGGCGGCATTGTCGCAGGCCTGGTAGCGAAGGACTCCATGCATCACATACTTTCCCGGCATAACGGAGTGCAGGGGATGCACGGCCAAGCCTACGGTGAAATCTCCGGTGTAAACGTTCAATTTCTCATCGGGAGAGAAAGGAAAACTCACATCTTGGCCCTCGGGATAGGCGATCTTTCCCAAGATGATGTCCGTGGGCAGATCCATCTTGAGCGCGGTTGGAATAAGGAATTCGGATTTGGGTGCGTTGGAATTGATGTGGTAGCCGCGAGGAACACGGAAGTTTAAGTTCACAGTGGTCGGTTTGGCGCGAGTAGCGGTGACCAGGGGCACTGGCTCCATCGTCACAGATGGCACTTTCCCAGCGGTTTGCCCTTGCCCAGAAATCCCGTTCAGCAGGATTCCACTTGCAAAAAGACAGCCAAGAAGACTGCTGGCTGCAACAGATCCCGCCAGCCGCGACTCGGCATGGCCGCTCGAAGCTCTCTGTTGGTGAAGATCAATCACGCTTTTCTAATAGTAGAACGATCACCGAAGGCCTCATATTGTCACTTCTGAGGCGGCATCATTTGCGCTGGTGCGGCTGCTGACGGTTGGGGAACCCGAGCCTGCGTTGCCGTCGGCTGCGTGTTTAGCGCCTTCTTTATTGCGTCTTCGATTTCTGCCTTCCCTCTCAGGCCGAGAATCTTGTCCACAACTTTCCCGTCGCGTCCGATGAAAAAGGTTTCGGGCAGGGCTGGGATACCACCGTAGGAATCGCCTACGGCTTCTTTTCCGATCAGCACGGGATAGTTCACACCCATCTCCTTGGCGAACTTGGCGATATCTTCTTTGCTGGCGTCATCCATGGCTACCCCCACAACCTGCAAGCCCTGTGAACCATACTTCTGCTGAAGTTCGACAAACCAAGGCATCTCGATCTTGCAGGGGCCGCACCAAGTGGCCCAGAAATTCAAGAGGACAGCCTTGCCGCGGAAGTCAGACAGGCGCATGGTCTTGCCCTCGAGCGACTCAAGAGAGAAATCCGGAGCGACCGTGGATCGGGTGATGCGGGGCGTCGGCAATCTGCCCGAACGGCGGGCCATGTGGAGGCCCACGTACAGCATCAACGCGACTACGAAGGCCACAACTACAAGCGCAAGCGGATTACGTTTCATGGATCCTTGACCTCTTACTCACTACAAATTCTTGAGCGGAAATTCTTGTGCTCACTACAAAGCAAAACGATTCAGGAACGAAAACCAATTCGAGATCAGAGTAAAGCGTCCCAGGACCAGCAAGACGCCGAGCGCAATTAACAAGCCTCCGCTGGCGACTTCCAGAGCATGCATGTGCGACCGGAAGCGGCTGTAAAACTTGAGGAAGCGCTCCATGAGCAATGAGGTCAGCAGAAATGGGACGGCCAGCCCCAGCGAATATATGGCCAGCAAAAAAATCCCCTTCGCCACCGTGTCTTGCTCCCCTGCGATGGTGAGGATCGCGGTCAAGATCGGACCCAGGCAGGGAGTCCAGCCGAAGGCAAATGCAAATCCAATAATGAAAGCGCCGATGGGCGTGCTGCTGCCTTTCACACTATGCAAACGCGCGTCGGCATAAAGCGCCTTGATCTTGAAAATACCAGTCAGGTGCAACCCGAACAGAATAATCACCACGCCGGCCACTATCGAAAGCGTGTGCTTATATCGGGCCGCGAGTTGGCCAATTTCAGTGGAGATCGCCCCCAGCGTGACAAAGACCACGCTGAAGCCAAGAATAAATCCCACGGAGTTCACCAATACCCGCCGCATGAGCTGACCCTGTGGCGACTTCAGTTCGTCCAGGCCCGCACCGGAAATCAAAGACACGTATCCGGGCACGAGAGGAAGGACGCAGGGAGAGAGAAATGAAATGAGGCCGGCGAAGAAAGCAGCGATGGGTAAAGGCAGACTTGACATCAGCTTTATTGTACCTGCCTGTCTTCGGCAGTCCATAAACGGGGCACACAGATGAGACGCGCGGGATGCGTATTTGTTTCAAAGTCTTAGCCAAAGCGCGGCCAGCTAGCGTGACTTGGCGGGCAGCTTCTCGGGCGGGGACGGTGATCCGGGCGTTGTCAGCTCTGAGGCAGGTTCCGCCAGCAACTTGCGAAGGAATGGGGTAGAAACCGAGGCGTCCAATACCGCGCGCTCGTGCTCTGGTCGCACGTGGACGCTTTCGAAGAAAGATTTTACGTCGGCATCAGTGCCTCGGACTCCAACCGAACTCTCGGCGCTGCGAAACAATGCCAGAAAAAGGTTGGCTTTGTCAGCGACGCTGACCGCATCGTCGGGACCGGCTGTGTACGCTTCCGCGCGCAAATGAAGGATCCCTGCGTGCAAATGGAGCGGGCTCAGGTAGCTACCGGAAACTACAATTTCTGCCGGCTTCGCGAAGAGCGCAGTCCATCCCCCGAACTCAGGCGCCGCGGGATTGACACGGGCGGCAACCCAAGCCAGGCTGCCGAACTGCACATGCTTGTAATACTGGCGAAGGAAGGCGGGCCCCCCAAACGGGGAAGCCAGCCGGCGCGAGCGGTCCACCATGCCGCGGATTACGGCCGGGTCACCATGATTCGACGCTGCAATTGAATCGACGTTCAACACGGCGACTCGCAAACTTCGGCCTTCCAGTGGGACCGTGAAAATATCCACGGAGTTATAGTTCTCGACCGATTGCGCTACTTGCTTCAGATACGTGGCCAAATTTTGGCCATGAAACTTGCCGACCAAAACCTCGGAGAAACGTGGCTCTGGTGCTACGCCGCCCGTGCCACCTCCGGGCCAGTTCGCGGGATAGTGAACCGCAAAGGCTGCTTGATCCAGGTCGCGCTCAAACTGGAATCCGGTCTGCTGAATGAAGCGCTCGTATTCCGGATCGTGAGTGACCGCGGGCCATTGGGTGCCCGGGCTTACGGCCCGCACCCGCTTGAGATTTACGTAGAGAAATGCGTCGGCGCCAGGCAGCAGGCGGGCAGCTTCGGGAGGAGCGTGCTTTCGAAGCTGCACGGCAAGGGTCAGCGCTGCGGCGATAATTACAACCGCCAGAACGATAGGGAAAGGGCGTCTAACGCGCATGAAGTGTGGTCAAGGCTGACATGATAGCATTGCGGACGCGCCGCCAGCGGCGCTGTCCGGAAACCTCCGAATCCCCGTAAACCAGGCTTCGAACCGACCTGCTCCGCCGGCAGCGAGAGTTTAGATAGCGAGAGTTTGGTTGCACGTCTGATTCCCATTGTGATAACTTAACTAATTGTCCCGGACATCTGGAAGGGATCTAGCGGATAGGTTCGTGCAGAGGCGTACTTGTCCCCAATCGCTGGCGTAGCTCAGTTGGTAGAGCATCTGATTTGTAATCAGAGGGTCAGGGGTTCAAATCCCTTCGCCAGCTCCAGGAAATATTTTCCGGCAGGCAGCGGACTCGGTAGCAGCGCGACAGGTTTCTCCAACGCACTCCATTCGGAACTATTGCGGCGGGTAGTGATTTTTCGCAGCGTCTTTGTGCGCGCGATCCCTGGTTTCCCTGTGTTGCGTAAAATGTGTTGCGTAAAAGTCGTGCGTCAGGTCTGCGGGTTTTCGTGACCGCGTGTCCGTGGCAAAGCTGAGGCCGCGGACAATGAATCACGGAGTGCACGGGCTGATCAGCCCGGAGATTTCTGCACAGGTGGGTGAGTGGTTAAAGCCAGCAGACTGTAAATCTGCCCCTCCTAGCGAGGTACGAAGGTTCGAATCCTTCCCTGTGCACCAGAGTTGAGTGAAGCGTTTCTTGCAAAGGATTCGGTAATGAGTCGCTTGTCCGTTGCTCTGGCCTGTTACGTCCTGTTGGGCGTTTTGGCCTGGAGCACAATTGCGGAGCCCAGACTCCGTTACGGGACTCTTCTGGTGCTGGGGTTGTTTGCAGTTAAGTCCGTTTGGCGACGTAACGATGTGCTGCACCCGGACAGGAAGGGTGATTCGGACTGATAAGCCGATGTAGCTCAGTTGGTAGAGCACTCCCTTGGTAAGGGAGAGGTCACCAGTTCAATCCTGGTCATCGGCTCCATGGTTTGAAAGGGCACGGCTCGCGCCGTGCCGAATGCTTCGAAGTGCGAGAGCGGCTTTAGCCGCTGAGGTTTGGCTGACGGCTGATAGCTGATAGCTGGTTCAGGGCGGGAGTAACTCAGTGGTAGAGTCACAGCCTTCCAAGCTGTTGGTCGCGGGTTCGATTCCCGTCTCCCGCTCCAGAGACTGAACCGTTCAGCAGGCGTCAGCGAAGCGGCAGCCTGCTGGCGAAATTCCGGCGGTTGGGGCGAGGGATCTGGATGGTCGGGCTGCAAGGTGCGGTCATGGGAAGTTTCCAACAAGCTGCCATCAAGGTGGAGAAGGAACGCGAGTTCAGGCAACTGCGGGCCGCGATTGAGCGGGCGTTGTTGCCGGAGGCGGCGGAGCGATTCTTGAAGCTGCTCGATCGGGCCAACATCCGTATCCGCGATTTTGACGGGATTTTGGCGGCGCGGGCGCTGGAAGAAGCAGTCAAGCCGGTTGAATCGGCGACCGGCGCGTGGAAGCTGTACCAGGCATTGACGGTCTCAGACCAAGCGCAAATTCGCGAGTTCTATCTATCGCGGATCGAAGAGACAGACGCTCATCTGCGGCATAAGTTCAAGAAGTTGTATCAGTATTACTGAGCGAGATACCGAGAACGAAAACCAGCGAGGCACTGCAATTTTATGGCGAAAGAGAAATTTGACCGTAATAAGCCGCACGTGAATGTCGGGACGATTGGTCACATTGACCATGGCAAGACCACGTTGACGGCGGCCATCACCAAGGTGTTGCAGAAGCACAATCCGAAGATCGTGTTCCGGTCGTTTGATTCGATCGACAACGCGCCGGAAGAGAAGGCACGCGGCATCACCATTGCGACGGCGCACGTGGAGTATGAGACGGCAAACCGGCACTACGCGCACGTGGACTGTCCCGGCCACGCCGACTACATCAAGAACATGATCACGGGTGCGGCCCAGATGGATGGCGCGATCTTAGTGGTCGCGGCGACCGACGGCCCGATGCCGCAGACGCGCGAGCACGTGCTGCTGGCTCGACAGGTGGGTGTGC
This sequence comes from Acidobacteriota bacterium, assembly GCA_003225005.1. GTDB lineage: Bacteria > Acidobacteriota > Terriglobia > Terriglobales > Acidobacteriaceae > Sulfotelmatobacter. The sequence continues at coordinate 47,215 of QIAN01000097.1, read as the reverse complement.
CCTACATCGTGGTGGCGTTGAACAAATGCGATGCGGTGGATGATCCCGAGTTGCTGGATCTGGTGGAACTGGAAGTGAGGGAACTGCTGAAGAGCTATAAGTTTCCGGGCGACGATGTGCCGGTGATCCGGCTGTCGGCGCTGGGGGCGCTGAACGGCGAAGCCAAGTGGGAGAAGCAGATTGATGCGCTGATGGAGGCGGTCGATAAGAGCATTCCGCAGCCGGCACGCGAGTTGGACAAGCCGTTCCTGATGCCGATTGAAGATATCTTCTCGATTCAGGGGCGGGGCACGGTGGTCACCGGGCGTATCGAGCGCGGCAAGGTGAAGGTCGGGGAAGAAGTTGAAATCGTCGGCTTCCGCGAGACGCGCAAGACGGTGGTGACCGGCGTCGAGATGTTCAAGAAGCAGTTGGACGAAGGTCTGGCGGGGGATAACGCTGGGTTGCTGCTGCGGGGCATTGCGAAAGAGGATGTGGAGCGCGGGATGGTGCTGGCCAAAGGCGGGTCCATCACGCCGCACACGAAGTTCAAGGCGGAGGTCTACATCCTGACGAAGGAAGAAGGCGGGCGGCACACGCCGTTCTTCAAGGGATACCGTCCGCAGTTTTATCTCAGAACGACGGATGTGACGGGGGTAGCGGAGTTGCCGGCAGGCACGGAAATGGTGATGCCGGGAGACAACGTGAGCCTGGTGATTGAGCTGATCACGCCGGTGGCGATGGAGAAGGGCCTGCGATTTGCCATCCGCGAAGGTGGGCACACGGTGGGCGCGGGAACCATCAGCGAGATTGTGCAATAAGGAAGCGCGCCGAACGTGCGCCCAGTTCCTTCGGCGAACGTAAAGCGTGTCGCCTCAGGATGCGGGTTTAGAGTTAGAAGCTTAAGCGCTAGGAGCTGTTTTCATGCCCCGAGAGATCATTACGTTGCAGTGCGGTGATTGCAAAGAGCGGAATTATTCGAAGACCAAGAACCGGAAGACGATGACGGAACGGTTGGAGCTGAAGAAGTTCTGCCGCCGTTGCCGCAAGCATACGCCGCACAAAGAAGTGAAGTAGTGGCTAGTGTTCACTGGTCGGTGTTCAGCGACTAGCCACTGGCAACTGACCACTATTTAGGGGCGTAAGCTCAACGGTTAAACTGCCGGTCTCCAAAACCGGACTTGGGGGTTCGAATCCCTCCGCCCCTGCCAGATTTGGAGAGTACGCAGAGGGCTCGGTGAGCAATGGGAGTTGAGACGAAGAAGATGGCGAATTCAATCGCAGCGGCCGGTGGGAATTTTGGCGACCGCATCAAATCCTGGCCTGAGCGCGTAAGAACTTTCTATAACGACGTGCGCACCGAAATGCGCAAGGTGACCGCGCCCTCATGGAAAGAGGTCCGAGCGACCACCGCCGTGGTGGTGATTACGGTATTCATTTTCGCCGTCTACTTCGCGATTATCGATAATCTCATCGCCAGCGGAGTCAAATTTCTGTTCGACTATTTTAAGACCCGCTGAAAACCGGAAACGACGATTATCGGAACGACTGGAGCTGAAGGTTTGGCGCACTCTATGCAGGACGAAGAGAAAAAAGAAGCCGGAGCAGGCGGAGCGGACGAAGGGTCGCAGCCGGCTCCTAACGCCGATGGCACGCCTGTAGTTGAGGCGCCGCGCAATCCGAACATGAAGTGGTACATCATCCACTCCTATTCCGGGTTCGAGCGCAAGGTGAAGGAGTCACTGGAGTCGCGCGTACAGGCCTTCGGCCTGCAGGACAAGATTGGCAAAGTGCTGATTCCGACCGAGTCTGTCACTGAAGTCCGTGGGGGGAAGAAGTACACCTCCGAGCGCATGTTCTATCCTGGCTACGTGCTGGTCGAAATGGACATGGACGATCACGTATGGCACGTGGTGAAGTCCACGCCGCGCGTCACGGGATTTGTGGGTACGGGCCAGCAGCCGACGCCGCTCTCCGACGAGGAAGTTCAGCACATTGTTTACAAAGTAGCCGACAGCCGCGAGAAGCCCAAGCTTAAGGTCAAGTTTGAGAAGAACGAGTCGGTGCGCATCACCGAAGGTCCTTTCGCCAGTTTCACCGGCATAGTGGATGAAGTGAACGAAGATCGCGAGACCTTGAAAGTGATGGTAACAATTTTCGGCCGCTCGACCCCGGTTGAGTTGGAGTTCAACCAGGTGGAGAAAGTGGCGTAAGCGAAGGATAGATCGGCGAAGGATAGACCGGCGGAGGACAGACCGGCGAGAAGACTATGGCAAAAAAAGCTACAGGTTCCGTCAAGTTACAGATTGCCGCGGGCAAAGCCACTCCGGCTCCTCCAGTAGGACCGGCGCTTGGTCAGGCGCAGATCAACATCATGGAGTTCTGCAAACAATTCAACGCCCGCACCAACCAGAAGGAATTGGAAGGGCTGATTGTCCCGGTCGTGGTGACCGTTTACAGCGATCGCTCTTTCACCTTCATCACCAAGACTCCGCCGGCTTCGATTCTGCTTAAGCGAGCTGCGGGTATCGCGAAGGGATCGGGCACACCCAACAAGGACAAGGTTGGGAAAGTTACCGCCAAGCAAGTGGAAGAGATCGCAAAGCAGAAAATGCCGGATTTGAATGCTGCCTCAGTCGAGACCGCGATCAAGAGCATTCGCGGCAGTGCGCGATCGATGGGTCTTGAGGTTGTAGGGTAGTGGGAAGATTTGTGGAGACCCTAGCTTGCTACGTTTGCAGTCGAAATCACCACGGCTCACCAAGAGAAACGGCGAGTGGTGGGAGACGAGGGAAAGCGCAATGAGAAAAGCAGGAAAGCACATCACCAAAGCAAGAGAAGCCGTCGAAAGGCGTCCGTACGTTCTCGAGGACGCGGTTCCCCTCTTGCAGAAGGTTAAATTCGCCAAGTTCGATGAAACGGTCGAGATCACGCTGCGTCTGGGCGTGGATCCCAAACACGCCGACCAGATGGTGCGCGGCACGGTGGTTCTGCCGCATGGTCTGGGTAAATCGAAGAAGGTCCTAGTCATTGCCAGCGGTGACAAAGTGAAAGAAGCAGAGGCGGCGGGCGCCGATTACGTGGGCGGCGAAGAGATGGTGGAAAAGATCACCAAAGAAAACTGGACTGACTTCGATGCTCTGATCGCCACGCCAGATGTGATGAAATCCGTGGGGCGCCTGGGGAAAATTCTTGGTCCCAAGGGCCTGATGCCCAACCCGAAAACCGGTACCGTCACTTTTGACGTGGGCAAGGCGGTGCAGGAAGTGAAAGCCGGTAAAGTGGAATTCCGCACCGACAAAACCGCGCTGGTGCATGTGCCCGTGGGTAAGATTTCCTTTACCCCGGACAAACTTATCGAAAACGCTACCGTGGTGATCACCAACGTGATCAAAGCCAAGCCCTCAGTGGCCAAGGGCAAGTACATCAAGGGCTGCACCCTGAGTTCGACCATGGGGCCCGGCATCTTGTTGGATACCGCGCCGATCGAGGCCGCAGCCAAGGCGTAAGTGACCGACCTAGAGGTCGGCGGGATGGCCAAGCGCCGGTCACACGGAATAGCGGTACTGCTCGTAACTGAAAAAGATCAAGAGGATTTAAGCAATGCCAGTCACGAAAGCAAAGAAGAAAGAACAAGTCGAAAAGCTGAACGCCGACCTGAAGAATGTGTCCAGCATGGTGGTGGCGACTTACAGCAAGCTCACTGTCGCCCAGGACTACGAGCTGCGCAAGACTTTGCGCGGCGCGGGCGCGAAGTACAAGGTCGTAAAAAACACGCTCGCCCAACTCGCGGCTAAGGGGACCAAGGTTGAAGAGGCGCTCAAGGGCCTCGGCGGTGTCACCTCCATTGCCTATACCTCCGGCGACCCGGTGGCCATGGCAAAAGCGCTCTCCAAGTACGCCAAGGACACGCCGGAATTCACCTTCAAGGTAGGCGTGGTCGAGGGCCGCGTGATCTCCATCAAGGAGATCGAATCGTTGGCTTCCATGCCTTCGAAGGGCGAGTTGATGTCGAAGCTATTGTTCCTGATCAACGCTCCGGCGCAGCGCTTGGTCACTGTGATGAACGCAGTCGGACGCAATCTAGCGGTCGTTGTGGATCAGGGCGTGCAGCAGAAGAAATTTGCGGATAGCGCTGCAGCGGGGGTGTAGCACTCGTCCTTGCTGGCTAAAGAGTTTCGGGGTAGCGAAAACTGCCCGAACAGATTTGGTTATCACAAGTCGGGGGTTGCGCGGTCTGGCCGCTTGCGTCGTCTGGCGCGGCGGAAATTGACCTAGTCGCACTGGAAACCCGGCCTATCGATAACGAAATCAACAAACTGATAACTCAGTAATGACGCGCGTAACGGCGTCGTTACCGGAAAAATTGGAGAAATCACAATGGCGGACCTGCAACAGTTGGAAGAATCAATCGTAGGCTTGTCGCTGATGGAAGCGGCACAGCTGGTAAAGAAGCTGGAAGAGCGCCTGGGTGTGTCGGCGGCAGCCGCGGCTCCGGTGATGATCGCCGGTGGTGGCGGCGGCACGGCAGCCGGGGCCGCTCCAGCCGAAGAAAAGACAGAGTTTACCGTCGTCCTGAAAGAGGTGGGCGCTAACAAGATCAACGTGATCAAGGCCGTCCGCGAAGTCACCAGCCTGGGCTTGAAAGAAGCCAAGGAACTGGTGGACGGAGCGCCCAAGAACGTCAAAGAGGGCGTTTCCAAGGAGGAAGCGGAGACCATTAAGAAGAAGTTCACGGATGCCGGCGCGACTGTTGAAGTGAAGTAGCGGAGTGTGCGCGGCGTCTGAGCCGCGCGCCGCTAACCAGCGAGGCCACAAAGAGGTAGCCGAGTCGAAGGATCTGCGGGCGAGAGCGAAGAGTCCCGCTGGCGTCGTCCTGAGGGTTGTACGCGAAGGTCTGGCAGCACCGTGCCCTCGTAGCGCGGACTCGCACCAGATCCTGTGCAAGTCTCAGAAAATGTTCGAGTTTTTAAGTTGTGAAGCCGGGGCGGCGATGTTAGCATCTATATAAGGTCGCTTCCTCTGGCTGCACAATCCGGGCGCGATCCTGCATTCCGAACTGGCAGGCGAGCGTAAGCTTCGAGGCAAGTTTTGGGCGCTGTCCCGCAGGCAGGCGGGACGGAAACAGGCCGAAGAAAAACTGGCGCGAAAGAATTCAAATCAAGAAGGACGAAACGCCTTCGACGGCGTCTGCGGGAAGACCTGTCCCCGCAGGCGCCCCGTCGTCTTTTTAGGTTCTGCGTTAACGAGTTCCACGAACGGGTAACCGCCGCGGCGCGACAAGCGCCCCACATTCCGCAGGTTTGCCGCGGCCCTCGCTGCGCGAGAGATTGGGAGTTTCTGGACGATGAAGAACAATACCTTCCGCAAACGTTTTGATTTTTCAAAAATTCCGGCCACCATTCAGATCCCGAATCTGATTGAGGTGCAGAAGCGTTCCTACGACCGCTTCCTCCAAATGGACAAGCTGCCCAGCGAGCGCGAAGACGGCGGCTTGCAGGCGGTGTTTCAGTCGGTATTTCCGATCACCGACTTCCGCAACGTATCACAACTTGAGTTTGTGGATTACGCCATTGGTAACTGGGAGTGCAAGTGCGGCCACCTCAAGGGGCTGCATCACCTGCGCACCACTTGTAAAAATTGCGGCAATACCGTTATCACCGACCCGTTTCATCCGGGGGAAGTGCTGTGCTCGAAGTGCGGAACGTACAACGCCAACACTCCAGACTTCTGCAATAAGTGCGGTGACCCAGTGGGACTGCAATTGAAGTATGACGTGGCCGAGTGCGAAGAGCGCGGCATGACCTACTCCGCGCCGCTCAAGGTCACCATGCGGCTGACCATCTTCGATAAGGACGCGGAGACCGGCAACCGTTCTATCCGCGACATTAAAGAACAGGAAGTTTTCTTCGGTGACGTTCCGCTGATGACGCAGAACGGCACCTTCATCATCAACGGAACCGAGCGCGTCATTGTAAGCCAGTTGCACCGCTCTCCGGGCGTGTTCTTCGAGACCGCCAACAACCGCACCTACTTCCTGGGCAAGATCATTCCGTACCGCGGTTCGTGGGTCGAATTCGAGTACGACCAGAAGAACGTTCTCTACGTCCGCATCGATCGCAAGCGCAAATTTCTGGGGACGATCTTCCTGCGCGCGCTTGGCCTGCGTTCCAGCGAAGACATCCTCCGCACCTTCTACACCGTTGATCGCTTGGTTGTCCGCGACAAGAGGCTATTCTGGACGCTTGACCCGGCCAGCGAGAAGCCAACCAACCTGCTGAGCATGAAGCTGGCCCACAGTATCAAGAACAAGTCGGGCGAGGAAATCGCTCACTCGGGGCGCAAGATCAACGCCCAGATTCTGAAGGACATCCAAAGGGCGAAGGTCACCGAAATTGAAGTCGATCTGACCGATCTCGAAGGAGCATGGGCGGCTGGCGATATAGTCGACACGACCACCGGCGAAGTTCTGCTGGAGGCCAATAGCGAGCTGACCGCAGACAAGGTCTCCAAGATCCTCGACTCGGGCGTGGTCGAGATGAACGTCTTCTTCCCGGAGCGCGACGACGTGGGCACAGTTATCAGCCAGACCCTGAAGCGCGACTCGGTAAAGACTCCGCAGGAAGCCTTAATCGAAATCTATCGCAAACTGCGCCCCGGCGATCCGCCGACGCTGGACACCGCCACAGCCCTGTTCCACGGCATGTTCTTCGATCCGCGGAAGTACGATTTCTCGCGGGTGGGCCGCTTGAAGTTCAACATCAAGCTGTTCGAGAACCAGGACGCGACCAGCCTCGACAAGCGCACCCTCGATCCTGATGATTTCTACGGCACCATCGGTTACCTCCTGAAGCTGCGCAAGAACATTGGCTAGGTGGATGACATCGATCACCTGGGTAACCGCCGGGTTCGCGCTGTAGGCGAACTGATGGAAAACCAGTTCCGCATCGGCCTGGTCCGCATGGAACGCGCCATCAAGGAAAAGATGAGCGTCTACCAGGAGATGTCGACGGCTATGCCGCACGACCTGGTCAATGCCAAGCCGGTGATGGCTGCGATCCGCGAATTTTTCGGATCGTCTCAGCTATCGCAGTTCATGGACCAGACCAACCCGCTCTCCGAGATCACGCACAAGCGGCGTCTCTCGGCTCTTGGGCCGGGCGGTCTGTCGCGCGAACGTGCTGGATTCGAAGTGCGCGACGTGCATCCCACCCATTACGGACGTATCTGCCCGATTGAGACCCCGGAAGGTCCAAACATCGGACTGATCTCGTCGTTGAGTTGCTACGCGCGTATCAACGACTACGGCTTCATCGAGTCGCCTTACCGCAAGATCAAGAACGGCCGCGTAGTTGACTATGTCACCGTGGTCAACACCGGCGACAGCGACTACAAGGTCGGCGATCACCTGGAGAAGCATGAAATTGAAAAGGTCAACGCCGATCTGCGGGAACGTCGCAAGAAGCCCGTCGAGATTGAGCCCTTCTCGTTCTATCTATCCGCATGGGAAGAGGATCGTCACACCATCGCGCAGGCCAACGTCAACCTCGACGAGAAGGGGCGCATCACCGCCGAACTGGTCAACGCACGCAAGGCCGGCAACTTCGTGCTGGTTAACCGCGACGAAGTGGACTACATCGACGTCAGCCCGAAACAGCTGGTTTCGGTGGCAGCGTCCCTGGTTCCATTCCTCGAGCATGACGACGCCAACCGTGCATTGATGGGCGCGAACATGCAACGCCAGTCCGTGCCTTTGCTGCGCGCACAGGCTCCCATCGTGGGCACTGGTATGGAAGGCGTAACGGCGCGCGATTCCGGCGCAGTGGTATTGGCCCGGCGCAACGGCATCGTGGACTCGGTCGACTCCGAGCGCATCATCGTGCGCGTCGAAGGCGAACACCATCCCATGCAGCTATCGCGTGAAGTTGGCAGCGATATCTACCAGCTCACTAAGTTCAAGCGCTCCAACCAGAACACCTGCATCAACCAAAAGCCGGTGGTTCACAAGGGACAGCGCGTGATCAAGGGGCAGGTCATTGCCGACGGCCCTTGCACCGACCTGGGTGAGTTGGCCCTGGGACGCAATGTGCTCGTGGCCTTCATGCCCTGGCGCGGCTACAACTTCGAAGATGCGATTCTGGTCTCCGAGAAAATGGTAAAGGACGACTACTACACCTCGCTGCACATCGAGGAGTACGAGATTGAAGCCCGCGACACCAAGCTCGGTCCAGAAGAGGTCACGCGCGACATTCCCAACGTTAGCGAGTCCATGTTGCGTAACCTTGATGAAGCCGGCGTGATCCGCATCGGCGCCAGCATCAAGCAGGGCGACATCCTGGTGGGCAAGGTCACGCCCAAGGGCGAAACCCAGCTGACACCGGAAGAGAAGCTGCTACGCGCAATCTTCGGCGAAAAAGCCGGCGACGTGCGCGACGCATCGCTTTACTGCCCGCCGGGCATTGAAGGCATTATCGTTGACGTGAAAATCTTCTCCCGTAAGGGCCAGGAGAAAGACGAGCGTGCCAAGTTCATCGAGGCCACGCAGATCGCCAAACTGGAGAAGAACCTCTCGGACGAGATTCGAATCCTCACCGATGAGCGGTTGAAGCGTCTGGAAAACATCCTGGGCGGCAAGGAAGTGCAGGCCGACCTACACGACGAGCGCACCAATAAGCGCTTGCTTACCAAAGGTGCAGTGCTTGATCGCGATGCCATTGAGCGCATCTCAACCCGCAACTTGAAGCGTATCAAGTACGCCGACAAAGACCCGCGGGTGAACGAGCAGATCGACGAGATCGAGGAAATGACCTCGCGTCAGATCGACGTGCTCAAGAAGATTGTCAACGAGAAGAAGGAGAAACTCACCAAGGGCGACGAACTTCCGCCAGGCGTGATCAAGCTGGTCAAGGTCTACATCGCCATGAAGCGCAAGCTGAGCGTGGGCGACAAGATGGCCGGCCGTCACGGAAACAAAGGCGTGATTGCCCGCATTCTGCCCGAAGAGGATATGCCGTACCTCGAGGACGGAACTCCGGTAGAGATCGTGCTCAATCCTCTGGGCGTACCCAGCCGTATGAACGTGGGCCAGATTCTCGAAACTCACCTCGGTTGGGCAGGCTTTGCGTTGGGCGAGAAGATCAAACAACTGCTGGCTGAGAACACTCGTACAGAAGCTATTCGGCGCGAGTTGAAGGTGCTGTTCAAGGACACAAAGCTCGCCGACATCATCGCCGACATGAGCGACGAAGAGCTGGAATCGGTTGCTCCAACTTTGACGGAGGGTGTTTTCATGGGTTCGCCGGTGTTTGACGGATCTCGCGAAGGCGAGATCAAAGCGCTGCTGGAGCGCTCCGGCCTGCCGACCTCGGGCAAGACCAGTTTGTATGATGGCATGACTGGCGATCAGTTCGAACAGCCGGTTGCGGTTGGCTACATCTACATGCTGAAGCTGTCGCACCTGGTGGACGACAAGATTCACGCACGCTCCATCGGACCGTACTCGCTTATCACCCAGCAGCCGCTGGGAGGCAAGGCGCAGTTCGGGGGACAGCGCTTTGGAGAAATGGAAGTCTGGGCCCTTGAGGCTTATGGCGCTGCGTTCATCTTGCAGGAGCTGCTGACGGCGAAGTCCGACGACGTATACGGCCGTACCAAGATCTACGAGGCCATCGTCAAGGGCGAAGCTGCCATGGAGCCGGGCGTGCCCGAATCGTTCAACGTGCTGATCCGCGAGCTGCAGTCGCTCTGCCTCGATGTGGAACTGATCAAGGCAACCGAAAAGAAGCCCACGGCCAGCGCAGCAGCAGATTAATCGAGCCACGTGGTTGGAGAGACTAGCTGGCTACGTCGGATACGGCGATGCAGCTGCTGAAGACTACTGATGGATTTTTGAAACATCCGCCACTGCGGCATGAGCTCTCGATGCCGCATGAAAGGCAAGAGTTGAACCGGTTCTACTGAGCGCTGAGAATCGGAACCAGGAACTGATTTTGAGAGCCGCTCGCGGTGGCGCACGACCGCAGGAAGCGGAGGAACACCTTGTTTCGTTCGAGCCCATTCGAAATGGCAAATGTGATTGCCGACTTCGATGCGATTCGCATCAGTCTGGCTTCCCCGGAAAAAATCCGTAGCTGGTCGCACGGGGAAGTGACCAAACCTGAGACCATCAACTACCGCACATTCAAGCCGGAGCGGGACGGCTTGTTCTGCGCCCGCATCTTCGGCCCAGTCACCGACTGGGAGTGCTTGTGCGGTAAGTACAAGCGCATGAAGCACCGCGGCGTGATCTGCGACAAATGTGGCGTGGAGGTTACGCTCTCCAAGGTGCGCCGTGAGCGACTGGGTCACATTGAGCTGGCTTCGCCCTGCTCGCATGTTTGGTTCTTCAAGGGCCTGCCCAGCCGCATTGGACACCTGCTCGACATTTCCTTGCGCGACCTCGAGTCGGTCCTCTACTTCGAAGCCTACGTCGTAGTCGAACCCGGCGATGCTCCGGTGAAAGATCGCGAAGTCATCAAGGACGAAGCCAAGTTCCGCGAACTCGACCAGCAATACCGTCCGGCCGGATTCAAGGCCATGATGGGTGCGGAAGCAATCAAAGAGCTTCTCAAGCGGATCGATATCGAAGGCCTGTCTGTTGAGCTGCGCGAGAAGATGAAGAACGAGAGCTCGCTGCAGAAGCGGCTCAAGTACGCTAAGCGCCTCAAGGTGGTCGAGGCCTTCCGCAAGAGCGGCAACAAGCCTCACTGGATGATCCTGGATGTCATTCCGGTCATACCACCTGAGCTCCGTCCTCTGGTTCCATTGGATGGCGGCCGTTTCGCGACTTCCGATCTCAACGATCTCTACCGTCGCGTAATCAACCGCAACAACCGTTTGAAGAAGTTGATGGACCTGCACGCACCAGAAGTGATCGTGCGCAATGAGAAGCGCATGCTGCAGGAAGCGGTTGACGCTCTGTTCGATAACGGTCGCCGGGGCCGCGTGCTGCGTGGCGCCAACAACCGCCCGCTCAAATCGCTCTCCGACACCCTGAAGGGCAAGCAGGGACGTTTCCGCCAGAACCTTCTGGGCAAGCGCGTGGACTACTCCGGACGTTCCGTGATCGTGGTTGGTCCCGAACTCAAGCTGCACCAGTGCGGATTGCCCAAGAAAATGGCGCTCGAGTTGTTCAAGCCGTTTATCTACCACCGGCTCGAACAAACTGGCAATGTCACCACCATCAAGCAGGCTAAGGAAATGGTGGAGCAGCAGGAGCCCATCGTGTGGGACATCCTGGAAGAGGTCATCAAAGACCATCCGGTGCTGCTGAACCGCGCTCCGACGCTACACCGTCTCGGCATTCAAGCTTTCGAGCCGGTACTGGTGGAAGGCAAGGCCATCAAAATCCATCCGCTGGTTTGCACGGCATTCAACGCCGACTTCGACGGCGACCAGATGGCGGTTCACATTCCGCTTTCTCCCGAAGCGCAAGTCGAAGCCAGCGTACTCATGCTGGCGTCGCACAATATTCTTTCGCCGGCTTCGGGTCAGCCCATCACCGTGCCCACCCAGGACATGGTCTTAGGGTTGTACTACCTGACTAAGGGCAAGCCCGGGGCGAAAGGGGAAGGCCGCGCCTTCGCCAACATCGACGAAGTGCTCATGGCGCTGGAGGCGGGTGCGGTTGAAACCCTCACCCCCATTCGCCTGCGTTACAGCGGCGAATTGATTGACCTGACCACAGCCTATGATGATCAGGACATCATCCACACCGAGCCGGTTCAGGTGGATCGCACTTTCCTGAACACCACCGTGGGCCGCGCCATTCTGAACGACCATTTGCCCGAGGCCATGCCCTACATCAACGGTCTGCTGAAGAAAAAGGGCGTGGGCGCTTTGGTCAACTACGGCTATTTGCGCTTCGGACTTGAAACCACGGTCAAGATGCTCGACGAAGTGAAGGAGCTGGGCTTCCGCTTTGCCACTAAGGCCGGCCTCTCCATCGGCATCGATGACATGGTTATTCCGGACAGCAAGAAGACTCTCGTCCGCGAGGCCGAAAAGCAGGTGGTTGCCGTTCAACAGCAATATCTGGATGGCGCCATCACCAACGGTGAACGGTACAACAAGGTCATCGAAATCTGGTCCGGCATCACCGAAAAGGTGGCCGACGAGATGTTCGGCGAGATGCAGCGGCGTGACAAGGAAGGCGATCTCAATCCGATTTACGTCATGGCCGACTCCGGCGCGCGCGGATCGAAACAGCAGATTCGCCAGCTCTCCGGTATGCGCGGATTGATGGCCAAGCCTTCGGGCGAAATCATCGAATCGCCGATCACGGCAAACTTCCGCGAAGGGTTGACCGTGCTGGAGTACTTCGTCTCGACCCACGGCGCCCGTAAAGGTTTGGCGGACACGGCCCTTAAGACGGCTGACTCCGGTTACCTCACCCGTCGCCTGGTCGACGTTGCTCAGGACGTCATCATCAGCGAGTACGATTGCGGCACCGTGGATGGCATCTACGTGCAGGGCATTGTCGAAGCGGGAGAAATTATCGAGCCGTTGCGCGACCGCATTGTAGGCCGCGTGTCGCTCGAAAAGATTAAAGACTACGATGGCAACGTCATCGTGGATATCAACAACGAGATCACCGAGGAGCTCGCTGGGGCGATTCAGGCCGCGGGCATCGAGCGGGTAAAGATCCGCTCCGTGCTCACCTGCGAGTCCAAGCGCGGGGTTTGCGTCATGTGCTACGGCCGCAACCTGGCGTCGGGACGTCTGGTCGAGTTGGGTGAAGCCACCGGCGTTATCGCGGCCCAGTCCATCGGCGAGCCCGGAACGCAGCTCACGATGCGTACCTTCCACATCGGCGGTACCGCTTCGCGAGTTTCCGAACAGTCGCGTCTCGAGGCCAAGAACAACGGTGTCGTGCGTTTCATCGGCTTGCAGACGGTCAAGGCCAAGTCGGGCGATCTGGTGGTGATGAACCGCCAAGGTTCCATCGCGGTGGTCGACGAAAAGAACCGCGAACGTGAGCGCTACTCAGTGGTGTACGGCGCCAAGCTTAAGGTCAATGACGGCGATGCCGTAAAGCTCGGGCAGGTGATGGTCGAATGGGATCCATACACTTTCGCCATCCTCACCGAGTTCGGCGGCACAGTGCAGTTCAAGGACTTGCAGGAAGGTGTCACGCTTCACGAAGAAGTGGACGAGGTCACCGGTTTGTCCAGGCACGTGGTGGCCGATTCACCCGACGAGAAGCGCCAACCGGCCATTGTGATCAAGGGCAAAAGCAGCAAGCGCTACCTTATGCCCTCACGTTCTCACCTGATGGTGCAGGACGGCGACGCGGTGTCGCCGGGCGACGTGTTGGCCAAGATCCCGCGCGAGACCACCAAAACGAAAGACATCACCGGTGGTTTGCCGCGCGTGGTCGAGTTGTTCGAGGCCCGCAAGCCGCATGAGACCGCGGTCATCAGCGAAATCGATGGTACGGTCAAATTCGGCGAGGTTGCCAAGGGCCAGCGCAAGATCTACGTGGTGGCCGACAACGGCACGGAGAAAGAATACTCAGTGCCGCGTGGTGTCCATATCAACGTGCAGGAAGGCGAGCGCGTCAAGGCGGGTGAACCCCTCATGGACGGGCCGCTCAACCCGCACGATATCCTCGCCGTGCTCGGGGAAAAGGAGCTGCAGTCTTACCTGGTGAACGAAATCCAGGAAGTCTACAGGCTCCAGGGCGTCAACATCAGCGACAAACACATCGAAGTGATAGTTCGCCAGATGATGCGCTGGGTGAAGGTCGAGGATGTAGGGGACACGCGATTCTTGCTGGAGGAACAGCTTGATAAATTCGCGTTCCACGAAGAGAATGAGCGCGTGATTTCCCAGGGCGGCAAGCCGGCCACTGGACGACCGCTCCTGCTGGGAATCACCAAAGCGTCGCTCTCGACTGACTCCTTTATTTCGGCGGCGTCGTTCCAGGAAACCACGCGCGTTCTTACTGAGGCGTCAATCAACGGCAGGGTTGACCACCTGCGCGGCCTCAAAGAGAACGTCATCGTGGGACGCCTCATCCCTGCCGGCACCGGCATGGAGTATTACCGCAACGTACGCCTCTCGCCAGAAATGGAAGAGGCCGCGGCCAAGGTGCAGGCAGAAGTTTCCGCTGCCTATGAAGAGGCCGAACGGGCCCTCGAAATGATGCGGCACGAGGGCGAGACCGAGGAATTGGCCGCGGAGTAGGCCGGAAAAGCGCGAATCGGGGGCGGACCGTATCGCCCCCGAAACCTTTTTTGCCATCCAATAGCCGATGCACGCTAACCCTAAGCGATTGCACATTGAGGAACCCGGTGCTCTTCCTTCTTTGCGGGCGGAGGCCCCCCGCCATACTCTAGGGTCAGCGATGATGCGTTTTCTGCGCCTTCTGCGGCTGGCCTTCTGGCGTGCCTTTCAGCATGACGCGTTCGCTATTGCAAAAGCTTCCGCATATTCTTCCATTCTTACGTTTTTTCCCACCTTACTGGTTCTGGGTTCGGTCCTGGCCACGTCGAGCAAGGGCCAACCGTATGTGCGGGAAATTTCCTACGCCCTGTCGCGGATTCTGCCTGCGGGCAGCAACACCGCCATGATCTATCTCAGAGGCGCCACTCAGCGTTCCGTTGGTTTGCTCTTCTTCACCTCACTGCTTACCCTCTGGACCGCTTCTGGCGTAATGATCTCCTGGATGGAAGGCTTCCGCCGCTGTTACGAACTTCCCAAAACTTGGGGATTGGTGAAGGAGCGGCTGATCGCATTCGAGCTGGTCATTCTCGCCGGCCTTCCCATGACGTTCGCTACCCTGCTCGTGGCCTTTGGCAGCCGTATCGAGACCCGCATCCTGTTCTACATCGGGCACGAGTTCAGCGCTTACATTCTGGTTCTCTGGACGGCCACCCGGTGGGTGATCGCAACGCTCACCAGCATTGCGGTGATTGCGCTCATCTATCACAACGCGGTCCCGCGCACTCAACCTTGGCACAGCGTAATTCCCGGCGCCACACTGGCCACCGCTTTGTGGTTCACGTCAACCGCCCTCTTCGGCTGGTACCTCCAACACTACGCCGATTACAGTGTCATCTACGGCTCGCTAGGAGTGGCCATCGCTCTGCTCGTCTGGATGTACATGATCTCTCTGGTCGTGCTCGTGGGCGCGGAATTCAACGCCATGCTGTTCCCTCGCGCCATGCTGGGGAAAGAGCTGCAAATGTCCTCGCAGAAGGATGGGGCGCCTTAACCACTTGCCGGGGCCACAATGCGGCGGGAACAGGCAATACCGGGGAAAAGCGGCGCTTCAGCTCCGCGTAAGATGCCGGTTAAAATGCGGGCTTTAGCCCTGGTGGGCGTCTTTAGTTATCCATAATTCTGTTCAAGATTGGGCGGAAGTTGCCGATATTTGGATCTGCATAGTAATCCGTCCCGGTCGCGAAGTTGTTTGAATCGGTCCTGTCAATCTCAAAATCCAAGCTTTGATTGGGAAGCTATTGAACAAATCAGAGCCACAGTTGCCATCCGATACCGCATCACGCAACCCCGCTTCCGTGGGACGCCGCGCCAAAATCATCTGCACGATCGGCCCAGCCTGTCACTCTGAGGCCGCCATACGCGACCTGCTGCGCCTCGGCATGGACGTCGCCCGCCTGAATTTTTCCCACGGATCTCACGAAGAGCATGCCCGCAATATCGAGCGTCTACGCCGCGCTGCAGCAAAAGAAAGTCGCACGATCTGCATACTTCAGGACCTGCAAGGCCCCAAGATCCGCACCGGCCGCCTGGGGCGTCACGAGCCTGTGTTAATTGACACCGGGTCGGTCGTGATGATCACGCCGCGCGACATCGCCGGCACTGCGACCCGCATTTCCACCACCTTCATCGGTCTGGCGGACGAAGTTAAACCCGGCGATCGAATCTTGCTTTCCGACGGACTGATAGAGCTGCGCGTCCGCACCGTTCGCGGCAAAGAGGTAGTTTGCGACGTTGTAAACGGCGGACTTCTGGCTGAACAGCAGGGCATCAACCTGCCCGGTGCCGCACTCTCTATCCCGGCGCTGACCGAAAAAGACGGCAAAGATCTCGAGTTCGGGCTGAAACACGGAGTAGACATGGTGGCGCTTTCGTTCGTGCGGTCCGCGTCCGACGTGCGAATGGGAAAACGAATCATCACGCGCCACGCCAGCGACGTCCCTGTGATCGCAAAGCTTGAAAAACCGCAGGCCATTGACCATCTCGAGGAAATCCTTGAAGTCGCGGACGGCGTCATGGTGGCGCGCGGTGATCTGGGCGTAGAAGTTCCGCCGGAAAAAGTTCCGGTGATTCAGAAGCATGTCATCCGCCGTGCCGCCGCCTGGCGCAAGCCGGTGATCACGGCCACGCAAATGCTCGAGTCGATGATTGAGAACCCACGCCCCACGCGCGCCGAAGCCAGCGACGTAGCTAACGCCGTCTTCGACGGAACTGACGCCGTGATGTTATCCGCCGAAACCGCCAGCGGACGGTATCCGCGGGAGGCGGTGGCCATCATGTCACGCATTATCATCGAAGCGGAGAGCAACATGGCCGAGTTCACGCAGCCCCGACGCCGCGACCGTCGCGGTCTTTCCATCGCCGAAACCATCTGCGAATCCATTGCCCACGCGGCCGAAGACCTTCCCATGGGCGCCATCGCCGTCTTTACCGAAAGCGGCAACACCGCCCGCATGATTTCCAAATACCGTCCTCCAGCGGTCATTTACGCGTTTACCCATGTTGAGTCCGTGGCCCGCCGCACCCACCTTTTCTGGGGAGTCCAGCCCATGCGCTGCCGCCAGGCGCTGTCTGCCGAGCAGATGGTCAACACGGCAGAACGCGACCTTCTGCGCCACGGCCTGCTGAAGTCCGGCGACGTGTTGGGAGTTGTCGCTGGCACTCGCCAGGCTTCGGGATCCACGAACTTCCTTCGCTTGCACACAGTCACCGCCGAGGAAGCTTCCGCTACTCCGGCCGCACTCCCACCAGTTACTTCCGCAAGCCGCAAGAAATCTTTGCACACGCCTTCACGAAAACGTTAAACTGGCGTGGCTTGCGAACCCTCTTCAGTCCTGGGGAGAGCGACTTTGCAGCCTGCGGAAGACTCCCGTGCCG
The DNA here is from genome assembly GCA_003225005.1 of Acidobacteriota bacterium. Lineage (GTDB taxonomy): Bacteria > Acidobacteriota > Terriglobia > Terriglobales > Acidobacteriaceae > Sulfotelmatobacter. The sequence goes on along the minus strand of QIAN01000097.1, from coordinate 30,097 downwards.
TGGAAGAACGGGGTTTCAGCGCCGCGTAAAGTATAGAATTACGCGGGCTTTAGGGCCGCCGCGTTCATGATTCAAGGGGGGGTGCGGCGCAGCCCGTTCAATGGCGGGATGCGCAAGATTCGGCTTTACAAATGTCTCAGGAAATTCTCTCCCTCGCCATCTTCGAGCTCTTGCCTGGCGAAGAGCAGGAAGCTCTCGCCACGCTGCGCGAACCCAAGTCTGTTCTCGAAACCTCCGGATACAGTCGCGATTTCCTTTTCCGCGACTCACTCAATCAGCAATACGTGCTGCTGCGCTATTGGAAGTCTGAGGAAGACCTGCGCAACGCTCATGAAGATCCCAAAGTGCATCGCTGATGGGCCAAACTGGGCCATGAAATCCAAGTTCTGAAAGTGCACGAAAGGTTGGAGGAAGCAGGGCTTTAGCATCGGAGCACGTGCTCGACCGAGAACCTGAGTCAGCGGGGTTTTGGAGCATCAGGTGAGATCGTGAGGCAAACCATATGGAGCACGTCTCAAGTCAAATGCGCGCGCTGGCTTCGTCCGCTCTCTTGGGCTTCGGAATTACCGTTTTCGGCGCCGGCGTCTGGGCGACGCTGGCCACCGTTAACCTCGCAAGCACCCCGGGGATCCCGTGGTCGGTCCCGGTGATGGCGGTTCTGTTGTGGCTGATGTGGCAGTATCTCGGCGGCAGGTGGTGGCCGCGCAGTACATCCGCGGCGCGGCGCTTGTGTTTGCGGGCCAACCCGGTGCCGGGCTCGGTATTTGCTTGGGCGCAAGTCGCGGGGGGTCTCTCCCTGGTCGCCCTGGCTGGGTACTGGATCGTTTTGTCCCAACTCGTGAAAATGCCGGGAAATGCGGTCCCGGACTTCTCCAACGATCCGTTGCGAACCGTGGTGCTAACGATCGGGATGGCGTCCCTGGCCGCCCCGTTGACGGAAGAACCCGCGTTCCGCGGCTACTGCCAGGTAATTCTCGAAAGGCAGTTTCGCGCTCCCACCGCCGTCATCATCTCTTCGATTTTGTTTTCGCTGGTTCATGGCCCAACGCAAGGATTCCTGTGGCCGAAGCTTCTCGTGTATTTTTTCGTAGGAGTAATGTTCGGCACGACGGCTCACCTGGCCAATTCGATTGTGCCGAATATCCCGGTGCATTTCTTCGGCCTGCTGATCTTCTTCACCTTGATCTGGCCGCGTGACGCGACCCGCGGGCTGCTCGCGGAAAATGGCGCGGATGTCTGGTTCTGGATCCATCTCGCGCAGGCGGCTGTCTTTACCGTGCTGGCAATCCTGGCCTATGTTCGTCTGGCGAAGACTGCTCGGGACGCAACTGCTGCTCTGGCCAGCAATGGCGTTCTCCCGGCGGAGGGCTGAACCTTCTCCGAGATGTCCACCATCTCCAATCCGGAAACATTCACCGATCTCACCGCCGATCCACCCGTTCGTGGATTTCTCCACCGTCCTGGGAAACCCTCGGGCGATGGTCTCGTCCTCACGCACGGCGCCGGATCGAACTGCCAATCCCCGCTGCTGACCGCGTTGTCCGGGGTCTTTGCGGATGCGGGCTTCACAGTACTGCGCTACGACTTGCCGTACCGCCAGGCCAGGTCCTTCGGACCACCCGGTCCGGGCGACGCCAAGCGTGATCGCGCAGGCCTGAAAAATGCCGTCGCCGCGCTGAAAACAATAGTGCCAGGTCGTCTGTTCGTCGGGGGCCATTCCTACGGAGGACGCCAGGCCAGCATGCTCAGCGCGGACGAACCCGATCTCGCGGCAGGGCTCCTCCTGCTGTCCTATCCGCTGCACCCGCCGGGAAAACCCGAACGGTGGCGCACGCAACACTTCCTCAATTTGAAAACGCCCGCGCTCTTCGTGCAGGGCACGCGCGATCCCTTCGGCTCGCTTCAAGAAATCGAGCAAGCGCTAAAGCTGATCCCCGCCAAAACGAAGTTGTTACCCGTAGCAGGCACAGGCCACGACTTAGGATTCAAAGGAAAGTCGAAGCGGGAGGAACTGCCGCGAACAGTCTCGGAAGAATTTCAGAACTTGCTGCCGTAGAGACCTTGCTTCGAACCTCTGGCCGCGGATAGGCACGACCTAGCACGCGGCGCCTCGACGAATCTCGCGGCCTCCGCCCCGTCAGTTCTAATTCACCCAGCCCGACTTCGACCCGCCATTGGTCTTGTGCGAGTCTGCCTCATCCGGGGGGATGTAGTTGCCGTGCTCATCGAACTCAACCTTGCGGTCATGCTGGCGCATGTAGACCTCAAACTTCTTCGCCGCTTGCTTGCGCTTCCAGCGGTAGTACCGGTTGCGCGTGCTGAAGTAGCGTTCCGAAAGGCCGAACAGGAGCCCGCGGCCCCGCACGAATTTCACGTAAATGAACCCGAAGAATAATCCGCCCAGATGAGCAAAGTTGGCGACTCCGCCCTGGGACGGCTGGAAGGTTGCGACCACGACCACAAAGATAATAATGCCCACCAGGTATTTCGCTTTGATCGAGAACGGAAACGGAAACAGAAGGACTTCTCGGTCACCGTAAAGCATTCCGAACGCGATCAGCAGGCCGTATATCCCGCCCGAAGCGCCAATGGTAGGGCTCAAGGGCGAAAGGCCGGGCAGGCCCGTGTAGGAGACGCCCACGGTTACCAGCGCCGCTCCAATCACGCAGAAAAAATAGAACTCGAGAAACTTGCGCGAACCCCAGTCCTGTTCCTCCTGAGATCCGAACATCCAGAGCGTCAGCATATTGAGTAACAGGTGGGTCAAGCCGGCGTGGAGGAAAGAATAGGTGACGAGCTGCCAAATGAATCCATAGTGCACGACCGCCGCAGGAACCAAACCAAGATAGAGTTCCAACGCCCCTTCTATCTGAGGCGCTATTCTTTCAAACACGACTTTGAGGAAATAGACAGCAGCGCAAATGATGATCAGCCGTTTGACCCACCGCGTGAACGGCGGAAAGCTCAACGACATTGTGCGTCCGCGATACATTCAGTTGCTACTGTCGGGGTTAGTTGCCAGCAGGGAATAACCTCAAAAGCCGCCGAGGATGACTCTGTCTATCTTATCAGGTTGTGCTCCGCAAGCTTCGCGGCGGCGGATCCTCAGGCCTAAGGTTCCGGCACTGGTGCCACGGGCAAACTGCGGTGCCCGTCTTTGTCGATCGTCCGGACCGCGAAAATCACATTATCCTTCGAGATCTTCAAGGTTGCGCGCGCAGCCTGGCCAACATTTTGGACATGCTCCCATTCCGGGCTCGTCGTCGCCCGCCATACGACCTCGTATTCCGTCGCCAAGCCCCCCGGGGAGGCTTCCCACGTAAGCGAGGAATCATGCTCCAAGTCTTTGGTCTGCAAGCGCACATTCGCGGGCGGCGCCGGCGCCGAAGCCAGCGATGCCAGTGTCGCGGCATTCAGTCGCGCTACGCGTCCTACGTATTCAAAATCGACGAACTTCGGCAGATCGCCATATTCAACGCCATTCTCGGTGCGCACATCCTGATGCTGATGGTGGAAATCCTCGCGCCACTCGGTAAAGCGTACCGCCGCGAATCCCTGTTGGTTGAATGAAGAATGGTCGCCACCGCGTAAATAACGGTCCAGGCGAAATATCATCACCGGTTTCACACCGATTTCATAGCTGCGCCCCACTTCCGTGACATATCGCGCCAGTTGACGCGACGCCGAATCGTTCTCTCCGCCCAGTCCGCGGATGCGCCGAATATCCCGCTCGGAGGCCGCCGCCGGCAAGCCCTCGGAAAATACGCGCACCACCGTGCGGTCCTGCTCTGCACTCTTGTCACCGCCCACAATGTCGTTGTTCAACACCGCCTCGACGTTCCAACCCTGATCCTTCGCTGACTTCGCGAAGTGATGGCTGCCGTTCAGCCCTTGCTCTTCTCCCGCCACCGTTAGAAAGATGATGGTCGCCGGAAACTTCAGCTTGCTAAGCGCCCGCGCACATTCCAGACTCACGGCAGTCCCGCTGGCATCATCATTGGCCCCGGGCGCAGCTTTCTCGATGTCGAGAGTGTCGCTGTTGCGCGAATCATAATGGCCTGTGACCAGCACCATACGTTTCGCGTTTTCCGGGTCCGTTCCCTTCAGCACGGCGTAAAGGTTCGTGATCTCCGTAGGCTTCGGGATGCGCTCTCCCGGCGCCTCGGTGAACGAATCGGCTCTAACCTCCAGGCATCCGCCGCACTCCCTCGAATACCGCTCGAATTCGGACTTGATCCACTCCCGCGCCGCTCCGATCCCCCGCCCCATCGCAATCGAAGCCTGATCCTGGGCCGACAGAGTGACTCTGGTGTGAAAACTCACCAACTTTTCGATATCAGCCTGAATGCGTTCGGCGGAAACCTGCCCCAGGGCGGCCGCGATCCGCCCATCCGCCGGCGCACCGTCGTGTTTCCCGGTGCTTGCGCTCCCCTGTGCCTGCGCTGAGACGGCGGCCCAGATTGTGAGCGCAATAAGCAACCCCCGCTTCAACATATGAATCATTACGCTGACCTCGGTTTCGTATGCGAGACTAATAAGAGAACCATCGATTCCGGACTGGCGGAAGAATCGAGCATCCGGCCCCCCGGCGCTTGACCTCCGGCGAGAGAGAATCTAAATATTATCAGGGGGCTTAATTAGGAGTGGAGGCAATTATGGTCCTTTGTCCAGAGTGTGAAAATAATCTCAACATTGATGAAGAAGAAGTCGACGAGGGTGAGGTCGTATCTTGTACCGAATGCGGAACTGATTTCGAAATCGTGACCACCAATCCCTTGGAGCTCAAGACTGTGGGTGAGGGTTACGAGGAAGACGACGATGATGAAGAGGAAAGCGAAGACGGTGACTATTCCTAAGTCCCCCCTGCGGTTCTCTTCTCTCTGCTTTTTCCTCCTGATCGTATTATTCTTTCCGGCATTGCTCACCCATGCCCGGATTGCCATCGGCATCCCGGCGACGCCCACACAACTTAGGCCGGACCAGCCGTACGCGCTCATCTTTGGCACCGTCTGGGGTCCTGACGATCATCCCATTTACGGCGTCAAGGTCAAGATTCGCCGCGCTCAGGACAAACGGCCGAAGTGGGAGCTTTATTCCAATCACACCGGCGAGTTCGCCCAGCGCGTCCGCGCGGGCAAGGCGGATTATGTGGTCTGGGCCGACCTTAAGGACTTCAAATCTCCGGACGGAAAGCCCTGGCATCTGGTTCGTGAGATTCCCGTCCATGTTGAGAATGACGAGCGGGTCGACATTGGCTTGCATCTAACCAGGTAGACTGTTCATTGGCTGGCTTTCGAATCGAGACGGTTTGGTAACCCTTCCGTCCTGCCGGGAACAAAACCATGACTTGCGAGATTCTCACGAGCAGAAAACTCTCCGGGAAGAAGGCCTCCGCCGTGGTTTGTGCTTTGCTGTTCGCCGTAGGAGCGGTCACCGGATTAGCCTCGGCTCAAAAAAACAAACCAGTCGGTCGCCTGCTCCTCGGAAAAGTTCTAGACCGTCAGGACAATCCCCTCCCCAATGCCGTCGTCTACCTGACCAACAATCGCACTCGCGCCGTAAAGACTTACATCGTGGGTCCTGACGGTACCTATCGGTTTCCTGCCCTCACCACCAGCGTGGATTACGAGGTCTACGCCCAATACGAGGGACGCAAAAGCGACGTCAAGTCAGTCAGCCAGTTCGATGACCGCTCACAGGTTTACATCGACTTGAAAATTACTACGAAATAGCATTTTCTGGTCGGGCAGATTGGGCCATCCCGACCAGTTCCCGCTGGTAGGGCTATTTCGTGGAACATTCCAGGCAACTTTTCGCCCACTTGCCGGGTTCAATATAGTGGACGTATCAATTTTCGGAGGAGCCTTGAAGCCGCATTTCTTTGCCGCATCCAAACCGTCTCCTGGAATCGCATTTATCCTCTGCTCGATCATCAGTTGCCTGGCAGCCGTTTCTGCCTTTGCTCAAAGCGGCGCCATGAGCCCTTACGAAGATGAGAATGATGGTATGAACGCCGGCGGGAAATGGGTGGAGTTCAAATCCGAAGACAAAATGACCGCAGCGAAAAGGGTCCGCTTCGAACTCCTCGCCGACAATTCCTTCCGCGAGGATCCCGACTATAGGCCCCGGGTCGAACTCTTCTGCGAGAATGCAAAATTTCACCAGAGCGAGTTCAATCCTGGCGTAAGGCTCGGTCCGCCTAATCGTCCGGGCTTCTGGGGACAGCCCCAGATGGAGGTTCTGGTCCGCGTCGACAACAGCCACAGCCATCATGGCTGGAACTGGGTGCGCGGTCACTTTCTTTTGATGGACAAAGGCACGACCCGCGAGCTGATCGGCGCCCAAGTTTTCAAAGTGGAACTCAGAACCCGCAACGGTCCTCGCATCGCGGAGTTTTCACCGGCCGGGCTTGATCTCGCAGAAGTCAGGAAAGCCTGTGACCTGACGCCGAAAAAGCCTGACTAGATGTTTATCTCCCCGATCAGAGGCATGTGCCATGTCCTGAATCCGTAAACGTCTTTCCAGCTTCAGGAAGAAAACACCACTCGTAGCTGTTCGCGTGCAGAATCAGTTTGGGAACCCCAAAAGTGTCCGCGTTTCGCTCTTCGCCGGCTGCAATTCCACGCGCGCGCCCGGCAGAATTCCACCGCCGGAATCCGCCACACTGCCCGTGATCCAACCACTACGTTCCTGCGCGTCGAGTGGCATTACCCACATAGTGCTGCACATCAGCGCGATTAGAGAGAACACGTATAGAGACTTACGCATCGCTGAGCCTCCTGTTGAAAATAGCGCCTACTCCAACTTTCAGGGTGTTGCATATCTTGAAACCATTCTCGTTCGACACGGATGTTCTGGTGATACGCCCACGGCTGGTCCGCAAACTCGACTGGGAAACGAACAAATTCTTTTTGGTTCCAAGAAGAATAGGCGAGAAATGTGAAAAACGTGTTAAAAAATAGAATCTGGGTAAAAAGATCTTGGCCTTTCGCCCCAATTAGCCATTTGCGAGGGTCGCCTCGGGTCACTTATCTTCGGTGGTCGGTCTGGATAATGCCGGCCGTGACACATTCTTTGCGCAGGAAATTACATTTCGCGAAAATTCAGCTTCCCCATGGGTGCCGCATCATGAAAAATTGGCAGTTCATGTGTGTAACCACGATATGTCTCCCTATTGCAGCTATCCTGGCCCTTCGCTCGTCAGCCGACAGCCCGACCAAGGCAGGTGACGTAACCGAGTCGCGAGTAGCCTCCGACGCCACAGAAGGCAACAACTGGCTGCTCAACGGACGCACCTTCGACGCCCAGCACTTTAGCCCGCTCAAGCAAATTACCGCCAAGAACGTTTCCGGCCTAGGCTTGGCCTGGTCTCTCGACATCGACAGCGGTATGGGCATAGTCTCTGAGCCCATAATCGTGGATGGAATCGCCTATGTGAGCGCCCCGCTGTCGAAGGTCTACGCCGTTGACGCCGCGTCCGGCAAGCAGCTCTGGATGTTCGATCCGAAAATACGCCTTGATCAGGCCATCAACGGCTCATACTCCGCACGCACCAACGCGGGCGTCGCGGTGTGGAATGGCAAAGTTTACATCGGCACCGGAGACTGCCGCCTCATCGCCATCGACGCCACTTCCGGCAAACAAGTGTGGCAGGCCACCGTCTGTCAGCCCAATCAAACCGGGATCACCGGTGCGCCGCACGTTGCCAAGGGAAAAATCCTGATGGGCTACAACGGCTCCGACGACGGTGTTCGCGGCGCGCTCGCCGCCTACGATGCCGACACTGGCAAAGAAGTCTGGCGCTTCTGGACCGTCCCTGGAGACCCCGCCAAGCCCTTCGAGACCAAAGCTCTTGAGATGGCCGCAAAGACCTGGTCAGGAAAAGATTCCTGGAAGATCGGCGGCGGCGACGTCTGGACCGCCATCACCTACGACCCCGTCACCGATCAGGTCATCTTCGGCACCGCCGGCGCGGGAGTCGACTACGGCGAGTTCGAGAACATCAAAACGTCCGGCGACCGCCTCTTCGCCGGATGCATCATCGCCGTCAACGCCGACACGGGAGAATATGCCTGGCACTTCCAAACCAGCTCTCCCGGCCAGCAGACCGAAAACAATCACATCGTCATGGCCGACCTCGTCATCGACGGTGAGAAACGGCACGTCGCCATGACCGTCCCCAAAAACGGCTTCTTCTACATCCTCGATGCCAAGACCGGTAAACTTCTCTCCGCCAATCCGCTGGTCAAACTATCCTGGGCAAATTCCTACGATCTCCACCTCGGACGCGCCATCGAAGTCCCCGCCTCTGCCGGCGGGGGCAAACAGTGGACCGTTCACAACTGGTGGCCCATGAGCTACAGCTCGCTCAGCGGCCTGATCTATATTCCTGCCACCGATCGTCAATCCCCCATGCAAGCAGATCCCGACGGCGGCAACGAATGGATGAAAGGCTCCCAAGGCAGACTGATCGCATGGGACCCGGTTTCCCAATCCACTCGATGGTCAGTTTCCAGGGACAGGGCAGCGGAGAATTCGCCGCCTACACCGCCGACACCGGAGCAAAAGTCTGGTCCATCAAAACCGGCTCTGCCATCGACTCCGTTCCTGTCACCTACACTGTAAACGGAGAGCAATACGTGCTCACCCCCGTAGGATGGGGCTCAGGCTCGCGCCTTTTCGCCCCCGCCTGGACCATGGCCACGCCCGAATCCAAGCGCGGTCCGGCCCGTCTGCTCGCCTTCAAACTCGGAGCCACCACGCCATTCCCCACGCCGCCCGACATCGTTCCGCCCGTGCCCAAGCCTCCGCCACAAACCGCCAGCGCCGAAACCATTCAAGAGGGCAAGCACATCTACAGAAGATTCGTCTGCGACGGTTGCCACTCCCCCGACATCGACGGCAGCGGCGCCTGGGTGCGCAACGGCGCCGTCCCCGATCTCCGCTACGCCCCGCCCGAAGTGCACAAGCAGTGGTACGCCATCGTCCTCGCAGGCACTCACTGGGACAAAGGAATGCCCGGCTTCGCCAATCCTCCAAAGTTCGCCTTCCCTAACGCGAAGATGACGACCAAAGAGGCCGACGCTGTCCACGCCTACGTAATCGACCAGGCCTGGAAGGCCTACAACGCTGAACAGCAGAAGGCGCAGGCCAAGAACTAGACTCGCTGTCTGCCGAACGAGGACAGGGCTTCGGCATCAGTCATCGGCTTCATAGCCGGCTACGTCATCGCCGCCGAGACCTGCGACATCCCCTCCATTATCCGGGTCAGGTGCACCACAAAACCATTGTTGCGTGATTGTTTTAAGAAGTGCGACGGTCTCAGCCGTGGCATCGTTGGGCCATCCTGGTATTAGGCTCTTTTTTGCTCTGAGCGCTGGCCCGATTCAGCAATACCGCTTAGCGGCGTCGGCCAGATTTTTGTTCGTGATTCGTAACGTGAACGAGTTTGTTGCGGCTTTCAGCGAAACGTCGTTGAAAATCCAGCCACACGAGGGGGGCGATGGATCCGGAGAGCTGCCCAGACTGCGGCGGTACTGGATACCTTGCGAAGCCGGTGGACATTGGCGGCAAGTCTCAAGGCGTTGCATTTATCCGCGTTAAGTGTCCCGCGTGCGGAGGCAGCGGACGGAAACGCGCAACCCCACCCAACCCTGCGGGCTGACCGCACAGCCCGTGGTGGTTGCTAAACGTGCGCGCCCGGACCATCGCAAATCCCGCCCTGAATTGATGGTCCGGGCAAACGTTTCAGCCGATAGGCGTGAACCGATCTAGCATTTGATTTCCTTCCGCGGTATTTTTCCGCTGCAGAGATGTCACTCGATTTCTGCTTAACGTCTTCGGTACTTCTGGTTTCACGCGATGTCGGCGGCTTTAGCGCGAGCCGGCCGGCGCGAGACCAACGCCGGTTCAACGCGGTTCCGGCCGTTCGACTTGGCTCGATACAAGGCTTTATCCGCAGCCCGAATTACCTGATCGGTATTCGGCATCGCCCGAGCAGAGGTGGCAACACCAATGCTCACAGTGATAGAGAGAGGCGAGGAGTTACTGCCCGCAGCGAGCCGGCGTATGGCGGGACCGGTATGAGCCCGTCCCCGACTGAGCGGGTTGCGTCGGTCGGCTCCCCGATGCATTTGGCGCCGGTCGGCGATGCGTGTGCGAAATGTGCACTGTTCGATGATTGTCCTTAGATGCTCGAGGTGGTCGAGGACCTCTGGCGTCGTCTTGCCGGGAAACACGACAGCAAATTCTTCTCCGCCGCAACGATAAGCGTCTCCATCACCAGTGACCCGAGCCAGCCTGGCGGCCACAAGCCGTAGGACCTCGTCGCCCGTGTCATGTCCGTAGGTGTCATTGAATCGCTTGAAGTGATCAATGTCGACCATGGCGATGGAATAGGGTGTCTCGAGGCGCTCGAGCGTGTCGTTGAAGGCGCGCCGGGAAGGCAGACCGGTTAACTCGTCGTGATAGGCCAGCAGGTACGAGGTTTCGACGATGGAGATCGCGAGTATAAGGGTGCCGGCTGCGTAGTACGCAAGAGATACCTTTCCTGCGCCTCCGAAGTGCAAGGCCAGAAAGGCAGCCGCCAGAGACCAGAGCAGCGCGCTTTCCGCGGGTTTTCGAAAAAGCAAGAAGCGGGCGAGCAGGACGATGATCGCCGCAGAAAATGCAAGCCATGCAGATGTCGGCAATGGAACAGTCGTGACCGCGTGATGCAATGCATGAGAGGGAACCGATACCGGGTCTCGCGGGCCGGGCCGACACAAGACGGCAACCACGGTGGATTCCACAAACAGCAGGAGACCAGCCGGAGTGTTGCTGGACCAGCTGAATCCTCGCTCGATGGCCAGCGAGAGAAGAATGAAATTCACCGGTAATAGCAGACCGATGCTCTCAAGCGCCATGCGGCCCGTCCCGGCTTCAGGAATGTGTCCGGCGAGAAAAAACGTGAGTGCTTTCTGGGCAAGAAATAGCAGGAGCAGCGCGAAGAAGATGCGGCTGGAATGGAATCGCCAGGCGAGCAGAAGTCCTGTTGTAAAAGCCCCGTAATAAAGAAAGGTGACGACCGGCAACGGGATGCTGACGACGCCGGTATGCAGGATGATGGCCATGCCGAGCAGCACCCAGCCGCCAGGTGTCAGCAGAGACGTCAACGTTTTTTTCGTCCAGACATCCACCAGAGGAGCCTTTTCCGGGGCGAGAGAATCCATAAGAATTATCTCCGCCGTTTCGACGAAGAGTAATTGATTGATCGGGTTCGGGTCTGCGCTCCCTGATTCGCCGTTCGGAGATGGTAAAACCCCCATCTCCGGCAGTACGATGAGCTGTCGGAGATGACGGACCTTACTTCGCTACTTCGCGACTTCGCGACTTCGCGACTTCAGTTGCTAAAGTTCTTCCACCGCTCTCTGCAGCTGCCGCGCGATTTGCTCGGGATCGATATCCTGCTCGAAGCGTAAAGGCCTGCCCATACGGATGCGAATTTTCCAAGGCGCGGCAAATCGTCTGCCTGCTTGTTTGACTTCCCACAGCCCATCGATCCGCATGGGGAGAACGGGAATGCCGAGATTCTTCGTCAGCAGCCCAATTCCTGCGCGAAACGGATTTATGTTTCCATCCACCGTGTGACGGCCTTCCGGAAAAACCAGCACGCTATGGCCGCGATCCACCGCCTCTCCGGCATAAGCAAAACTTTGGCGGAAACCGGCTTGACGTGGAAGCGGAAACAGATTGAGCAGCGAAACTCCGAGAGTCCATTGCACACGGTCGTAAATTCTTCCGAGCAATCCTTTATCGGACGCAGGCGTGCGCAGGGCTTCGAGCGCCTCGCCGCCCGCAGCTGTAATCAGCCGATGACGGAAACGTACCGGCAGAGCGGTCTGTATGAATCCCACGTCTACACCAGCAACATGATTTGAGACCACGAGAACAGGCCCGCTCGATCCCTGTAAATTCTCGCGCCCTTCGATTCGAGGCCAACCCAGCAGTACAATGGCGGGCCTCATCAGCAGGTAATGTGCAAGAAATCGCAGCCAGGTCAGCGGCCAGCGCAGGGCCCAACGCGGATAGTGATGCACGAGCCTTTCCGCCGCCTGGGCGCGCAACATTCGCTCCAAATCCCCCACCGTGTGTGCCGCCCCGAAGCCGGTTTCACTGAGATCAACCTGATAGCGATCTTCCAAAGCGCCCAGCAATTCCATACGATCCAGCGAGCCCAGGCCCAAGTCTGAATCGAGATTCGATTCAGCACTCACCCTGGCTCCGGTACGTCCTGTGATACCCGCGATGAGCTCGGCCAACGGGCTAATTTCGGCTCTGCCGGCACTGTCGGATTGCACCGGCGGTTGCGAGATCTGCGCCTGGGCTGCCTGCTGAATCAAATTCCGCCGCGGCTTTTGCGTGGAGGTGCGGGGAAAGTCTTGTTGCCGCCACTCGATCCATCTGTGCACGCGTTGATATTCCGCCAAAGACTGATTTGCACGCTGCACTGCCGCTTCCAAACCAGCGTCGTCGCGCGGAATAACCACCGCACAGGGCTCGGCATTTCCGTCTCGCTCGATCCCAACCACGACGCAATCCTTCACTTCAGGTTGGCGCCGCATCGCGGCCTCGAGATCCTCGGGATAAACATTCATCCCGGACGGAGTGACGATCACATCTTTCTTGCGTCCCTTGAAATAGAGGTTGCCGGCTACATCCAGTGCGCCAATGTCGCCGGTGCGATACCAGCCGTGCTCGTCGCCAACTGTCTGTTGGGCGCGTCCATCCCAGTAGCCGGCAGCCACTCCCGCCCCACGCACCAGAATCTCACCATCCTCAGCCAGCTTGATTTCACGCCCAGGAAGCACTTTCCCGATCGATCCCTTACCCCGCCGGAAAGGATGGTTCACACTGATCAACGAAGTTGTTTCCGTCAATCCGTATCCCTGGATCACGGCGTAGCCCAGGCGTCCCCAGAACTCTTCAGTATTCCCATCAAGCGCCGCGCCGCCCGAAATGAAAGCCCAGAATTTCCAGCCGAACCGGCGATGGATATGCCGGAACATCCACCACCGGCGCAGAAAGTGTTTGCCCTCGGCCAAGCGGAAACGGCCGCGAAAGTTATCCAGTTTCCCCTCATCTTCCAGATCGCGTTCCACTTTATCCTTCAGCGACTGCAACACTCGCGGCACGCTGACCAACACTGAAATTCGCTCCCGCCGAATGGTGCGGACGATCTGCGATGGCTTGAGCTCCTCCTGGAAAATGACCGCACCTCCGAGCAGCGGTGGCAAAAACATCCCAAGAAACTGTCCGAAGATATGGCTCAGCGGCAGCAGGTTCAAGAATCGAATGGGATGCACCCACCGCTCATACTTGAGGTAAGCACCCGTCCGCTGCTGGAAAGGCTCGATGTTGGCCAGCACATTGCCGTGCGTGATCACCACCCCCTTGGGGTCGGCTGTCGTGCCTGATGTAAACACGATTTGCAAGATGTCGTCCCGATCAACAGCGGCGTTCGGAACGGGCAATCGAGAATGATGACCGAGCTCTTGCGCGAAATCTTCCAGAACCAAAGTAGGCGGCGCAGGACCGATCCCCCCGGCCTGCCCGTGAGCGTGCCGTTTTGAACAAACCAACAGTTTGCCCTCGACCCGGCACAGAACCCGTGTCGCGAAATCGGCGGATGCCCCATTATCCATCGGGACGACAATCGCCCCGCGCAGCGCGCATCCGAAAAAAGCCGCGACCCACTGAGCACAATTCTCGCCCCAAAACATGACGCGGTCGCCTTTACCGATTGCACGCGCCTCTAATTCCCGGGCGAAGCGAAAAGCCCCATCCACGACTTGGCCATAGGACCACCACTCCATCCGGTACCCGCACCGCTGCCCATACGCGGGTTCGTTGCGGTGCGCACGGAAGTTCGCCAAGAAGAATTCTGCTAACGATTCGGCCATAAGGGGGGCGGCGAGAAATCCAGCTGAGCCTTGCCTCTGTATGCAAGTTTAGCCGCCTACAGACGGGAAACGTTACTCAACAATCCTAGGGGAGAAGGAGCACCGATCTCCGGCGCTGTTCGGTCGGCCGATTATTCGGAAGAGTCGCGGCTGTCACTCAGGCCGTGGGGAAGCGGGATAGCTTCCGCACGACCGACCACCCGAGGCGTCAATCGGTGCGGTCAACACTGTTGCGCTTATCTTTCGGTCAAGATTCGACCTCGCGGCTGGCGAAGGTGGGACGCACGCAATCTTTGAGGTCACGGTTAGGTTTCCGGGCTACTTCATTTCTCGCGTCCCAGTTCCCACCGAAGTCCAAAAGGTGTCCGTCGGCTTGTAGTACTCGCGCTGATCGGAAACTGGGAACTGCCCTGGTAGAATTCGAACACCTCGTTGTTCAAATTCAGACCCGAGACCATCGCGGCAAGGCCCTTTCCGAGGATGGGATCTTCGACCGCGATGACCCGGGCGAACCGCGCAGTACTTGGGAAATGGCGTGCAGTAAATCGGGACAAGAGGAGTCTAAGAGAAATTGGTTGCCGAAACGTTTCAGGAGTGTTGACAGGGGGTTAATTTTCAATGAATATTTTTCCAGATTATCGAGCGGAAGGCCCGTAAGGACCCATAACATGTGCAGGAGTCAGACGCTACGCGCCGGAACCCTGAAGCAAAGGGGCTATCCTGCAAAAAAGCTCTGAATTGGGCGCAAACCTAGGACCTGCTGGACGTTGGGCTGGTGTGGGCTGGTGTGACCGTGGTGCCGACTTTTCTGCCCTGGTGATAACATCACGGCAGCGCAAAGGGCGCATCTGGTCCGCGGAAAGGACAGAAGTCCACCTGATCGCAACAATTCTTTTTCACGAACTAACTTTCTGCCCATAGATGCGGACCTCGGGCATACGAAAGGAAGTTCGTCATGCCAGTAAGACGCCTCCCCTCGAATCCGAATCTCGATCATCTCAAGTATCAAGCGAAGGACTTGCTGAAGGAGCATACCGCCCGCACTCCAGGAGCAGCCCAGCGGATCAGGGAATTTCACCCGCGTTTCGGTAGGGCCACGGACGTTGCAATCTTCGACTCCCACCTAAGCCTAAGTGGTGCACAGCTCGCAATCGCTCGCGAGTATGGATTTCCGAGCTGGGCGAGATTGAAAGCGCATATTGAAAGACCAGCGCTCTCAGATCAACTGAATTTGCCTCATCATGAGCGAATTGAAGACGCAACATTTCGCCGCGCGGTGGACCTCCTCGATCGAGGTGACGTGGCTGGGTTGCGTGCCCACCTGCATCAACATCCGAACCTTGTGCATCAGCACGTCACCTTCGAAGGCGGGAACTATTTTCGGAATCCGACACTTTTGGAATTTGTAGCAGAGAATCCGGTTCGCCACGGCATTTTGCCGGACAACATTGTTCGGGTGGCCAACGTCATTCTTGATGCTGGCGGAGAACCAGCATTGAACGAGACGCTTATGCTTGTCTCGACTGGCAGTGTGCCGCGGGAATGTGGCATGCAACTTCCGTTAATCCATCTCCTTTGCGATTACGGAGCGGATCCCAACAGCGCGATCCACGCTACGGCCTTGCATGGCGAGTTGGAAGCGCTGAACGCTTTGATCGGGCGCGGCGGTCGGATTGATCTGCCTGTGGCGGCGGCTCGGGGACGCATCGAGGAGGCCTGCCGGTTGCTTCCGGGTACCAACAGTGAGGATCGCCACTTGGCGTTCGCGCTGGCCGCGCAGTTTGGTCATGTCGAGATCGTTCGCCTGTTGCTGGACGCGGGCGAAAATCCCAATCGATATAACCCGGTCGGGGGCCATTCCCATACGACACCGTTGCATCAGGCCGCTGGGGCCGGCCATAGTGAACTCGTCCGACTTCTCGTCGAACGCGGTGCGCGACTCGATTTGAAGGATATCCTGTGGCAGGCTACCCCGGCCGACTGGGCGAGACACGCAGGCAGGACGGAAATCGAGGCCTATCTTCGTCACAAGGTTGGGAGTGAAAAGAACAAATAAAAGCGACCTTTGGGGATGAATGACCACTCGGAGGCGATCCTGCTGGTATGAACGTTACTCTCTCCCCACGCCCAGCGCATCCGCCACCCGATTGATGTAGTTGAACCAGGAAGCAATCAGAGTAATCTGCAGAATGCCGCGGTCATCGAATCCGGCCGTGCGCAATGCTTCTATGTCATCCTTCCGCACCTTCGTTGCGTCCCGGGTCACCATGACTACGTAGTCAAGCATCACCCGCTCCTGCGATGTGATCGGCGCGGTCGTGTAGTCCTTGTCAAGCGCCGCGACCAGCTCTTTGTCCAGTGTCACCCTACGCAGAAACTCTGCGTGTGACTCGATTCAATACTTGCACCGGTTCGTCACCGAGACCACCGTGGTGATCATCTCGTGCTGCCGCCGATTGAGCGGAAGGTCGGGCGACAGGAGCACTCCAAACGTACTGAAGGCGTGATAGAGCGCGTCGGGAATTAGCGTGTGCGATCCCACGATTGACGACCCGCCACTTTCGTCCGGATGCACCGGATCCGCATATTCCTTGGGATACACGAGCCTCTGGTCAGCAATGGCCTGGCGGAGTTTCTCATCAGCTTCTGAAGCCGGAATGGTTCTGATCCATGTCATATTGAGAAATTGTTCCTTGCGTCTTAGGTCTAGAATTTCTTGGTTTCCAAGGTACACTCTCCCGGGAAGCCAAGCCCAACCGAAGTTGGGATCTTTCTCGACTCAGCAATTTGCAGCATTCACGCAACTCCTAGCGCATGGAATGGCCGCGGATTGCCTGTGAATCGTCCAGAATCTCTCTGGAAACAGCCATCGGATCCGTGTTTTTCTCCTGAGACTCCGTAATTCATGGGGTGCATTGCTGATTAGCTAGTCTCCACCTTGTCCTTACCAGGCCATCTTGGCGGAGTCGCATGCTTACGTGCCACATGTTCCCTTCGTAACCCACTTGTACACTCCCTTTTGGTAACCCTTAGTAACCATGCGATTTGCCATGTCCAGCCGTACAATTGGCCTTGTCCGATCGGCCATCTCGACCGCATCCGGGATTGCCGTAGACGTTTTCCCGGGGATGCTTCCCCGGAATGGTTCGTAGCTTCCGCGATAAGACCAGGGGCTGGAGTTCGTACCTATATGGCGTTCGGTTTCGGGTTCAACAAACAAAAGGTCCTCAGCGCTGCGGAGAAGTATGTCCAGCAGGGCAAGCTGCAAAATGCCATCGCTGAGTACGACAAGATCCTCAAGAATGATACCAAGGATCTCACGGTGAGTAACACCGTTGGAGACCTCTACGCCCGCATGGGCGATAACGACAAGGCCACGGCCTGTTTTAAGAGTGTGGGCGATGCCTATGCCACCCAGGGATTCACGGTCAAGGCTATCGCCATGTACAAGAAGATCAGCAAGCTCAAGCCTTCGCTTGAGTGCGTGCTGAAGCTGGCAGAGCTTTACACTCAACAGGGTCTCTTCAATGATGCCCGCGCTCAGTATCTGCAGGTGGCCGACGAATTCCTGAAAGCCGGCGAGCTGGAAAACGCAGTCCGCATTTTTCAGAAGATCCTAGAAATGGATCCGGAGAACACGGCCATGCGCGTCCGGTTGGCGGAAGTGTATGTCCGCTCGGGCAAGAAGACCGAGGCTTGGCAGATTTTTTCCGCAGTCGCTGAAACCATGCGGTCAAAGGGGTCGCTGGCCGGCGCCGAGGAGGTGCTGCAGCGCATGCTGACCCTCGATCCCGCCAACAGTTATGCGCTGCTGATGCACGGTCGGAATCTGCTCGAATCAGGCGATGCCGAAGCGGCTATCACTTGTCTGCAAAAAGTCGGCGATATTGACTCCAAACCAGAGGGCCTGCGTGACCTGCTCAAGGCTTACCTGCACGTGGGACACCTCTCCGATGCCGGCACGCTGGCCCATAAGCTTTTGACTGTTCACAACGACCTGGCCGCGATCTCAGGTTTCGCCGACGCTCTGATGCAGGCCGGCCAATATGAGAACGCGCTGCTGGTCTACGATCAACACTCCGAGCGGCTGCTCTCCACAAACTCAGCGAAGGCGCTGGAGAGCCTGCACTCCATCATCGGTCATGTCCGCGAAAACCCTGCTTCTCTGGAGAAATTGCTGGCTCTTTTCCTTAAGGCCGGAGACAACACTCACGTCACCGAGGTATACGAATTGTTGGCGCACGCTTCTGTCCAGTCCGGCAACCTGCCACGCGCCCGTGATCTGTATCAGAAGCTGGCAACCGTGGAGCCTCAGAACCCCTTGCACATGGCGAACTACCAGCAGGTGGTAGCACAGCTCGGAGGGACTGCCGCGGGTGTAAACCTCATCACTCCGGAAGAAGCTGCCGTTATCGTGGACGAGTTGGAGGCCACCACTCCTCCCGTTCACCAGCACTATTCCGATGAAGTCGCGCTGGCTGTCCGCTCCGCGCTCACCGACGCCGAACTCTTTATCTCGTACAACATTCCTGCTAAAGCTTTGGGACCTCTCGTAGCAGTGCTGCCGCAGGCTCCCAACGATTTGCGTTTGAACCAGCGTCTCGCCGCTCTGCATACTCGCGCCGGCCGATTCGCTGAAGCTGCGGTCTGCTGTCATACCCTGCAAAATATCTACTCGGAGGCGGGATATCCCGAAGAAGCCACCGGTTACGGCGAGCTTGCGGAACGTTATGAACAGCGATCCTCAACCTCGAAGGCTGCTGTGGCAGAAGACGTTTTGTTAACGGAGATAACGCCTGAGGGAACTGCGGCGGCGCAAGCCGCCGCAGTCCCGTGGCCGGCATTTGCACCGGCACCGGTTCATGAAGCTGCCCATGCACGCAGCAGCGCTGAAACTGAATTTGCCATCGTTGCGGAGCCCGCAGAGCCCTCGAATGAATCTGCTCCGGCAGTGGACGAACTCGATTTGCTTTCAGAATGGGAAGACTCGGTTACGGTTGAAGAAGACCCGCCGGCCGCAGAGATCGCTGCGGTTGAAATCAGCGACGCTGTGGGCGACCACGATCTCCCCGCCGCCGATGCCAGCCCCGACACTCACGACGAGAAGTCGGAAGAGACCGTCGAGGAGGTACGTTTCTATCTTGGCCACGGCATGTCTGATCAGGCATCGGCAGCATTCGCCAAGCTGCAGACTCTGACTCATGACCGGGCTTTGCTGGCTACCCTGCGCGCCGAAATCGAGGCCGCTAGTCAGGCCCCTGCCGACGAAGAAGAATTAGGTGTTCCCGATTCCATCGAGGAAATTGCAGCCGAGGACATCCCCAGCGCGGACCTGCGCGCAGAAGAGATCACCGTTTCTCTCGAGGACGCGCCCGCCAGCGAAGTAACTCCGTCGGCTTTGGAACCCGCACCCGAAGTAGCCGCGTCGGCAGCGGAAGTTGAACCCGAAGTCAGAGTCAAACAGCCGGGCGTTCTGAAGGAATTTGTCTCCGATCTCGAGTCTTCCCTGGGCGACAGCTTTCTCCCGGGCGCGGTCGAGCACGATGCCGACGCGACCTTAGCTGACCAGCATCAGAGGCAGCAACGCGCTAAAACAATCGAACCTCACCTCGAGCCGGCCGCTCCGGTTGAGCACCCTTCCGCTGAGGCGCCGGCCTTGGGTGAGCTCGTCGCCGACCTGGAAGCTTCGCTGGGCGATGATTTCTTGAAGGGCGCTCCGGTCGCTGAACCTGAACCTGTTTCCGCCGTTGCACCCCAAGCGCCGCCACCAGCCGCGCCGCCAGCAGTCGCCCCGCCTGCCAGCGCTCCTATGGCTGCGGCAGCAGCAGCAGGGACAGCACCGGCCAGAGCTGCAACCGTGCCACCGCCAAAACCTTCTACCGCCCATTCGATGCCGGTGGGCGCAGCCAAATCCTCTCCATTCGCCGAGGATGCGGGCGTGGATCTGGCTGAGATGTTCGGCGAACTCAAACAGGATCTGGAAGCCGATCTTGCTTCCGCGGACGAAGATCCGGAGACACACTACAATCTGGGGATCGCGTTCCGTGAAATGGGACTTCTCGATGAGGCCATCGGCGAATTGCAGAAGGCTTGCCAGTCGGTGGAGCGCGGTCACGCCTTTTCGCAGATCATGCAGACCTACACCTGGCTGGCCCAGTGCTTCCTCGATAAGGGAGTTCCAGAAGCCGCTATCCGCTGGTACGACAAGGCTCTCAGCGTTCCCAGCATCGACGGAGATACGCGCGTCGCCCTGCACTACGAGTTGGGAGCCGCCTACGAGACTTCGGGCGACAAACCTTCTGCTCTCAAGCACTTCACTCAGGTCTACGGCAGCAACATTGATTATCGCGACGTCGCCGAGCGCATCAAGGTCCTGAAGTCGTAGAATAGTTTGATGGCTTTCATCCCTAACTTTTGCCTGCCAGCCGTTGAAGCGCACTCGAAATCTCGCCCGAACGCATTCCCGTCCTTTCGACCGCAGAGGGGCGCTTAATGGCCGAGCCCGATCCCCGCGAAAACCGGGCTGACGATCCGTCTACGCCCGGCCCAGCGCAAACTTCCGGAACTCACACTGCGATCCTTGATCCGCCGCTTCCGCTCGGCCAGAAACACACTGGACTTCAACTCTGGCTGCACCGTGTTTCCGTCTTTCTATTTGTCCTGATCAGTGCGGTCGCTGGAGTGTTGCTTGTCATCTTGCCTTGGACGCCGGAATGGACTGACAACTCTCTCCTGCTCATGTTTCCCAACCTTCGCACCTTCGTCTCCAGCGGCTTCTTCCGCGGTCTTTGCAGCGGCTTGGGACTGCTGGACATCTGGATCGGCTTCTGGGAGGCTCTTCACTACCACGAAAACAAGTAGCCCCAAAGTAATGTGCTGCATCCGGATTCCCACTGCCGCTGTCGTTGTCGCTGCAGTATTCTGAAAGTCGCGGAAGACGGCCGGCAAGTTTGCCGAACGAGAATTTTTGCATGACTGAAAAACTGAAGTCAGCGCCCCTTGCCTATCGGAATCAGGCTTTTCTGAACAGTCCCGACGGGCGCATTCTTCGCATACTGTCGGAATACCAGGAACCGTTGTCGCGGTTTCGTCGTGAGCAAATCCAGGATACCGTCGTATTCTTCGGTTCCGCCCGCTTTTCCGGTCACGCCGAAGCCAAGAAGAGCTTGACCGCCATAGAAAAGAATGAAGCGAAAGCCCCGCTCCACCAGCAGGAACTGCAAGTGAAGCGCGCCGTGGCTGCCGTAGACATGGCTCAATATTACGAAGACGCCCGCCGCTTGGCCTTTCTGTTGACGAAGTGGTCCTCTCAGATACCTGCCCGCCGTCACCGCTTTGTCGTCACCACCGGGGGCGGACCAGGAATCATGGAAGCCGCCAATCTAGGGGCCCACGAGGCCGGCGGCAAGACCATCGGCTTGAATATTCATCTGCCCTTCGAGCAGGATCCGAATCCCTACATCACCCCGTCGTTGAACTTCGAGTTCCACTACTTCTTCATGCGCAAGTTTTGGTTCGCCTATCTTTCGAAGGCCCTGGTCATCTTTCCCGGCGGCTTCGGCACCATGGACGAGCTGTTTGAAATCCTCACGCTTGCGCAAACCGACAAGCTGGCCAAAAAGATTCTGGTCGTGATTTACGGCAGCAAATACTGGAACCGCATCATCAACTTCCAGGCTTTTGTCGACGCTGGCACCATCGCGCCAGAAGACCTTGATCTATTTAAAATCGTGGACTCTCCGGAGGACGCGTTCGCATTCCTTCGCGAAGGTCTGACCGCCTACCACCTCGAGCAGCCCAAGAAACCCGAAGTCGTGCCCGAAATTGCGAAGACCAGGCCGTAACCATCATGGTTTGACTCTAGTACGCCCAGTACGGCCCGGGTCCGTCCGGCGTGTTCCGGCCTTCCGCTACCACTAAAGGCGAGTCGAAAGCCGACAGCCAACAAAAGCTAAGGAGGAAAGAGAAAGACCGCTCTTGCGAGGGGAGCTTTCGCGCTGAAATCTGGCCGCGGGCTGCCACTGCATTAGACTGGGCATCTAATGCCTCGCCGCCCCCTACTCTGTTACATCACCGACCGCAAAGCCTTCGCCGGCGACGAATCCGCGCGCCGAGGGCGCCTGCTGGAGAAGATCCGAGAAGCCGCCCGTGCAGCGGTCGCATACATTCAACTCCGCGAAAGAGATTTTTCTGCCCGCGAACTGGAATGGCTGGCGCAAGAGGCCATCCGCATCATTCGCGACGAATCAAGGTTGAGAACCGACAAATCAGACCTCAGAAACGGAGACCTGAACCCAAGAACTATTCTTCTCATCAACTCCCGCACCGACATAGCACGGGCAGTGGATGCCGACGGCGTACAGCTGCGCTCCGACGACGTGTCCCCATCCAGCGTCCGCAAGATATGGTCGTGTGGCGCGGGCACTCCTGCCCGCGAAAGCCATCGATCTGAACCGATCATCGGGGTGTCCTGTCACTCTCCCTCAGATGCCGCCCGCGCGGCAACAAATGGTGCCAACTTCGCTGTCTTTGGCCCCGTCTTCGAAAAAAAAGACGCACCCGGCTCTCTGCCCGCCGGTCTCGAAACCCTGCGTGAAGCTTGCCGCGCTGACATCCCCGTCCTCGCCCTGGGTGGCATCACGCTAAATAACGCTCGCTCCTGCCTCGATGCTGGCGCCGCAGGCATCGCCGCGATTCGCCTCTTTCAGGAAAACCAGGTCGCCGAAGTCGTCCGCATGCTGCGCAGTCAGTAGGCCCGGCTTCGCATCCGTTCTGAAAATCCTGCAACACCAACCAGCGCCTCTTCCGGTTTCCGATTTCCATTTCGCCATCCGGCGCTGGTAAACTTTAACCTCGGCAAGAGACCAGCGGCCATCCCAGGCAAAATGTCGGCTTCTCGATCGCAATCTGCTGTTTCCATCTGGTTAGAACCATCTTTGGTCCCCATCCCCGAAGGCTGGTTCCTCATGGGCTGCGACGCCGGTCAAGACTGCGAACGTCCCGTCCACCGTGTCTGGGTCGATGCTTTCCTGCTGGCAGCCACCCAGATCACGAACGCGGAATATGAACTGTTCCGGCGCGCCACCTCAACTCTGCCGCCACCTTTCTGGAATGATGCGAATTTCAATCATCCCGATCAGCCTGTGACCGGCGTTTCCTGGTTTCATGCCGCACAATATTGCGAATGGCTGCGAACTCAGACCGGCCGCGCGTACCGTCTGCCCACCGAAGCCGAGTGGGAGCGCGCTGCCCGAGGTGACGAAGAACAGAAACAATTCCCCTGGGGCGACGAGCCGCCGCAGTCTCGTCCCGATTATGCCACTCGCTGGCAAAACGGCCCGGAGCCAGTCGCCGGTTACTCCCCCAACTTTTTCGGCCTCTATGACATTTGCGACAACGTCCACGAGTGGTGCAGCGACTGGTACGATCCCAACTATTATTCGATGTCGCCCCAGCGCAATCCACGCGGCCTCGAGCTCGGCCAGCGCAAGGCTTCCCGCGGAGGTTCCTGGCGCCATCAGATCAAGGTTGCGCGCTGCTCCGCCCGTTCCAGCATCCCGCCCGAATTCCAGTACGCCGATTACGGATTCCGCATCGCCTGCGATGTCTTCTGATCTGCGAGGCGTTACCAGCGCGCTGACGAATCGGGAAGGGCACGACTTCAGTCGTGCCGATAGTTCTCTCCAGAGGACGGCGGCTTTAGCCGCTGCGGCAGGCACTCGTATAGGATCGACCTTAGCTCCAGCGTCAATTTGAAATCGTCGCTACAATCTCGACATCTTTTATTCGCTAACGGCACCCGCACGGAGCACTCATGTTCGAGAAAAATCTTCTCCACGGCAAACGCATCCTCATCACCGGAGGAGGCACGGGCCTCGGCAAAGGCATGGCTCAGCGCTTCCTCGAACTCGGTGCAACTGTCTGCATCTGCGGCCGCCGCGAATCCGTCCTCAAAGAGACCGCAGCCGAACTCGCCGCCGCCACCGGAGGCGCAATTCAAGCCCTTCCATGCGACGTCCGCAATCTCGACGCCGTCGAAGCGATGATCGACGCTATCTGGAAATATGCCCCGCTCGATGTACTCGTCAACAACGCTGCCGGAAACTTCATCGCCCGCACCGAAGATCTTTCTCCCCGCGCGTTCGATTCCGTAATCGGCATCGTGCTCATGGGCGCGCTCCATGCAACCATGGCCTGCGGACGCCGCTGGGTCAACGCTGGCCACCGTGGAACTGTACTCAGCATATCCGCGACCTACGCGCCTTCGGGATCTGCTTACGTTGTCCCCTCCGCCATCTCCAAAGCCGGAGTCGAGGCTCTCACTCGCAGCCTCGCCGTCGAGTGGGGCAATCGCGGCATTCGCATGAACGCGATTGCCCCCGGTCCCATTCCCACGCAAGGAGCCTTCTCCCGGCTCTTGCCGCGTCCTGAACTTGAAAAACTCGCTCTCGATCGCAACCCGCTCCACCGCTTCGGCACCGTCGAAGAGTTGGCCAATCTGGCCGCATTTCTGGTAAGCGACGGCTCCTGCTACATCAATGGAGAAGTCATCCGCATGGATGGAGGAGAATTTCTGCAAGGCGCCGGAGAATTCAGCAACCTCGGCCGCGCCCTGAGCGACAAAGATTGGGAGTCAATCAAGCCCAGCAAGCGGGGAAGCACGAAACCATGATCTCCGCGCCAATAGAGGATTGCGCACGTCGGAAGAAAAATATCCGCCGGCAGGTCGTGGCTAAATGCTGAGGGCTGACTTCTTGCTGCTAATCGCGTCGCGCATCCAGCGGAAACGCCAGCCACTTCAGCAACATATTCACCAAACTTAAAACGATCGCGCCCACGAAAGCGGCAAAGAATCCGCGAACTTGAAAGCCCGGAACCAGCGCCGAAGCAAACTCAAGCATCAAGGCATTGATGACGAACCAAAACAGTCCCAGCGTGAGCAAGGTCAAAGGGAAGGTAAGAATCTTTAACAGCAGGCCAATGGTTGCATTGATGAATCCAATCACCAGTGCGGCGATTAGCGCCGCCACCGGGCCGCTCACATAAATCCCCGGCACAACTCGCGAGACGATCCACACAGCCAACGCGCTAAGAATCCAGTTCAGAAGCATTCGCATAGCGTTTCCTCGAGATGGATCTGTACCCTCGGCAGAGAACCTTCCAACAACCCAGCAATGTTCAGGACGACTATATGCCGACACCTACTCAACCGCAAACCAACTCCGGGCTGTCGCAGAGTTTGGACTCGAACGATCTATCCCTGTCGGCGGCATCCTGAG
Source organism: Acidobacteriota bacterium (assembly GCA_003225005.1). GTDB lineage: Bacteria > Acidobacteriota > Terriglobia > Terriglobales > Acidobacteriaceae > Sulfotelmatobacter. The sequence goes on along the minus strand of QIAN01000097.1, from coordinate 4,878 downwards.
CGTTACCGTTTTTCAGGCGGAGCGAAAGACTGCCCTGAGCGAAGTCGAAAGGGGACCTTGCGTGCAGCGCCACCGTAGTGAAATGCCAATTAGACGCCACCCGTAACTTCCGCCACGATCACTACAAACTCGCCGCGACGTCCAAGAAAGAGCTACCATATCTCCAAACCCTCGCAGGAGGACCTATGCGACGCCGCGAATTTATTCTCCGCACTGCGACCGGCTTAGGAGCCTGGCTCGGCTCGAAGGGACTTTCCGCACTCCCGTTTCCGATCCCGAGCCTGCCCACAAAGTTCAACGCCGCCGACACCATTATTCTCGGCAAAACCGGCATCAAGACCAGCCGCCTCGCCATGGGAACCGGCACCGTCGGCGTCGGCCACCGCTCGCATCAAACGGGGCTCGGCATTCAAGGGCTTTCCGGCCTGCTGCTCAACGGCTATGACCAGGGCCTGCGCTTCTTCGATTCCGCGGATTCCTATGGAAGTCATCCCCACGTCGGGGAAGCGCTCAAGCACGTTCATCGAGACAAAGTAACCCTCCTCACGAAAACTTGGGCACGCGACGCCCAGTCTGCTCGCGCCGACCTCGACCGTTTCCGCCGCGAATTGGGAGTCGATTACCTGGACGTTTGCCTGATGCACTGCCTCACCGAAGGCGACTGGACCAGCCGCTACCAACCGGTCATGGACGTTCTTTCGGAGGCGAAAGAAAAAGGAATCATCCGCGCCCATGGCTGCTCCTGCCACAGCATCGAGGCCTTGCGCGCCGCAGCCAAGTCACCATGGGTAGAAGTCGACCTAGTCCGCATCAATCCCATTGGCTCGCACATGGACGCCGATCCCGCAACCGTAGTGAGCGTCCTACGCGAGATGAAGGCCAGCGGAAAGGGAATTGTTGGCATGAAGATTCTCGGCGAAGGCGACCTGCGCAATCGTCAGGATGAAGCGCTCAAATACGCATTAAATCTCGGTGTGCTCGACGCCATGACCATCGGTGCAGAAAGCAAAGCGGAGCAGGAAGATCTGATTCGCCGTATGGCCGCCGTGTAAAACAGCGCGGGACCGCTCACAAATGCGAACAGCACCGTGGAAGGGAAACGCTTCAGCGCCGCGTGGTGTCTGTTGTCGTCGTGTCTTCGCAGCCGGCCCAGCGGCGAGAGGCGAGGAATCTGCTTTTGTTTCTCGCAGCGCCACGCCGCGCTTCTAGCTGCCTTCTGCTTATCCGGTTGTTTCAGCACGCCACTATTGGTAGTGTGGCTGCGTGCGCTGCGCCCGTCGTATCCGCAGAATTCGCAGCGGTTTCAGCGTCAATTCGCGAGCGAGTCGGAGATTGTGTCATGAAAGCACGGCGAAAGATCATCGTCTACATCGCAATCAGCGCCGACGGTTACATCGCCAGGCCAGACGGCGATGTCGAATGGCTAAATCGCCGACCGCGCACAGTCGATTACGGCATGCGCGCGTTCTACCCCTTCGATCGACACCATCCTGTGGGGACGCAAGACCTACGACTGGGGTCTTGCCTATTCCAAGAAGAAAGGTACGAAAGGCAGGATGTTCGACAGGAAGCTCGCCAACTAAGTGTTCATCTTATGTTCTCAAGAACATAACCCGTATGTTGCGCCCTTTTATAAGTGAACCAAGGCGCGATCGTGGCCCTGCAGACAACTGTGCCGTCGCGTCGAAAACTGCAACTCGCTCTACATGGTTACCTGGTAGAAACGTTTGCCGAGAAAAACGGGTCGACGATATTCCCTTATCGATTTTCGGGGGAGACCAGATGAAGCCGCGATCGATTTGTTTGAAAGATTACGACAGAAATCGCCGCCTAAGCAGAGCTTCGACGGGACAGCCTCGGAAGGAATGATCAGGTGGTAGGCGGACCAGTCGACGCATGCGCTGGCGACTTAGACGCCGTCACATCTTGGACTTGAGGTCTATTTCCTCCCAATTACCGTCTTTCGCGACTTCTGCCTTCTCCACACCAATGGTGCCATTGTGGTCTGTACCGGTCACGCGAACCTGCAGTCCCACGTACAGTGCGAGGGCCAGAGAAGGGGCGACCAGGATGTGAAACTCTTTCTCTTTGGTCACCAATCCGGCTGGATCGCCGCGTTTCAAGCACTCGGTACCGCAAGCCCTTCTTCCTCCCATGTCATTTCCAGTTGGACGGTTGTCGCTCTCAAGATAGCAGGCGCTGGAGACGAGCGTGCCCTCCAAAATAACATTTTTCTCCGCCGCATACAGGCAACTTGCACCCACGGCAAATGCCACCACTACAAGCAGGCGCGTTGGTCATAAATCGGAACCTCCTTTTTACCTTCCAAACACGGCCCACTATACCGCCCGCGCGTATGTCCGACGGCCACAATCTCCACAAAAAACTATGCTCAACGCTCCTCAATCTGCTTGAGCGCTTCAGGCATTCGGTGGCTCCCGAACTGCGTCCCTCAACCCACAGCGTGTCGGCTGCTCACGACATGTTTCTTGCGACATGGCGATAACCTCAACAAAATCAGCGATCGGGCCCGTGGCGCACCTCGTGCACTCTCATCAGTGCTGCTACGCAGCAGGAGGTGACCGAACATGGCACATATCAACCGTTTCCATTCTGTAAGCAGAATCGTAGGAACCCACAACTCCATCGCGTGGGAGAAAAACGCAAGCACGCTGCTGTTCGCCGCGCTGCTCGTTGTCTGTTCGATCACAGTTGGCTGCTCCAAAGACAGACCTCAACCAGCGTCCAGCAATCAGATTCCGACTACTCAGAGCGCGAATCCCGCTGTCAGTACCGATCTGCTGCCGGCGTCGAGCGTGCCCGAACCTGCGAAGAAAGCTCCGAAGAAAGTCGCCAGGAAGCGGCCTTCCACGGTGACGTACTCCGACAAAACCTATGGCGTGTCGTTTGAGTATCCGCGCAAGTACGCGCTCGAAACCGGTGATGCCGCCAACGAACAGATCTCATCCGGCCTTGTCCCCATGGATTTCACGCAACCGGGCGGAACAGCGTTGGCCGCCGTCTCTCTTCCCGCAACCTCTTTTCCCGGCACAGATTTCGAATGGGGAGTGTTCAACGTGAGCGTAAACAAAAACCTCAGTGCGGAGGACTGCGGTAAGTTCTCCGTGCCTCAGCCTGATCCCAAGACGCCGGCGGACTCTGGAACTCGAGCGAACGCGGCTTCCTCGAAGCTCATGCTGGGCGAGCTAGAGCTGCAATCTACGGAGGCTGTCGCTGCTGAAGGCAGCAAGGAGAGCGACGCCAAATACTTCCACGTCTTTAAAAATGGCGCCTGCTACGAGTTCGCGTTAAAGGTTGGCACGATCGGAGGCGGCACCGAGACTGCTACCAAACACGTAGATCACGGCAAAGTCTTCAGCAGGCTGGAAAAGATCCTGGCCACAGTGAAGATCACTCCCGCGGGAGCGCCCGAGGTGGTAGCGAGTGCGCCCCAGGAGGCACCGAAGGAGACAGCCGCTCCTGAAACGCCCGCCCAGTGAACATCTTCGGACCATGCGCCGAAAGCCGACCATCCCTCAATGGTCGGCTTCTTTCTTTCCTGCATGTATTGCGGTATCCATGAGTTAGTCTGTAACCGAGGTTCGTAACTCCTGGTGAGCATCTTCCTGAACAGTGTCGAAGCCCGAGTTCTCGGCGCCCTCGTCGAAAAAGATATCACCACACCGGATTACTATCCTCTCTCCCTAAACGCACTGGTCAACGCCTGCAACCAGAAAAACAATCGCGACCCGGTCATGACGCTCGATGAAGCAGCGGTGCGTGAGGCGCTCGACGGCCTCCACAACAAGAATCTGGCTGGACCCGCGAGCAGTGCCGACAGCCGGGTCACCAAATACGAGCATCGCCTGCAAGAAATGTTCAACTTCACCCGCGGAGAGACTGCCATGCTCTGCGTCCTCCTGCTGCGCGGTCCGCAGACGCCCGGCGAGCTCCGCGCTCGCACCGAACGTATGCAGCGCTTCGAAGATCTCACCGAAGTGCAGTCCTCCCTGCAGCGTCTCATGCAGAGAGATCCTCCGCTGGCAAGAGTTCTTCCACGACAACCCGGCACCAAAGAATCTCGCTACATGCACCTGCTCTCCGGCGATACGAAAGACCTCGGCATGGCAGATGCCAGTGTGGCGCGGGCGCCCTCGCCCCCGTATCCCGTCACCAATGCCGCCATTCCATCCACCGATGGCGACCGCATAACCCACCTGGAAGACGAAGTCGCGACCCTCCGTAAAGAAGTCACAGACCTCAAGCAACAACTGGAACGCTTCCGAACGCAGTCCAGCTAAACTCAGACATGCAAATCCGCACCCTGACCGCCCCGGACGCCGAACCATTCTGGCATCTCCGTCTCGAAGCCCTCGAGACCGAGCGACCGAGCCGCTGGCTTTTTCCGCCTCGGCCGGCGCCCACCGACTGACCACTCCGCAGTCCGGGGCCGCCCGGCGTGGTCTCGGTTCCGGCGAAGACTTCGTGCTGGCAGCATTCATCAACGGACAGCCCGCCGGCATGGCCGGATTCTACCGCTCTGTGGAAGAAAAGGGATCGACTCTGTAGCGCAACTGTGCCAGGAGAAACTGGCAGAGGATCCTTTTTCCGGCTGTGTGTTCGTGTTTCGGAGCCGCAGCGGGACCGCGATCCGGCTGCTCAGCTATGACGGCCAGGGATACTGGCTGGCCCAAAAGCGTCTTTCGCGTGGACGATTCGTGTGGTGGCCGGAAGGATCCGGAGCAGCCCAGTCACTGGAAGCCTATGAGGTGCAGTTGCTGATGGCGGCGGGCGATGTGTCGCGCGTGCGCGCGGCGCCGATGTGGCGGCGAGTGAGCGTGCTGAAGTAATCAACCTCACGGCGCAAAAAAACACGGC
>QIAN01000099.1 GCA_003225005.1 Acidobacteriota bacterium | reverse complement strand
CCGAGAACTTCACGGCTGTTGCGGTAGCGTACCCAACCAATCTTTGGCAATTGGATGCGGTTGTTCCCTTGCTCCAACTTGATGCACTTTTGGTCCGATTCTCGAAACGAATCTCGCACTCCTTTCTTGTGGAACTTCGGGAACTTGGCTCGCCTCTCGAAGAAATTCGTGTAGGCCCTATCGAGGTCGAGAATCGCTTGCTGTAGTGCGTGCGCCGGGGCTTCTCTAAGCCACGGTGTTTCCGGCTTCCACCGCACCAGCAGTTTGTCCAGTTGGAAACGAGTGGGATGTTCTTTCTTCTCGTACCGTTCTTTCTTGAGCGCCAGTGCTTTGTTGTAGACATAGCGAGCACAGCCAGCGAAACGGCGCATCTGCCGTTGCTGTTCGCCGTTGGGCATCAACTGGAACTGGAAGGCTTGCCTGTGTTCCATGCTTTCATTATTATCTGGTCCATGGACAAAATCAAGGACCTTAGACACGGCAGGCACTGCGCTTCTGCACCACTGCAGCTTTGATGGCCAAGCTATCGAAGCACTCCGAGCTATCTTCTCCAAGGTCTGCACCGACTTCCAGGCCCAGCTGGTAGAGCTGGACGGCCAGCGCGACCACGTGCATTTGCTGGTGAATTACCCGCCGAAAGTGTCCGTCTCATCGCTGGTGAACTCCTTAAAACGTGTATCCAGCTATGTTCTACGACGCCGGTCGTGGCTTACCCCGGCCTGAAGTCCGGGGCTTGCGCCACTCGCGGGGTCATACCTCGAAACACCTTCGGAAGAAAGAAAAAAGGGAACTGGATGCTCGGCGCCGTAGTCGCGGCGGAAGCCAGCCCTGAGCGTAAGCTTGGTAACGATTGGACGGCGGAGGAACCTTTGCGTTTCAGTATACGAAACAAGCTGGTGCAGGCGGGAGTGTAAAATCTTGAGAAGAGAGAGTGCCACAAACCGACGGAGGAAAATTCAAAACCCGCGCCCGACCCGTTCGGGCCATGCGGCAACACCTCTTCCGGCCACAAGGGGCCGGCCACCACCTATTCTATTTCGATCACTCTGGCCAAGAATCGCGTCTCGCCCCGCCGTGCCTCCGTGCTCTCCGACATCTGGAGCTTGCTTCTCGGCACGCTTCCGCAAATCGACGCCGACAATGAAGGTCAGGTACCCAGGGAAGAATTTAAACGTGGCCAACTCAAACTCCGACGAGGACCCTAAGACAGACAGGAATTCAGACGCAAACTCACATCCCGATCCCGACTACACCAATAGTTGGGATCCCTCCATCCGAGAGCCCAACCTCAAAGCAGAACCTTTGTGTCTCACTTCGCTGTTAGTGTCGGAGACAGCAGTCCGAACGCAGTCGCGGATCATACCGCCGGGTCGATGCGACCAGACGGAGCTATCCTCTACATCGAGGTACCGCAACGATGAGGAATGATCGGAGAAAGAGCCCTCCAGTCGTCCGCCGCGGCGGACTCGCTCCGGGCAAGATTTCGTCGGCGGAGACTTTGGTGCGGAAGGAGGGATTTGAACCCCCACGGCCTTTCGGCCACAAGATCCTAAGTCTTGCGCGTCTGCCAGTTCCGCCACTCCCGCAAAGTGGACTAACTCACTGAATTGTAACAGGTTCCGCTTGCTGCGTCTCTTCGGCGTTCTCGGCTACTTTAGCTTGTCTATAGCTTAACTGCGAAGATTCGATCTTCCGGGCCGCGTCTGCCAGGTGGGGCTCGCTTGTGATGTTGTAGCGGTCAAAGACGGCTCGCGTCTTGTGGCCGGTGATCTTCATCGCTACAGTTTCAGGAACGCCGGCGCGTATCAGGTTCCGGGCGTCACTTCTGCGCTGATCGTGAAAGAGCAGGCCGCGGTATTTGAGGCGCTTACGGCCAGGGGGCAGTTCTTGCGGCGTGTCCAAAGTTTAGATTGCCCACAAACACTAGTTTTTGGTCATAGGCGAAAGGTATTGAAAAATCTATGATCAAAGAGGGAATCGCAGCAAGGGAAGGAAAGCGCAAACCGTAGGCACCACTTCTCGTCGAGAGGGCAAATTGCAACGAGTTCCACCACGCTCGGAGAGGCATTGGCTTCGTGTGCGCGACCGCAAGGAGGATCCAACGACGAAATTCTGGGACAGAGTACGACTTGTCTGTACGGCCATGCTGGTGTGCGTGATCGGAGGCAGCTCCTTTCTACTCGGTGAGTTTTATCACATAAATCCAGCCTGGCTTTTTCTTTCGTGGAATTCCATCTGGTTGCTTGTGAGCGTAGGTAAGAGGTTCCGCATCCATTTCAAGAAACCAGAGTTCGCTGCGTTCTTTCTCCTTTGGATGGCAGTCCACGGGACTGTAGTCGTAATGCTCATGCGGTGGGTGCATATGCTGTACTGGGTTCCTCTCATGGGACTAGAATTATTTGTCGGTTTCTTGTCTGCAGACTTGCTGTTTGGAATCCGGCCCGACCGCAAGGCTGATTAGGACGACTGCGTCGGCTCCTTCGACCGAGTAGACTTGCCGGTTCGCACCATCTCTCGAATGGCGCTATTTTGACTTTGACTGGCATAGGTCTGCGGGACTGGCGAGAGGCTATAACACAATAAAGTGCCGCGCAAGGTACGACGGACACTCGCGACTCCGACTCCGGCTCGGGCATGTGATAAACTTCAGCCAGGTCCGACGACATTCCACCAAGAACCTACAGGCCCATGAGTCCCGCCATCAGAGAAAAAATGCTTAGGTGGTTCGCCGGTTCGATGCCGGGTTAGCCAGCCTTAGAGCAACTTACTGAAGAGCAGAAGGCTCGGGCTGAGTAGGTCGCCGATCAATTCGAAGAAGTGAACAAGAAGGCCAAGCTGCCGTGGGAATGTTTCACCTTTCCTGAGGGGAAGAACCGCTAGTTTCGGTATGTGCAGTCTGAATTAATCCTCTCCGTTGAAAAGCTGATGAGCGGCGTTGTACAACCCGCGTAGAATCCCCTCTCCTGCACTCTCCTGCAGCTACCGCGCAAGGCTCCCCTCTGCTACCATCCCCTTACCATGCGTGACGAACCAAGGCTAGTCCTCCGCCAAGCTATGAAAGACTGTGATATGCCTTGGTTTTCCAGGTTACTGTTCAATGCATTTATGTTCTTATCGCGAATATTTGGACAGGTTGAATATATGCAACCTGTCACTGAGAAGCCCCCTGAGAAACGTCCTGAATAGACTACTGCGGCAGAAACGAGCGGCAACTCTGTGCGACTGGCGAGCGCGTATTAATGCGTGAATTACACGCAGCCAGCCTTGAGTGCTCTTCGATTGCCAGCCCGAGATAGACGCGGCCTGTCCATCTAAGCCATGCGTGGCGGCTGCGCTCTGTGAAGTAAAATGCAGTGCTCTGCCCGAGAAACGTGGCTGCAGCATGCCCGGCGAGACGCCCGCTTGAAGGGTGGCGCCCTACACTCGGATTGTTTTCCATCCGCCGCGGCGCTCTTGCTGGCCGCGAGCAGGCTAACGCCCGCGACGAAAACCCGTTGATTCACTTTGGCTTGGGTGTGTCAGGCAAAGCGCTGCACTCTTGCGCGTGAACGGTACCTTTCACTTATCTGTAACCCAACGATGAGGAAGAATGAGCAAAGAAGCGCAAGGATGTGAACGAGGCTGATTCCATCCCTGATAAACGCTGTGGATTGTTGAGTATCTGTGAGTAGGTTTGAAACGCGGCTGACGCGGAATCCTAAGTCTTGCGCGTCTGCCAGTTCCGCCACTCCCGCAGTGGTGGCTCTATTCTACAGGCATGGGAAGTGCCCCTCCACTGGGATTTTTGGAGATATTTTGAAAGGAATTGCCAGCCACGCGAACGTGCTGGATTCGAGGCATAGGTGAAGGCATAATACCATCGTCGATAAGAAAATTACTTGGCCAGTCTACCCGCCGGGCCAATGCGTTTAACTCTGAAGGCGTATGTCTCAAGCGTCGCTGCTAACGAGGGCAGCGCCAT
>QIAN01000098.1 GCA_003225005.1 Acidobacteriota bacterium | reverse complement strand
CATTGTCGTGGGCCGCAAGGTGGTTCGCGACGAGCCCTTCCATCGCATCTTGCTTTCTCGCGGTTTCCACGTCCTCGCCAAGATGATGACGGAGGTGCCCCTGAAGGACATGGACTGCGGCTTCCGCCTCCTGCGGAAGGAGGTCGTCGAGGAGGTCCTCCCCGAGGCCACGACCTTGCCCGACAGCTTTTGGGCCGAGTTCACGATTATTGCCTACCGTAAAGGGTTTCGGATCCTGGAGGTCCCGATCACCCATCGTCCGCGCCCTCGGGGTACGACGTCGATCTACACGATGGACCGCTTACCAGGCATCATGAGCCGCGAGTTCGTGGGTCTCTTGGCCCTCGGACAGCGGTTAAGGAATCGCACCAGGAAGAACTGACATGGAGTCGATGTGGCCCCGAACTTCTCCTACCCGAGGCGCGTGCTAATGGTGAACATCCGAAGGGCGGCGTGTGAGTTCCTATAGGAGGTCCTTCGGCATGCGCCCACCGTCCGGGACCATGGATCTCCGCTTGCGCCTCGGGGTCATGATTCTGCTCGTCGTCATCTTCCCCGTCGCCTATGTTGCCGCGATCAACGCCCTACTGCCCCACGAGAGCTTGGCGTTCCAGGTTGGTTGGACCGATCAGAACTTCTCAGGCTGGACCGCCAATGCCAGCCAAGGCACCAGCGCCCGCCTCAGTGTGTCAAACGGAACCTTGTCGGTGATCTCGGCCGGAACGGTCACCGCTCAACAGTTCGTCGCCGCCGACTCGCCGAACCTCACTCTGATCGACTCGCGTTATCATTTCCTCATCGTATCCATCCGAGCCCCCGCCTACAATGTCGCGGCCCGAATCGCACTCTGGACGGGGAGCGGTGGACCCATTCTCGTCCTCGTGAAGACTTATGCGGACACTGGGTGGCACACGGAGGTGATCGAGCTGCGGTTCTTCGGGCTCTCTATCACAACACCCCTTCGGACAATTGAGCTCGGATGGCTGAGCGTCGAAACTCCAGCCCCGGTCGCAACCAGTGTTGACTTTCAGGGCCTCAGCCTCGCGAGGGAGGTGGGAGAACCGTCATGAATGAGGTGGGCGGCAAAGAATCCGGGCCATGGTGGGCGCGGTACACGGACTGGACCCGGTTCCTTCCGGAAACTGTCAAAGACCAATCCCGGCGGATAGGGAAGTTGCTTCTCCTCGGCTTCGCCTTGCGTGTCGTTCTCCTGCCAATTTTCGGGAGCACCGACGCGACGACGACCGCATGGATCGGCACGGTCCTCATGGCCAAAGGGCAGCTCATACTCTCGAACGACCCGCCTCCAATCTTCTATCTCCACGCACTGATATTCGAGGTCTTCCGACCGATCTATCCCGCGGCGATCTTCAATCGTTTCGTTTCTCCGGTCGCGTTCACACCAGGGGTTCTGTTTCCGAGGTCGATCCTAAGTGAGCCAGGGATCGGAATCCTCCTCACCCTCGTCAAGCTCCCATATCTCGCGTTTGATCTGGCGTCGGCCGTCCTCCTTTTGTGGCTCGTTCGGGAGCCGAAGCCCGCAGTCCGAGCGTTGAAGATGTGGCTCTTCAACCCGATCGTCCTGTATGTGACCTACTTCTTTGGTCAGTTTGACATCGTCGCGGTCTTCTTCGTCATCCTCGCCTTCTACTTTAACCAGCATGGGAGAAGGCATGGGGCACTGCTGTCCCTTTCCGCGGCCATCCTCTTCAAAGACTTCGCAATCGTTCTCGTTCCCTTCTTTCTCGTCCTCTATCTGGAACAAAAGCGCGGCCTCTTTGTTCGATCCAAGGAGTTCCTCAAGGTCGCGCTCGCCACCACCGTACCTCTTGCGGCCCAGTTCCTCCTTGCTGTGCTTCAAACCCCCTTTTACGAATCCGCGAATTACGCCCTCACCGGAGATCTGATGAACGGCTTTTTCGGGCACACCCTGTACAATCGCGGCGTCCCCGGCGTCCCCCTTATTCAAGGCTTCCTTACTTTCATCGGGTATTCTGTGAAACTCACCTCTTTCTCCCCGATTCCCGACGTGATCTACCTTTTTCCTTTGGCCTACCTGATGCTCTTCGTCGCGTGGATCCTCCTCCGTAGAAAGGATGCAGGGAAGCTGTGGAATGCGACCACGATCCTGTTCCTCCTCATCTATGCCTTCAACCTTTTCCACCCCCAATGGTTCCTCTGGGCGCAGCCGTTTTTTATAGTTCTCGTGGCGCGACAAGGGAAACCTGTGTCCGCCCTCTACTCGGGCATCGTCGCCTTTTTCTTCGCGTACATCCTCTACTTCGACGCAATCGCATACACCTTCCCCCTGACCCCCTTAATCCCTGCGGCTGAGTTCTGGCCCGGCCCGGCGAGCGTGATGAGGAGCGTAGGGCTGCCGTCGGATCTGATCGTGAACCTCGCCCGCACCGCATTTTCGGGCCTCTGCCTCGCATGGGCCCTCCGCCTCTTCCGAGCCGAGTGGCTGCCGTCCGGGATTCCTGACCAATGACCCCACGTCTGATTCTCGCCCTTCCCTCCCTCTTGCCAATCGGCTTACAGATCGCTGATAGGCCGGGCTCTCGAATCAAGGCCGGTGCGTCCCCGAGGGAGGCGACCGTCTGAAGGACGAACGCCCCCCGATCGGGGAGGTTTGGGAAAACGAGGGAGTCCGAGTTCGGGACGCCCCTTCTTGCCCGCTGTGCGGAACCCTGGGCATGGAGCTCTACGCGGATTTGCACGACCGCTTCTTTGCTGCCCCGGGCCGATGGGCGCTACATCGCTGTCCGTCCTGCGGCGATGCATGGCTCGATCCGATGCCTGAGCCACGGGAACTCGGCAAGCTGTACGGCGATTACTGGGAGGAATTCGAGTCCCTTTTTCCCCACGATGACCTAGGGCCGCTGGGCTCTGCAGGCCGGGGCCTTTTCGACACCGCCACAAAAGCCGAGCTGCGAGCTTTGGGATACTTGGACCCCGCTTGCTCTACGGCATCCAAGATCCTCGCTCGCATCCTGCCGTTCGTTCCGCCGCTGAAGGAGATTCTCGATGGGACCGTGATGTCCCTTCGATCGAAGGATGAGGGTCGGCTCCTCGATGTGGGGTGCGGAGACGGGTCCCTCCTGGTCCGCATGCGTTCTCTCGGCTGGCAGGTGTCGGGCGTCGAACCCGACCCCGCGGCCGCAAAGGTGGCAAAGGACCAGCACGAGCTCGACGTGTCCGTGGGCAGTATCGAGGAGGTCGATCTACCGGAAGCCGCGTACGATGCAGTTACGATGGGACACGTAATTGAGCACGTGCATGAACCAATAAGGGTGCTCGAGAAAATTCATGCGGCACTGAAGCCAGGAGGCGTGCTCTCGATCCGAACTCCAAACCTGGACAGCTTGGGCCATAAGAGGTTTCGCGATATGTGGATGCACTTGGACCCACCGCGACATCTTCGCCTCTTCACATCGTCGACGCTGTCGACCTCGGTCGAGCGGGCACGTTTCACGATTTTGAACGTGCACACCTCCGCGCGGAGTGCGCAGAGCGTCTTCGACGTTAGCAACGCCATCCGAAATGCCCCGGGCGCGAGGTCGGCCAGGGGGCCCCTGAGACGGAGCCTTCCGAGTCGCATGTTCCTCTTGCTTGAAGCCCTCTTGTGTACGGTCGGTCAAGAGATGGGAGAGGAAATCGTCCTCCTCGCGACCAATTCGAAGAGCGACTTATGGCCCTTCGAACGGAATGAAAATCGAGCCGTCGAAATAAACGAAAGAGCGGGCATCAATTCGACCCGCCGTACTGGACGGCGTGGTAATCCCTAAACTCCCCGGCTTTGATCGCTTTCCACCACGCTTGATGCTCACGGTACCACCGCACGGTTTCCCGGAGACTTTCCGCAAAGGGGCGGGACGGCGTCCAGCCAAGCCTCGAGCGGATTTTCCCCGCGTCGACCGCGTGCCGCTGCACGTGCCCGGGCCGATCTGGCACCATCCTGATGAGCGACTTCGGTTTTTCCAAGGCCTTGAGAATCGCTGCGGCAATTTCGTTCACGGAGTGCTCCGCCGAGGCGCCGATGTTGAACACCTCGCCCTCAATGCCCTTCGCCTCGAGGAGACGATCGAGAGCGGCGCAGTGGTCCTCCACATGGATCCAGTCCCGCGTGTTCTTCCCCGTGCCGTAGACGGGCAGGGGCTTGTCCTCCAGGGCGTTCGTCACGAACAGCGGGATCAGCTTCTCCGGATGCTGGTACGGTCCGTAGTTGTTCGTGCATCTCGAGATGACGACCGGCAATCCGTACGTTGCAAAATAGGAAAAGGCCAGTCGGTCCGCCCCCGCCTTGCTCGCGGCATAGGGGCTCTTCGGCATGAGCGGCGCGTCCTCGCGGCACGGTTCCCGCTCCGCCTCCCCGTACACTTCATCCGTCGATATAGCGAGGACTCGGTCGACCTCAGCCTTGCGGCTCGCCTCGAGCACGGAGAACGTCCCCACGACATCCGTCTGCACGAAGTCCCCCGCCTCCAGAATCGACCGATCCACGTGGGTCTCCGCTGCGAAATGCACGACGGCATCCGCCTGCTTCACGAGTCGGTCGACGAGGCCCC
>QIAN01000483.1 GCA_003225005.1 Acidobacteriota bacterium | reverse complement strand
GAGAAGCTTCACTAACAGTTCCGCATCCCGCCGGTCTGTCTTTTGCTTCCGCTCGCAACTGGCGCGAATCTTCGCCGCATCTCCGATCCACACCTCATGTCCCAGCTCCGCAAGCAACCGCTCGAACCACTGCGACTGCCCGCTAACCTCGATCCCCACTCGCACGGGCCCTTGCAACCCAGCGTAAAAGGCCCGCACCTCCTCCTTTCTCTCGTGACTCAGCGCCCTCTCCAACATCTCTCCCGTCGCCTTGTCCCACATGACAATCTGCTGATAGCTCGGATGAAAATCACAGCCTATAATCTTCATCGTTCGGCTCCTTCCTCCCGAGCCTTGGTCGCTCATCACGCCAAGTCTACCCGGGTCCAAGGAGCCGACCTCGTTATGAAATCAAACGCAGCAAGCCGATTTTTTCTTCCCCTTTTGCTCCTGTGCGTTTTTGCATCCCGGATGGTTGTGCGGGACGAATGCGTCGGCCTGCGCAGAGAGATCTCTCGGCATCTTAGCCTTTTGTGGCACAGCCACTCTTGGCTGTGCGCTTGCCCGTGTCCTCGAATTTGCATTCGTAGCTCCGGGCTTTCCCCCGGTTTGTGGGGGGCCCGACGATGCTGATTAGGGTCGAGAAGCCCGGCATCTTAAGCTTTTGCGGGACCGACCGCAGCGCGTTTTTCGCACTCCGACCGGTTTTGCGGAGCGGGGGATCTGCTTTGCCCTTTCTCCCTCGGGCAGCGGCGCGGTAAGATTGGATGGTGAATTTTGAATGGGACCCGGCCAAAGCCAGGCAGAATCGCCGGAAGCACCGGGTTTCGTTCCAGGAAGCCGCGACCGTATTTGGCGATCCCTTGGCGCTAACGTATCCCGACCCGGATCACTCCATAACGGAGCGGCGTTTTATCACTGTTGGAATGTCGAGCGCCGGCCAGCTTTTGATCGTTGCTCATATGGACCACGGTGAAAACATCAGGATGATTAGCGCCCGTAAGACGACGCAGCGCGAACGAAAACAGTATGAAGAAAAAGACTGAGAGAACCCAAGTCCGTGACGAGCTACGCCCGGGGTACGACCTGTCCAAATTGAAAGGCGGCGTTCGCGGCAAATATACCGTGCGCTACCGGGCAGGAACGAATCTCGTGCTACTCTCACCGGACGTCGCTGAGTATTTCCCGGACGAACAATCCGTCAATAAGGCGCTGCGCACCCTAATTCGCGCGGCCAAGCGCCCTCTCCGCCGCTCGCGCTGACCTCTTCTCCATCCCGCGCCTTTCGCGGGATGAAATCTCTCTTCCTCTTTTCGCCCCGTTCCCCGCTTCTTCCGTTTTCTAGTTTCTGCCTTCTACCTTCTAGTTTTCTGCCGCCTCCTCCGCCTTCTAGTTTCTGCTTTCTACTTTCTAGTTTTTCCGTGACTTTCCCCCGATTTGTGGGCCGCCTTCTCCGCCCTCTTTGTAGGGGCACGATACATCGTGCCCTTCTTGGGTTCTCGTGGCACAGCCACTCTTGGCTGGGTGCTTGCCTGTGTCCTCGAATTTGCATTCGTAGCGCCGGGCTTTCCCCCGGTTTGTGGGGGCCCGACGATGTTGATTAGTGTCGGGAAGCCCGGCATCTTGTCTTTGGTAGCACAGCCACTCTTGGCTGTGCCCTGCTTGTAAGTCGGCTGTAGCGGCGACTTCATGTCGCCACTCCCTCGTGCCGTCCCTTCTCCCCGTCATTCGCACATTTTGCGTGCCGGACGCCTTTGCGGGACCGACTGCAGCGCGTTTTTTGCGCTCCGGTCGGTATTCCGGAGCGAGGAATCTGCTTTTCCCTCTTCTTCCGCCTTCTAGTTTCTGCCTTCTACCTTCTAGTTTTCCGTAACTTCCCCCTGCCGTGCGGCAAAATGCGATTCTCGCATCCCGGATGCCTCTGCGGGACGCTCTTCGCTCGCGGTGCGCGAGCGGGTACATCACTCGATTTTCTAAGATAAACTACGGGGACTCCATGACCGTAAACTATGGTTAGATGCTTTGGAAGCTAGGCTCGCTTCAGAGCTGTCGGGAGGAAACTAAGTGCGGAATTTCACATTTTTCGGTTCAGCGGTTCTTTACCTCATTGCGATCTTCTTGGCTTACTGGAATCGCGATTCAGAAAAGGTGCTAACAACCTTTATGGTCGGCCTCACTGCTCTAATTGGTTCGTTGCTCGCAGTCGTGGTATTTGGCGCTGAGCCTCCCATTCGCAAAGCATTCTCAACTGCGATTATGATAAGAAGCCAAGACTATCTGCCATACGAAGACCTGCCATACTCGGCGTTGCCTATGGGCATAGTGATTGACGCAAGAGAAAAACTGAAGGCACACCCTGAACTAATTGCTGAGGCCAGGAAAGAGGGTTTTGCTAACATGCTCTACCAGAATCTCCTGCAGCGCTCCGTCGTCTATTGGTTGGAAACAAAATACCCGACGAGTTGGCAATCGGACACATTTCCAGTGACCTTAGGAGGGGCATCTGGTTACGTTTTCCAAAGCAAGCCAGTATCTTCACGCATATTCGGCAGCGGCGAGTTAGCACAGAGGATGCAGGGAAACAAATTCGGCGACGTTGTCGGCCCACTCGGCCGGGCTCCGGGATTCGGGCTGGCGGTCCCAAAGGAAACGGAACTAGAGATAACGGTTCCTCATTTCGACCCAAACAAAGGTGAGGTTTCAGAGATCAGGCTTCGGAACCGGCTCTGCACACTCACTGTGGACATTCGGGGGGCAGAGTCTGGCGTCGGAGCCGGTTCATACTTTGCTCTAATGGGTATGAACCAGGAGCAAGCTCAGAAACTAGTCATGACCGACCAATACTCGATGGTGGTAACGGTAAGCTTTAACAGATTCTTAGCTGGTCACCCAGAAATGCCAAAGTACAAGCAATGGGCGTCGGACATTGCCAACGGGCTCGAAGAGCAATTTGACGAACGCCTGATGTGGTCCAAAAGCAAAGAGTGGCTCTTCTTCAAGCATGCTATCGCAACTTTGCCGCACACGCACTCGAATTGAATCCAAGACCTTGCTTGCGGAAGAGAGGCGGCGAGAAGTTTATCAATTGTAAATCATGAATTTTTGGCGACTGATTTTGAGTAACCCCGAGTGGGTCAGTGCTTTTACCAACGGTATTTTCGCAGTCACCACGATAGCGGTACAGCTTGGAAGTGTCGCTGGAAATGATGTGATAGATGGTGTGGCGAACGATAGGTGATAAACAGACAGATCACGGGCCATGTTTTCTGCGAGCTGCTCGCTTCTTTGCTCATCAGCTCAATAGCTCAGGCGAACTGCTGCAAACATCCGAATTGGACGGCAGAAGAGCGCGCGAACGTAGAGAAGAAAAAACTCTTCGTGGGCATGACGCGCGAGATGATCGACGCGGAAAAACCGCACTCATGCGTCAGGGACAGGCACCCAGCGCACAGTGAGCCAGGCATGGTCCAATTCCTCTGCTATACGCAGTGGGATCATTGGGTGCCGGACCATGCGCTCCCCTACGTCATTCATTTCCAATTCACAGACGGGCGCGTTTCTAGATTTTCCTATAATTGATCTGACGCACTAGCGGGAGGTAGGTGGCCGGGGTGCCGCATGCTTCGGTTTGAAGCTGTGAAGAAACCTTCCAAATTTGGGTCTTGCAAAAAAAACCATGTACCGTAAGCTCGCGGCATGAGCCAAGAAAATGCGAGCAACAAGCCTCTGATCCGCTACGTAAACCGGCAGCAGATGAGTTGGCGCGCCGTGGATGTG
>QIAN01000482.1 GCA_003225005.1 Acidobacteriota bacterium | reverse complement strand
AACGTCACTGCTGCCACGGGAAAGCGCTGGCTGTCGAAATGCGCATTCATGAGTTGGGTGGATCGAATCTTGCCGCCGTTCGCCACCACCCCGAAAATGATGACGAACGCCACAACCGCCCAAAGATGGCCCCGCAAGCTGGATTCGATTTCTCCCATCCGTCCCGAGAACACCGCCAAGCCTGTGCCTACCCGGCGTACTCTCCAGAAAGCACCGCTTCTCTCCACTGAGCGCTTCATGGCGGCTGACAGCAGCGGCCCCACCACCAGCACCAGGAGCAACGATGCAACCGGAATATTGCGTGAGGCATAGAGTCCGGAACAGACCGCGAACAGAACAACCAGACCCTCGATCATGGTCAGCTTGCGGGTTTTTGCCGCGGCCGTCAGCAAGGTAATCAGCAGTAATATGGCAAAACATTTTTGCGCCACGCCGTGAAAGTTCGGGGACTGAAATTCGTCAATGTGGTCCATCAGGAAGCGGTTGGAGAGATATCGGTAAAGGTGAGCGTGCAGTCTGAATCCGTAGGGATTCACCAATGTCGCCATCGCCGCGAGCACAGTGACCCAAGCAAAGTCTCGCGCGCGCTTCCCTGCTCTGCGTTTTTCGAGGATATCTTCCAGTTTGTTGCTCGCTGCGGTGAAGCCAAGCCACATTGTGCTCAGCCAGTAAATTCCCAACAGCACAAAGGCGACCAGAAATCCGCCGTGCAAATTTACCCAGAGCAACATCAGGACGGGCAAGAACCACAACCAGGGCCCAGTCCTTATTCGCCCTGATATCGGTCGCGCCGCTCCGAACGCTCTTCTCTCCGATGAGTCCAGGACCTGAAACCATGCCAGCGTGAGCAGCCAGCTCACCACATGCGGGCGGGCAAAAAAATGGATCATCGACGCCGCAGCCGCCAGCATCACCAGCACGACGGCCACGAATATGTTGGTGCCACGACCGACCAGCAGCCGGAAAGTCCACCCGAATACCGCCGCAATCATGAGCGCCGTAATAAGAACAACTCCATTGAGCCCCGTGACTCGTTCCAACCCTCCGACGCCCAAGTCGTAGAGCCACTCCCACCGAAACCAAGGTTTCCCGCTCATGCTGGAGGAAAAGGCATCCACACGAGGAATCGCATGAGTCGCGAGAATTTCCTGCCCTGCGCGGATGTGCCAGCCAATGCCCGCATCCCCGAGCAGCCGGACCGAGAGTGGGGTAAGGGTGAGAAGCGCTAGCAGGACGATAAAGATCGAGTCGCCCACCGACGGGATCAGCAGGCGAATCCAGCCTCGAGCGTAGGTATCATCCGGGAAACTTCTGGAGCCCTCTGCCATTGCGCTGAATCTTATAGAGTGGGGCGATGAACGGCAAGACTACACCTCGTGTGGCAATCGTGGGCGCCGGCTTCGGTGGCCTCACGGCGGCTCGCGCGCTGGCTCGCGCACCAGCACACATCACGGTTATCGACCGCAAAAACCACCACACCTTTCAGCCGTTGCTCTATCAGGTGGCCACCGCAGGCCTGTCGCCCGGTGAGATCGCCGCGCCCATTCGTTCCATCCTTCGCGGTCGGGACAACGTTGAGGTTTTGCTGGGCGAGGTTACCGGCTTCGATTTAGCCCGGCGTCTGGTCGAGACTCCCGGACAGAAGATTCCCTACGATTATTTGGTGGTCGCCGCCGGTGCCAGTCACGCCTATTTCGGCCACGACGATTGGGAGCCATTGGCTCCCGGGCTCAAGACCATTGAGGACGCTCTGGAGATTCGACGTCGCATACTTCTAGCCTTCGAGTTAGCCGAACGCCAGGCCGCAGCCGGCGAATCCGGCTTCCCTCTCAATTTCGTTGTGGTGGGAGCTGGACCCACCGGAGTAGAACTCGCCGGAACGCTGGCTGAAATCAGCCGCCACGCGCTGCTCCATGAGTTCCGTGCGATTGATCCGAAAAGCACACAAATCCTGCTGATCGAGGGTGGTCCGCGGGTTCTTCCCACCTATCCCGAGGAATTGTCGAGCAGCGCGCAGGAACAATTGCACCGGCTTGGCGTCGAGGTCCGCACCTCGGCCATGGTGACCGCCGTTGAACCCGGGGCGGTGCACGTGGGCGAGACCAGGCTGGCGGCAGCGGTGATTCTATGGGCGGCAGGTGTCGCCGCGTCGCCTTTGGGCAAGACACTGGGCGTGCCCGTGGACCGCGCTGGCCGGGTGGCGGTCGAGCCCGACTTGAGTTTGCCGGACCATCCGGAAGTCTTCGTCATCGGAGACCTCGCTGCTCTCAAAGATGAAAGCGGCAAGATGCTTCCCGGCGTCGCCCCCGTCGCTATCCAGCAAGGCCGGTACGTCGCCAAGATCATTCAGCGTGAGGTTGAAGCGGCGACCAAAGCACCGGCGAAGGGGCCGATCATGCCGCGCCCGGGATTTCACTATTGGGATAAAGGCAGCCTTGCCACCATCGGAAGAGCCGCGGCAGTCGCGAAGTTTGGCAAAATTCACATCTCTGGCTTTATCGCATGGTTGGCTTGGCTGTTCGTTCACATCCTTTTCCTGATTGGCTTTCGCAATCGCTTACTCGTATTCATTGAATGGGCGTGGTCGTACGTCACCTACGAGCGGGGCGCTCGCCTGATCACCGGAAGCACCCAGCTGCCGGGATGGACGGATCTTCGCTCCCAGGGATCCGATGTCCGCGACTCCGCAGCGGAAGAAATTCACGCCGTTTCGCGAAAATAGAGTAACAATAGGCTTTAGTCGGACCCTTGATGGACTCGAAACCCGGTAGCGAAAGCACTCGATTCCTTGCACTCATGAAAAACATTCTGATTTCGCGAACTTTCCTCTCGATGGCAGCAACCTGGTTTCTCTGTTTGCCCGCCCCGGCTCAAGTGCTCAAGGTTGTCGTCAACGACACCATTCAACCGATCACCGAGGAATACATTGCTCGCGCCCTCGACGAAGCCCAGCGCAAGAATGACCAGGCCCTATTGATTGCGATCAATACGCCCGGTGGTTTAGTCGATTCCACGCGAAAGATCATCGAGAAGATTACGGCTTCGCCGATCCCGGTAATCATCTATGTCACACCCGGCGGCAGCCGCGCTGCGTCAGCCGGTTTTTTCATTCTGGAAGCCGCCGACGTGGCCGCCATGGCCCCCGGAACCAACACCGGAGCAGCTCATCCGGTGGTCTTGGGCGGCGGCAAAATGGACGACGCGATGAAGGAAAAGATGGAAAACGATGCCGCGGCCCTGATGCGCTCGGTCGTCGCCAAGCGCGGACGCAATGTCGAAGTTGCGGAAAGCACCGTGCGCTCCTCAAAGTCCTTCACCGAGCAGGAAGCATTGTCGCAGCATCTCATAGAGTATGTGGCATCGAGTGAGGAAGACTTATTCCGGCAGATCGAGGGTAAGAGTTTCAAGCGTTTCAATGGCGAAACCACGGCGCTCCATCTGACCGGCCGGCCGGTAAAGCCGTTCGACATGACGCTGAAGGAACACATTCTCGCTTACCTGATGGACCCCAACATTGCATTCATTCTGCTTGCGGTCGGCGCCCTGGCTTTGTACACCGAATTCAATCATCCCGGCGCCGTAATACCGGGCACCGTCGGCATAGTCTTCATCTTGCTGGCTGTTTTTGCGCTCAATCTTCTTCCCACACGCTTTGCCGCACTGGTACTGATCATTGCTGCATTCGCCCTATTCGCCCTGGAAGCGAAGTTTGCCACTCACGGCGTGCTCACCATGGGCGGCATCGCCTTGCTCACGTTAGGCGGATTGTTGCTGGTGGATTCGCCCATCCCCGAGATGCGAGTGCATCTGCTGACTGCGTTGGCGGTGAGCATTCCGCTGGGCATCATTACGGCCTTCTTGATGACCATTGCGATTCGTGCCCGGCGAAATAAAGCGGTAACCGGCGCGGAAGGCCTGGTTGGCGAAACCGGCGTAACCCAGTCGGCGCTGTCGCCCAGCGGCAAAGTTTTCGTTCACGGTGAATTGTGGGACGCCGTCTCCTCCTCCGAAGTCCCTGTGGGGCGCCTCGTGGTCGTGCGCCGCGTGGATGGACTTACCTTGCAAGTGGATCCGCTGCCCGCCATACAAGCGCCACCGCGGGCACCCGCTATGGTATGAGCAGCCGCTCATCCTCGCGACTGCCCCCGGGCCGATCATGGGCAACGAATCAAGGCAGGCAACTTTCACCCCGCCGAATTGAGCGCTCTGCTCTTCCGGGTGCTATACAATTCGCGATAGGAGCGTCTTCAGCGCTGGGGCTGTGGAGGTATTCATGGAACTACCCTTTGGCTTTGTCACCGTCATCATCGTCATCGTAGCCATCTATGTGCTGAGTTCAATCAAGATCCTCGCCGAGTATGAGCGCGGCGTCATCTTCCGGCTCGGCCATCTGCTCAAGCAGGCCAAGGGTCCCGGCGTGATTCTGGTGTTTACGCCCATCGACCGCATCGTGCGCGTTTCCCTTCGCCAGGAAGCGCTTGAGGTTCCGCCGCAGGACATCATCACGCGCGACAACGTCACGCTAAAAGTGAACGCCGTGATCTTCCTGCGCGTGATCGATCCCAACAAGGCGGTGGTCGAAGTTTCCAACTACGTGTATCAGACCTCGCAATTCGCACAGACCACGTTGCGTTCCGTCCTGGGCGAGCAGGAACTTGACGAACTGCTTTCGCACCGGGAAAAAATCAATTTGCGCCTGCAAAGCATTCTTGACACGCACACAGCGCCTTGGGGCGTAAAGGTCGTCAACGTCGAGGTCAAACAAGTCGACATGCCGGAATCCATGCTGCGCGCCATGGCCAAGCAGGCCGAGGCGGAGCGCGAGAAGCGTTCGAAGATCATTCACGCCGAAGGTGAATTCTCCGCCGCGCAGCGGCTGGTGGACGCTGCCGCTCTGCTGGCCACCGAACCGGTCAGCGTGCAGCTCCGTTATTTGCAGACCTTGACCGAGATCGGTGTGGAAAAGAATACGACTGTGATCTTCCCCGTGCCCGTGGACTTTTTCTCGGGGCTACAGAAGGTGCTGGGAGATTCGAGAGCACAATCCGCCCCAGCAGCCAAGCCCGCCTAGTGCGG
>QIAN01000480.1 GCA_003225005.1 Acidobacteriota bacterium | reverse complement strand
CCTGCAGATGCTTGGTGGAAAGATGCAGGTAGACCAGAGTGTGCTCCAGTCGGGAATGACCGAGTAAGACCTGAGCGGAGGTGCCCAGAACTGTGGGTTCACCAAGTGAAAGCGGGTCTCATCCCTTGACGGAGCCTGGGGCGGCATTAGAAACGAGAGCGCCAACTCCTGAGTACTCGGCAATAACGGAGTTAAGTGTGGTCCCGTCATCCCAAAATTAGTACCGACAAGGCTTGTGGCAAGCGGTATCGGACGCGGAAATGCCTGCCGCATCGGCCGCACACCGCGCGTCCCTGCAGCAGCGCCGCGCCCTTACGCGGCGGCGATCCGCGCGCCAACTCGTATCCCCGGCCATTGGCCTCAAGCAGTTTGAGATTCTGCTGATATCGCTCCCAACTGATGTAGCCTGGGTGAGCGTTTGGGATGCAGGCGAGCCAGTCGCTGGAGTCGTGCTTTCGCTGGATCTTTTTCCGGCCGTCGGCTGCTCGCCGATACCGGCGGCGTCCGTACACATAGACGCCTGCGTATCGCGGGTTACTCAAGACGCGCATAGCAGTCCACGCAGTCAGTGGCTGGAAGACCGTGACGCGACCGCCGGTGCGCCGGGATGGGAAGTTGAGGCCCTCCTTGCGAAACACCTTGACGGTTCTGGCACGCCGAGCCGACGCGCGCGAACGTCTCGAAGAAGTGACGTGTCGGCCAGCGCGCAAATCTCCAGCAAGCGATGCCAGTCCGCGTTGTTCCTCGCCAGGCGCGAGACCTCCAGCCCCATGACGATGCCGGCGTGGCCCATGCTCACATCGGCGACCAGATGCTGAAAGCCCTCGCGCCAGGCCGCCGACGCGCCGGACTCGCCCTGATCACTATCCACCACGACGATCTGATCTTCGCGCCAGCCGAGCGCGATGGCCCGGCTGCGCAATGCGTACTGACGCTTCGTACTCTCCACGTTCTCGATGACCTGCCGCATCGAGGACTGTCGAACGTACAGGTACGCGCCCCGCTCCACATGGTGAGGCTGCACTTTCAAGGACTCGCTCATGGTGTTGCTCCTCGATGCTCGGCATTCATGGCCATTGCCGCGAAGATATGAATAACGGTTCTGGATTCTTCTGCGGCTGGGAAGCTCAACGATGCTCCACGTCTCGCCTGCGGCGGCGGGCTCCCAACAAGCGTGGCCATCACCCGTGTCCACCCCCACATGCCGCGACGGAGAAAAAGCAGGAGCCCCGAGCGAGCCTCGGGCGGCAGCACATGACCGAGTGCGGCATTGCGGAGAACTTCGTATTGCGCCACGATGCCCGATAACCGCTCCCAACCCTCTCCACCTTCGGGCGTCATGGCGCGTTTTTTTTACGGCGACTGCTCGCTCGATCGTCCTCGGGTGGACATCGAGATCGAATCTCTTCCGGATCTGCTTGGCCAACTGGCGCGCTCGAATGGGCTCGCCCGCGACCAGTTGCTCCTCGACAAATGCCAGCACCGCACCCCGTACCTTGTGCGGGCCGCGTGGACCCCGCTTCCTGGGCACCAGGCCGGCGATCCCTGCTTCCTCGAAGCTGGCTTTGGTCTGATAGTACGTCGGCCTGGACACGCTGTATTCCTCCGTCGCACTGGTCACCGACGCGCTCTCCACCGATACGCGGCGCAGCATCTCGTACTTGACCTGCACGATGTCGCGCGGATCGAAGAACTCGCCATCGTGGAACTTCGGATCCTGGACCTTCCCGGGCGTCGGATTCAGCGTGCCCTCTTCGAGCAGGGCCCGGACCTTGGGATGCTTGCTGTCGCTTTTGGCGGCCACCGCGATCTCCGAGGATCGGCTCGCCGATCGTTGCTATAATTATGCCGCACATGCAACGCGCGTTCAAGAACACATCGTGTTGAATAACTTGATTCATACAGACTATTTCTCAGATTCATCGCGTCAACGTTATTTTGTTGCGGCGTATTTATACTTACAGTTGCGGCGGAATTTGCCTTACGCACCATTTTCACCTCCCCGACGAATCGCGCCCGCTGAGCCGATCCACCAAGCGGGCGAGTTCCAGCAGGTCCGCGACGCGGAACAGCGCCCGCTGCCCGCCCAGGACGATCTCGGGATCGGGAGCAACAACGTCCGTCCACTGCGGCCGAACCGTGCAAACAGCCCCGTCGTCGGTCTCCAGCAGCAGGGTCATCCCATAGCGGTTGTACCGCTCCCCTACGCGGAGTAGCTGCCGTCCGCTAAGCGGATGAAAGGGATGCGTCACTCGGACAAGACGTGTGGCTACGATTGAAGCATGTGCATTCTTGGTTGAGTTACAAAGAACGGATCCACGCCCGTAGAAATGCCCTCTCGCCAAGGGATAGAATGCCGCGACGGAGGATCTGAACATGACCAGCCCATCCAGCTCTCCCATCCAGAACGGCTATGCCAACCAGCACGATTTGACCTGGTCGAGGTCAGAAAAAGCCATCGCCCGCAAAGCCTTCGACGCTGCTCTGAAGCGGGAGCTTCACGAGGTGATTCAGGAAGCAAAGCAGATGGCCAGCCAGATGCAGGAACCGTCGAATCTGTGGGAATTGGAACATTACCTGACCGAACGCCGTAAACAGATCGATCGCACGTACGACTACCGGTACTCGCAACTCACGCTCGTTTTCGGGAAACTTCTCTGCGAAAGCCGGCTGGGAGAGGAAGGGCTACGCGGCCTGCGGGAGAACAAGCTGAAGTCGATCCGTTCTTATGCCAAATTCTTGGCGGAGATGGACGCAGCATGAAACGGGTTTTGAGCGTTGAGCCCTGATTACGACAGTTTATACTGGCGCAGATGACGATCAGCAAAAAGCACCTGCTGCACCGTCCTGCGGCCTTTTGGGCACGAAGGACGCGGTCGTGTAGCGAAAAGCGATAAACTCGTTGCAGGAAAATCCATGACAGACGACCAGAAACGCCAACCGACCAACTACGCGCATCTTGGAGACATCACACGGCGCGACTTCGCAGCCCTATTGATGGGTGCGGGCATGGCCGCGACGGTAGAGTCGGCAGCGGCCGTGGGCCTTGAAGTGGTCGAGACCGATGTCGAGATCAAGACTCCGGACGGAACTTGCGACGCCGCATTCATTCGTCCGAAAACGGGTTCCCATCCGGGAATATTGATCTGGCCCGACGCATTCGGCTTGCGGCCCTCTATGCGCGCCATTGCCAGGCGTATTGCCTCTGAGGCTGAGGGGTATTCCGTCCTCGTGCCCAATCCATTTTATCGAGTGTCCAAAGCTCCTTTCACGGATGCCTCCGCTTTCAACTTTCAGAATGCGGACGATATGGCGAAGCTCCGGCCGCTGATGGCGTCGGTGAACGCGGCCGGCAATGCCGAGAAGGATGCCGCCGCCTACGTTGCCTTCCTCGATGCGCAAAAAGAAGTGAACAAGGCAAAGAAGATCGGAACCCAGGGTTACTGCATGGGCGGCGCGCTGGTGGTAAGGACTGCCGCGTTCTTGCCCGACCGCATTGGTGCGGGCGCATCGTTCCATGGCGGAGGCCTGGTGACGGACAAAACCGATAGCCCGCATCTGCTCGCGCCGAAGATCAAGGCGCGAATGTATTTCGGGATCGCCTCGAACGACGACGAGCGTCAGCCCGATGCTAAGAACAAGCTGAAGGAAGCGTTTGCGGCCGCCAAGGTTCCAGCCGAAATCGAAGTGTATTCAGCCCAGCATGGCTGGTGCGTGCCGGATATGCCCGTGCGCGACGGCGTGCCGATCTATAACAAGCCTGAGGCCGAGCGTGCCTGGGGGAAACTCGTCGCCTTATATAAAGCGGCTCTGGCCTAGTCGATACCCACTGCACCCCGGCAGCAAGTGCCCTTCCCCATTGCCACTGACTTTCCGGGCGCCTCCTAGTGACCAGAGTTTTTGGCGGGGCGTGCGATGCGCCTGGCTGCCCTGCGAGGTGGAGGAGGGCTGTGGCGAAAGCACACCGCAATTCGCGCCCCACATTCAAGGGCTCCGCAATCTGCCCCATAACAAGATCACGAGTGCCGCGGTCATAAGCTCGAGATCTATCCGCGCGTTTTCTAGGATGAATTCCACGACGGAAACAAAGAACAGCGCAAGCAGAGGAATTCGCGTCACTCTGGTAATTATTGTTATCAACTCAAGTCTCCGGTCGAAGGACAGTTCAATCCCAACCGTGTCTCACTGCTGCCAACCGCCTCCCAAGTTTTGATAGATCTGAACCAGAGCTACACGCTCATTCGCTTGAGCCTGAGCGAGTCCCAGTTCGGCATTAAAGTAATTCGTTTCATTGGTGAGCACTTCGAGGTAACTGGCAGCTCCACCTCGATAGCGCATCTCAGAGAGTTGCGCCGCGTCTTGAGCCGAGAATGCCAGTTGCTGCTGGTATTCCCGGAACTCCCTGTCCTTGTGATACTCAACAAGCGCGTCCGAGACCCCACGAAAAGCCTGCTGAATCGTCTGCCGATAAGTCAGCACCGTGGATGGTTGAGTCACTCGCTGTGGCATGCGGTATGTCGCGTTCGGCTTTTGCGGTTCGCTTCAAAGACCTGGTGGGGAAACACCGCTGGAATATTTGACAGGTTGGAGAATGCAGAAGGCAACGAGCTTGCTGCAGAAAGGAGATAAGAAGCTGTTCGAAGTAGCAAAATTTCTAGTTACGCAGGTCGAAAGTTCCGGATTGTTCGGCAAACCTTTTCCTGATCGTGTAAGGTGCGGTTTGCTCGTCAAGCACGACACTCGTTCGCTGTCCTTTAGCTGTCCAATAAGGATTCCTTAACGCTTCTTACAAGGGTTTTCGAGGGCCACCCGCGTCTTGTAAGTTGTTGAAATTACTTATCATTTTGGGCTCATAACCTCACGCTCCCTAGGATTCCTTCGAGTTCCCTGGACATCCTTATATTTAGGATATTAGGAGCTTTTACAAATTGGGCGTCCGGCGCAGCAATGCACCCGAAGATCACTCGTCAAAGTCGGCGGAACCTACGTCGCGCGAGCGATAGGGCAATACCGAACCAAGCCCCTGAAACTGGGGGAAGGCGTAGAGACTGGATGGCGAGCACCCCTCGTGGGTGAAGGTACAGTCCGACTCTCATCGAAAGGTGAGTCAGATCGCATAACCCAAAGGTCGGCGGTTCAAATCCGCCCCCCGCAACCACGGACGCCACTGCCGAAATGCAGCGGCGTTCTCCGTTTCAACGCCACATGACCTGCCAGACGGAGTCTGTTCCGCACTCCAGCGATATTTCCGGAAGCATTAACGCACTGAGCCGTTTCGGCAGCTACCCGGAAGTAATCCGATTGGAAAAAGCGGGCTTCACGTCGGCGTGGTTCCGCGCACGCGGGCCAGAAGTCCAATTCGAGGAAATCGCCATGAATTCGTCTGTTAGGAGTGCTGCGTTTGTCTCGCGCGAGCCGAGGGCAAGTTGTTGGCCAGAGCAGCGGCCCTGTGTGGCTTTCGACCGGCGGCGTTATACTCTGCCGACTCTCAAGCGTGGTCTGGAGGAGGCGAGTATGTGCAAACGGCTGGCATTGATTCTTCTGAGTTGCGTTGTGTGCGTGGCGGTCGCGGCACAACAACCAGCGCTCACTGTGGGAACCGCGACAGCAGTCACTGGGCAGACCGTTACCGGATTCATCGAAGTGTCGGCGGGGAGCGACGTGGGCACGAATATCCCAGTTGCGGTAATTCGCGGCCCGAAGCCCGGAGCGACACTCGCCCTGGTGGCCGGCGCGCATGGCACCGAGTATGCGTCTATCATTGCGCTCGAAAGGCTTATACAGGAACTCAATCCCGCGGAGATTTCCGGGACGGTCATCATCGTCCCATTGGTGAACATCGCGTCATTTGAACAGAAGGTGCCGCATGTGAACCCGGTGGACGGCAAGAGCATGAACCGTTTCTATCCGGGCAATCCCAACGGAACGCAGACCGAGCGCGCGTCATGGGCGATGACGAAGCAGGTCGTGGAAAAATCCGACTACCTGATTGACCTGCACGGCGGCGATCTCGATGAAAGCCTGCGCCCGTATTCCTACTGGGCGCCGACCGGTAACGCGCAGCAGGATGCCGTCTCGCGCGCCATGGTGCTGGCCTTCGGGCTCGACACGATCATCCTCTCAACCGATCGCCCTCGCGACCCGAATGCCGCTCGCTATCTGGAGACCAACGCCAGCCTGCGGGAGAAGCCGTCCCTCACGGCCGAGGCGGGCCACGCCGGCACCGTAGAACCGGAAGACGTGACGGCGCTGATCAACGGCTGCCTGAACGTGATGCGCTACCTGAAGATGCTGCCGGGCAATGCGCCTCCGGTGCAGAACCCAGTGTGGATCGAGCGCATTGCCAGCGTGACCAGCGAAACTGCCGGCATTTTCTATCCCATGGTGAAGCGCGGCTGGTACGTGCAACAAGGCATGAAAATCGGCTACGTCACCGATCTGTTTGGCAAGACGGTGTGGGAAGCGCGTGCGCCGTCGAGCGGCGTGGTCCTGTATGTCTGCGCCGTACCTTCGATGAAGAAAAGTGAGACGGTAGCCAATATCGGTGTAGTCGCCGGCAAGGCGCCATAGCGGGAGGCTACCGATTCGGTGATGCGGGCCACGCTTATCGCCCACATGGGTCCCAGGGAACAATACCACAGAGCAACGTGGACGAAAAAGTGTGGGAAGACGGCGACTTATAAACACGGGCGGCCGTGAACAACCGCTTACTGTGTGAATACAGGACGGAATCGGAGCCAAATACGTGAAGGCGGCCAGCGGGTTTCATAACTTCCGGGTGGCTGACATTACCGGCCAATCTCTGCCCACTCTCAGGGGGTGCGGAGTTTGCGCGTTTCGCTGACAATCTTGGTGAGCCGGTTGGATAGGCGGTCGAGGCGAGCGCGGGAGTGGCCATGTGGCAGCACGCGGCGGAACATCTCGAGCACATGTTGAGCCGCCAGCAAGGAATCGATTACTCCCTG
>QIAN01000100.1 GCA_003225005.1 Acidobacteriota bacterium | reverse complement strand
GTTTACTCGGAATTGCGAAAAAACAGCGGTAACTTGCTGACCGGAAAGAAATTGAAGGAGCAGCTCGCGTATTACCCTTTTCTGTTCTCCTGCAGGGCGTCCAGACCCAGCTCTTTGGCCAAGCTCTGCTGGGCCAGCGTTTCTTTTGAAAGAACCAGCGCTACACGGTGGGGCGCTTTTTCCTCCCGAGGCGGATAGAGCAGCGCGAACTGCACGATCTGATCGAGTTCTTCCAGCAGCTGTTCCATGGACAGCCCGGCCCAGGCTACCTGGGCCTTCTGGTAGATGTACTGTAGGAGAGAAATTCCCAGCATGCAGTAGAAGGCATGCACGCGAATCTTTTGATCCGTCCAGTGATACATCGGTCCCCAACCCAGCCAATCGCCTTCTTTCAGTCCGCGAAATACGCGCTCGATCTGCTGCTGCCCGGAGTAACCGGCCACGACTTGTTCGGCTGTCCAATGCAAGCGATTGGTCAGCAGCAGGGTGCGGCCCAGGCGATGCGCCATTAAACGCTCGAACGCAGCATGATCGAAATCGAACTGCAGATGCCAGCGGCCCTCGCGCTCGACCAGTTCATAGCGCACCAACTCGGAAACAAAGGCGCCCGATAACCAGCGCGCGATCTTGTGGCGGATCCCCGCTTCGGTGAACCGCGCCCCCGGTTTGGCCAACTCGACCGAGAGACGCCGCATCGCCGGCAACGCCTTGGCCAGCGCGGTGGTCACGCTGTGCAACTGCTCGCTGGCAAACGGCGCCGAGTACTTCAGCACGCACAGGTATTCCCGGCCATGCACGATCATCCGTTCGCCGGCCGCTTGTACTCCCGGCTGAGCGCTGCTCAAGGCCGGCAACTGTTCGACGGCTCGCTCGCGGAATGCCACCGGGGCCTGATTCCAGGGCAGGGCCGAGATCCAACCAATTCCGGCCTGCTCTAATTCCAGCGTGTTGGCCAGCGCCGCCGATCCCTTATCCATCACCAGCGTCACCGTGTCGCGGGCCAGGCTGTGCTGATCGAGCAAAGTAACCATCCGTTTTAAAGCCACGGGAAATTCTTCGGCATCGGCGATATTCCCCGCATAGACGTGATGGCAGAGACTGAGCCCCTTTTCTCCGTCCAATACATAGCTCAGACCCACTTGCCGCAGATTGTGCCGGCCTTGTTTGTTGTGCCCGCGCTGCGCCAGCGTGTTCCGACGGTTCGTGCTGGCCACCCAGGTGTGGAAATTCGTCGTGTCATAGGCCAGCAGACGGTGGCTGATCACTTGCTTTTCTCGCCAGACCGCCAGCAGCCGCGATTGCGCCCCCTCGAGTTCATCTTCTTCTCCGCCCTCGCCGGTCTGGATGCGATCAAAGCAATCCCAGAATTCCTGCGAGGTGAACCGCTCGGCCGGGAAACCCCACAGCGAAGAGAGAATCGTGTGCCGGTACCATTTTTCTACTTCCGTCTTGGGCCCGGGTTGACAGATGCGGTGAATAGCGGCCAGCAGCAGATAATGCGCGGTGGAGGGGCCGGAACGAGGTTCCGGCCAGTGCGCGGCGAGGGCGTCCCAGACTCCGGACTGTTGGGCAGCCAGCCAGAGGGCGCCGGGCAGGCCGAACTCCACCTTGGTGACGGACAAGGGGAGCGGGGCGGTGCGATCTTTGACCAGCGCGGCGACACGTTCGGCAGTGCCGAGATAGGTTTGCTTGACGATGCGGGGTTGGCCCTCGACGCGGGCGGATTCGACGATGTAGTAGTAGAGTTTGCGTCGTTTCTGTTTGGCGATGATGGTCGCCATCGTAGGGCAATACATATCACAGAAAGACTCTACATGTCAAGCACAAAATAATGGTATAAACAAATTAGACTTTTATAAACGTAGGGCAATACATATGCCGCCGGCATTCGGCGCAAGGAAATTGTTCATTCAAAAAGGCTTATTCGATAGGAAAGTGCGCCAGCTCCGGCGCTGCAGTAAACTACCGCTAGCTCAGAGCGCGCGGTGGT
>QIAN01000481.1 GCA_003225005.1 Acidobacteriota bacterium | reverse complement strand
TCGGCGGCAACTCCAACTGGCGCGGCCCCATTTGGTTCCCGGTGAATTATCTGCTGGTCGAGTCACTCCAGAAGTTTCATCACTACCTGGGCGACGACTTCAAGGTCGAGTTTCCAACCGGGTCGGGAAAGATGATGACTCTGTGGCAGGTGGCGGGAGAGCTGTCGCGCCGGATGACGAGTATCTTCCTGCAGGACAAGCAGGGCCGCCGGCCCGTTTTCGGGGATCTCGAGAAATTTCAGACCGACCCACATTGGCGGGACCTCGTCCTGTTTCACGAATATTTCCACGGCGACTCCGGGGCGGGAGTTGGAGCCAGCCATCAGACGGGATGGACCGGTGTGGTCACCAAGTTAATACAACAGAGCGGAGAGTCCCGCGAACGCAAGAAAACCGAATCGGCGGTTGCCGACGTAGCAGCAGACTGAATTCATAAGGAGAGATCGAGATGAAAGCCATTAGCGTATTTCCAGGAAAACCCAACAGCGTCCACGTCGCTGATTTGCCTAAGCCGTCGCTGGACCAAGTTCCAAATGGGCGCGGCGTGTTGGTGAAAGTTCTTCGAGTAGGTGTGGACGGGACCGACAAAGAGATCAACGCCGCCGAGTACGGAGCAGCGCCTCCCGGATACGACTTTTTGGTGATTGGCCACGTGGGGTTCGGCCAGGTCGAAGCGGTCGGGCCCAATGTCACCGAAGTAAAGCCCGGCGACTACGTTGTGGCCACGGTGCGGCGGCCGGGCCAGAGCATCTACGACCTGATCGGCACCAACGACATGACCACCGACGATACCTACTATGAGCGCGGCATCAACTTGCGGCACGGTTACCTGACGGAACACTACGTCGACGATGTCGAATTCATTGTCAAAGTGCCGAAGGGCCTCAAGCAGGTCGGTGTGCTATTGGAGCCAACTACCGTTGTGGAGAAAGGAATTCACCAGGCCTACGAGATTCAGCGCCGGCTGAAGGTGTGGCGTCCGCGCAAAGCCGCAGTCATGGGAGCCGGAACCATCGGTCTGCTCGCGACGCTCGTTCTGCGTTTGAAGGGGCTGGATGTGACTACGTTTGGACGCACCGCGAAGCCTTATTTGAACTCCGATCTGATCGAGGAACTTGGAGCGCGATATGTGTCGACGAAAGATATACCGATCTCCGAGGCGGCCAAACAGAACGGTCCCTTCGATCTGATCTTCGAAGGCACTGGCAATTCGTCGGTCGTATTCGACAGCATGCAAGCCCTTGGCAAGAACGGAGTCCTGGTGCTCGCAAGCGTGACTGGCGGAGACAAGATGATTCAAATCCCCGCGGACCGCATTAATCTCGAATTTGTTCTCGGGAACAAGGTCATGGTCGGAACCGTAAACGCTAATCGGGAATACTTCGAAATGGGAGTCGGTCATATGTCACAGGCGGAGGCGGAGTATCCCGGATGGCTCAACAAACTCCTGACCGACCCTGTTAGAGGTTTAGAGAACTACGGCGAATTGTTCAAGAAACTCACTTCGCCCAATGGCGCCATCAAGGTATTTTGCGAGGTGGCGTAAGACCTGCCACCACTCAACTGACAACTACTGACCGGGGGCACGCCAAGGCGTGCCCTGCCCTTTGCAGGTGACTTGTCACTTTCTGGCTCTGACTGCGTCTTACCGAAAGAAGATATCCGTTGGGAGATGGCAATTCATGATTCAGTTCACGAAAGAAACATGCGGTGACCTAGACGCTGCTCTCCGCCGCGAGTGGCTTGAAACCAACGGACTCGGCGGCCTTGCTTCGTCGACAATCATGGGGTTGAACACGCGCCGCTACCACGGGTTACTCGTGGCTGCCACTAAACCGCCGGTTGGGCGGGTTGTGATGCTTTCCAAGCTGGAAGAGACGTTCTTTATCGAGGGGCAAGCGTTTGATCTCTCGGCAAACCAGTACCCTGGTGTCATTCACCCACAAGGTTTCAAGTACCTCAAACAGTTTCGCCTTGACCCATTTCCTGTCTTCACCTATGAAATCGAGGGCATCGAGATCGAGAAGTCAGTTTTCATGCTCCATGGTGAAAACAGCACGGTCGTGCAATACGAACTGAAGAAGAACAATCATCCAGAACGGCCAAAGAAGTTGTGGCTTGAACTGAGGCCGCTGATCGCGTTCCGCGACTATCACAGCACCACCCACGAGAACGGTGCAATCAATCCCGCGGTCGAGGAGCGTTCTGGATTGGCGAGTGTCGCTCCTTATCAAGGACTGCCGTCGCTGTTCCTGGCCCACAATGCTGCCGAACTGCGGAAGACGGGGGACTGGTACCGGAACTTTGAATATAACGTCGAACGCGAACGGGGGCTCGATTTCTCTGAGGACCTCTTCAACCCCCTGGTTCTGCGTTTCGACCTCCGCCTTCGACGTCAAGCCTCGGTGATTGCCTCCACGAACCAGCACGATGTTGCACAAGTGGCTGAATATCGGCAGGCAGAAATCACCCGTCGAAGGAATGTAGCCGTATCGTCGCCGGTCGAGGATGCCTTCGCCCAGGATCTTGCCAATGCCGCCGACCAGTACATCGTTTCCCGTGGCGACCAGAAAACCGTCATCGCCGGCTATCACTGGTTCAGCGACTGGGGCCGCGACACCATGATCGCTCTGCCCGGCCTCACCTTGCCAACTGGCAAGCATGAAGTCGCACGAAGCATTC
>QIAN01000479.1 GCA_003225005.1 Acidobacteriota bacterium | reverse complement strand
CTGGTCAAACACCCGGCCGTCTTTCAACGCGATCCCTAGGGCTCGAAAATAATCCGGGCTGACTACCAATTTGCTCGACATGATTCCTTGAGGCGGTTCCGCCTGTCCCTGTACCGTGAAGTCCCCTTGGATGCCACCGTCGCCAAACGGCATGCCATATCCCACTGTAGCCGCGGCATGCACTCCCGGAAGTGCGCCGATCCGGTTCAGCACGGCATCGTGGAAATCCTTCATCTGGACGTCCGTGCGGTACCTAGTCTCAGGCAGTTCGAGATTCAGGATGGCGACATTTTTTGCTGCGAGGCCGGGGTCCACATTCAGGAGACGCACGAAACTCTTGAGCAGCAGACCTGCTCCAACCAACAACACCAGTGTGAGGGCGAATTCACACACGATCAGAATGCTGCGCATCTGCTGGGATCGGACTCCGCTGGTGTGCGTCGTTCCGGATCCCTTCAGGGAAGACTGAGCATTCGCCTTCGAGACCTGCCATGCTGGCGCCAGCCCAAAGAGAATTCCTGTGAGAAAAGAAGCGAGGATCACGCTGGACGGAAGTCAATCGGAAAGTGGCGAACTGCTTGACAGTCCCGCCGCGTAAGACGCCAGAGCGCCAACTCGCAATACGGTCATCGGGCTGCCGCCGAGCTTACTGTTTCGTTTTGCCGTATTCGTTCAGACCGTTCGCGCGCAAGGACCGGGAGTGACCTTCCCGAGTCCCGCGATCAACTGTCAATTTCGGGGCGCAGGCAGAGCGCAAGTCTCTCCCGGTGGCTGCTCGATACCCCTGAGTAGCGCGTGCGCAGGGTGCAACACGGGTGCAACGTGGACAGGTGAGGCTACGGAAATCTCTGTAAGTTGTTTTGAAACATTGGTCGGGGAGAGCGGAATTGAACCTCCGACCCCTGGTCCCGAACCGTGTAAACATGCCTTTCTGGAATTTGTGGGGATCCTACTAGTTTTTGATGCTTTGTTTTGAAATCCGGTGCCCGCTGTGTGCATTGTGTGAGGACTTGTTGCTTCAGAGTGCTCCTACATCTACAAAATCATTTACAGCCGCGGGATGCGTGCTAATAGTCACAAAGGTAGCCCGTTGTACACCAGAACCCATAGGGCACGGCGAAATTCCGGGCGGCTTGGGTAAGAGGCAGGTAACCGCGATTGGATTCAATCTGAAGATGCGGGAACGGCCCTCTGTCCCTCCCGGCGCGGCACATCAGAAGTATAGTTTCAATGCGAACTGAATCTCACGTGGATCGCCTGGCCCTCCTGAATCGGTGCCCAGAATGGGCGCTAGCGTATTGGACACCTTGCCGAACGAACCGGGGGAGGCAATATTCGCACTTGGATTGGCGAAGTTCGGATGATTGAAAGCGTTGAAGAATTCCGTCCGGAATTGCAGATACTTATGCTCGGTAAACCGGAAGTCCTTGAAGATGCTGAAATCCAGCATCCGGATCCCTGGACCATGGAATTTGCGAGGCCGACAGGTGCCGAACTGTCCCGGCCCAGGTTGCGAAAATGCGGCGGGATTGATCAGGAATCCCGTACTTGTATACAAGTTGGGATCGGTGGTTGCACCCGCGAATGGATCTCCAATGCAGTTTGCATAAACGGCACGAGCAAAGCCTAGCAGACCGTCATTCGCAGCCGTGACACTGTATGGGCTGCCGGTCTGCAGCGTGAGGATTCCATTCACCTGCCAGCCACCCACCACACGGTTAATGGCGCCGGAGTTGGAGAGGAAACGCCGCCCTTGCCCGAAAGGCAAATCCCAGAGGAAATTCCCAACAAAACGGCTCCGAATATCGAGATTGGAATTGCTTTTTTCCGCAGCGTAATTGTAAGCATTTTGCGGAAACGCTCCGTCTGGATCCGTGAGGTTATCGCCAAAATCAGCCAGGCCGTGGCTGAACGTGTAGCCTAAGGAGTAAGTCAAACCTTTCGACATTCTCCTGCGAAGAGAAAGTTCGAGAGAGTTGTAGTCGGTATTTCCGTCATTGGTGGCGAACTCCAGAAAGGCGTGCTGGCCGTTGGTTTGGCAACCAGTCGGAGTAAAGGTATTAATATTTGCCACCGTATTCAGGTTGGCATACGGGTACTGCAAAACCGGGCAGCCCGTGTTGAAACCTGTTATCTGCGGCGTATTAGCATCACGCAGACGATTCATCTTGCGACCCCAATTGCCCACGTATGTGGTCGCGAGCACCGTATCGCCGGTCAACTGATATTCAGTGCCGAAGCTTGTCTGCTCCACGTAACTGGACCGCTGGTTCGGGTTCTGTGCACGAAGCTGGATCTGCGTCAAATTGAACCCTGATCCGGTGATGGTGCTCAGCGGGAAGCCGTTCTTCAATTGAAATACCGTGTTCGCCCCACCCTGGTTTAGCTGGAGGTCCAGAAGGAACGGCGGGTTCAACTGAAGCAGACTTTCGGACCCAATACGGTTACTGTGCTGATAGAAAACACCGTAGCCGCCACGAGCCACCAGGCGGTTGGTCAACTGGTACGCAAAGCCAAGGCGCGGAGCAAAATCGTTGAGGTCGGGGTGAATCAAGGCGCGATCGAACCAGCCGGAAGCATTTTGAGCCGCGGTTACGATTCCGCCGCCGCTCGCGGGCGTGAAGTTCGTGGTCCTATTATTTCGTTCCATCACCGGCGCGAACAGCTCATAACGCAAGCCATAGGTCAACGTGAGTTTGGAAGTCGTTTTCCAGTTGTCCATGGCATAAAACGAATGACCCGGCTGGAAGTAATGCACCACCAACGGCGTTGTGAAGTGGACGCCGTCCACGTCTCCGAGCAAGAAGTCCGGCAACCCGTTGGCGCCGCCGGCGGTGTAGATTCCGTTCGTCTGCAACTCCCCCTGAGGAGCGCGCAGATCGAGGAAGTTGTCGGCGCGCTTCAGATATTGGTAGCCGAACTTGAAGCTGTGGTTACCTTTTAGCCAGCTCAAGTTCTCAATAATGTTCCATGCTTGGGAAATCTGGAACTGAGGCCGCCAGGGCGAGGTTCCAATCCGTTGTAGCCCGTTGATTTCAATTGGGGGCAAGCCGCCGGAGCCCGGTCCATTGGGGATGCCGGTCAGACCGATAAGACTCTGCGCCTGAGAGCTACCGAGATTTACTCCGACGGGATCACTATGCGCGTAGTCGCGGCTGAACCCAAACCGCGTATCGTTCACCATGCTGTTCGAAAGCGTGCGGGTCCATCCCAAAGCAAATGATTGAGTGCGGATGCGGTATTGCGTTGCAAAATTCCCGCTTCCGATCACGCCGTTGCCCGTCCACGGAGGATCCTGGCGGCTGAGATGGCGATAGCTGTAACTTCCGAACAGACGGTTGTTCTGGTTTATGTTGTGATCGATTTTGCCATCGAGTGAATAAACATCGTCTGGCACAGATGTCGAAAAGAGGTAGTTTGGCGCTCCCGTCCAGCTCCCGGGATTGCCTTGCACCGCCACGAGGGAAGAGATGTTTGGGTCGGGTAGCAAGGTCATGAGCTTGCCGGCAACGGGATCAAGGCAGCCAGGCTGGATGACGTTGCCGGCATAGCAGCCCGCCTGCCCTGGGATGGTGGAAGGAGTCAACGCGAACGGCAATTCCGTGAAGTTCCCCGCCTTCATCAGCGGAGTCGGAACCGTGCTGGCGACGCTCGTTGCCTCTCGGCTGGTGAAGCGCTCGAGATCGCCAAAGAAAAATGTCTTGTCTTTGATGATTGGACCACCGAACGTGCCGCCGAATTGATTCTGAGTAAAGCCCCCACGCGGCACAATTGGGTCAGTATGTTTGTTGATCCAGGAGTTGGCATCCAGTTTGGCATTACGCAGATACTCGAACAAATTTCCGTGGTACCCATTCGTGCCTGACTTGATGGTCGCATTGATCACGGCGCCGGCAGAATTGCCGAATTCCGCGGAATAAGTTCTGGTCTGGACGCGAAACTCCTCAATCGCGTCCGGCGGGGGCTGAACCACCTGGACCGAGAACTCCTGCAGATTCTCAGACCAGGAGTTATTGTCGACGCCGTTCAGCAAAAAATTGTTCTGCAACTCGAGGTTCCCATTCACGCTAAAACGGTCCGGAGCGGGATTGTTGGCGGCGTAGAACTTATCGACGCCGGGCTCCAGCAGCGCCAGGTCTGCGTATCGGCGGCCGTTAAGTGGGAGGTCGTTGACCCGCTGCGTGTCGATAACGTTTCCCACGTCCGCAGTCTGGGTCTGCAGCAAGGGTTCGGTGCCTGAGACCACCACCTCCTCCTTGACGGATCCAACCTTCATATTGAAGTTCAGGGACAGGCGGTCTTGAACGTGGAGAACTATCGCCTCGCGGACGGCGGTTTCGAAGCCTTGTGCGCTCACTTTCACCGTATACGTTCCGGGGATCAGCGCCAGGACCTGATATTCACCAACATCATTGACAGGAGTTGTTAGCGCGACCTGCGTGTCATTGTTCGTCACCGTTACGGTCGCTTGCCGCACCACTGCGCCCGAAGCATCCAGCACTGTGCCAACTATTGCGCCGCGATCTACTTGGGCGAAAGCCGGCGCTGCACCCACAGCCAGGAGGACCAACAACAATCCGGCCCACGTAAGCAACCCCCGAGTCCCCACGCCTCGCTTCATTGCAGCCTCCAGTTTTCAGAGTCGAAGAGCTTCCCACTTCATTTGTGGCCAGTGCCGAAACGCTTCGGTCACGAAGTGGGCTGACATGTAGCACTTGCCATAATCGCTGTCAAGCCTATTTTGCGAGAGCCTATTTTGCGAGAGCTCCTTCCAAACCTACAGAATTGTGGAACTCGTAGGAACCAAGCAGCTCGAAGTTACCAAAACGTTTTTGGGATTTCTTGTTGACAACGCTCCTGGCAAACGTAAAATTCCCGTTAAAAAAAGAGTGGAGAGAAGGAGAAGAGCAGCATGGTGTCGCAATGTAAGATGGTCGTCCCCATCGTGCTCGGCGTAATTGTATCCACGCTTCCGTTTCTATTTCAGTCCGCCCCGGTTAAGGCGCAATCTTCCGCCTCCACTACCCAGAACTCTGGAGCAGATGCAGAACCATTGCTATTTGACAGCGGCGCTGCAGCTCTCTGGCAGAGTCTCCAAAAGCTCCACACTCGCGCCAGCCTTCTGATGGTCACGGCTCATCCTGACGATGAGGACGGCGGCATGCTGACCTACGAGTCGCGCGGACAGGGCGCCACGGTGACGCTGCTCACTTTGAACCGCGGCGAAGGCGGTGCCAACGTAATGTCCCCCGATTACTTTGACGCGCTCGGGCTCGTGCGGACAGAAGAGCTTCTCGCGGCTGATCGCTACTACGGCACGGAGCAGTACTGGACGCGTGTGTGCGACTACGGCTTCTCCAAAACCAAGGAGGAAGCTCTCGAGAAATGGGGACGGGATCGTGTGCTGGCCGACGTGGTTCGCGTGGTGCGCATAACGCGTCCGCTCGTAATTACTTCGGTTTTTGTGGGTGGGCGCACCGACGGGCACGGCCATCATCAGGTCTCCGGCCAGATGGCGCAAGAGGCTTTCAAGGCGGCTGGCGACCCTGCCATGTTCCCTGAACAACTGAAGGAAGGACTGCGTCCCTGGAAACCGCTCAAGGATTATGCCCGGGTGCCGTTTATCCCGGTAACGGAAAAAGGGATCTATGACTATGCCGACGGAAAATATTACCCGGCAGAATTTCGCAATTATACCGACGATACTGTCATAAATGGCGCGCTTTCCACTTCGGTGGAAATTCCTGAAGGAGAGTACAACCCGCTCTTGGGCTTGACCTACGCCCAGATTTCCAGCCGCGGACTCGGCCACCAAAAATCGCAAAATGGCGGCACGGGCCTGGCGCCAGCTGAGGAGGAGACGAGTCCCTATCATCGCTTCGCTTCGCTGGTCCCCGTTTCCGAGAAGGAGTCCTCATTTTTTGATGGGATGGACGTTTCCCTCATGGGCATTGCCAGCCTGGCTCAAGCCGGCGACACCGCCTTCCTGAAGGAAGGCTTGAATCACATCGACGCGGTCGTGGAAAAAGCCATAAAGGACTTCTCCCCGCAACATGTGGAAGCGATTGCTCCCACTTTGGCGGAAGGATTAAAAGCCACCAACGACCTGATCGAAAAAGTTTCGACGAGCGATCTCAGTGCTGACTCCAAGTACGACGTCACACATGAGCTCAAAATCAAGCGGACGCAGTTCGAGAATGCACTTGCCGAGTCCCTGGGTATCTCCGTTCTTGCCACGGTGGCTCCGGAAAAAGAACCAACTGGCCCGTTCGCTCGTTTCTTCCGGAATCCAGAGACTTTTCAGGTTGCGATACCCGGACAGGAATTCTGGGTGAAGGTGCATGCTACGAATCCGACCGACGTTCCTGTGCAACTGGAAAGTGTAGCTTTGGAAACACCGCAGAGCGAATCATGGACCATCGATCCCGCAAAGCAATCCGGCGGCACACTTAAAGGGAACCAATCCACGGATGTGCGGTTCACTGTGCACGTAGCGCCGAAAACCGGATTTACGCGGCCATATTTCACGCGCCCGGATAGCGAGCAGGCCTATTACGAGATCCAGGACGCAAAGTATCTTGATTTGCCCACGATCCCGTATCCGCTCTCCGCCAAGCTGCACTTCTCGTTCAACGGAGCGCCATTTGAGTTATCCCAAGTCGTTCAGTCCATAAACCGGGTCACCGGTTCTGGAGCAGTACCCGAACCTCTGATTGTTGGCCCTGCGATTTCTGTTTCCATCGCACCGCAAGCGGGTATTGTGCCCTTGGAAGCTAAAACATTCGATCTAACGGTTACGGTCCACAGTAATGTCAAAGGTCCGGCAAAGGGAACCATGAAACTCGATTTGCCACGAGGGTGGAAGGCACCGGAACAACAATTTTCGACCGCCAAGGATGGCGAGGACCAGACACTCAGCTTCCACGTAATTCCGGCTGGTCTTGAACAGAAGCCCTACACCATTACCGCCGTGGCGACCTGTAACGGCCAGGAATATAGGGAGGGATATCACACCGTAGGCTATCCCGGGCTGCGCCCCTACAACCTTTATCGGCCCTCCACCTGGCGCGCGGCGGGCGTGAATGTGAAGGTTGCCCCGGGTCTCAACGTTGGCTACATCGTCGGCGCGGGCGATGATGTGCCACAGTCACTCGCGAGTCTCGGGATCAACGTACATTTCCTAACCAGTGGAGATCTAGCTAGCGGAAACCTTTCCAAATTCGACGCCATCATCCTGGGCGTCCGCGCCTACGCCGTGCGCGAAGACTTGAAAACATACAATGGACGCATTCTGGATTACGTAAAGAATGGTGGCGCGGTGATCGTGCAATACAACACGCAAGAGTACGACAATAACTACGGTCCCTATCCATACAAAATGGGACCTAATCCAGAGGAAGTTACGGACGAGCACTCCAAGGTCGAAATCCTAGCTCCGGCTAACCCTGTTTTCAACTGGCCCAACAAAATCGACGCTAAGGATTTTGAAAACTGGGTGGAGGAACGCGGGTCGAAGTTTCTCGCGAGTTGGGACGCGGCCTACGAGCCGCTGCTTGAAACACACGATCCCGGTCAGGATCCCCAAAAAGGCGGCCTACTGTACGCAAAATACGGCAAGGGCATTTATATCTACAACGCGTACGCGTTTTACCGCCAGATGCCAGAGGGCGTGCCCGGCTCGTACCGCCTTTTCGCCAACATGATCAGCCTGGCGAAGAACCCGCATCTGGCGGGATCCCGATCTGTAAAATCCCCCGTCGCAAAAAAGTCCACGCCCTGACCTGATCGGTCATGTTCAGGAGACTTAACTCCCACTGGACTTTCTTCAGTTAGAGTCCGGTTTCTCCTTCTGAATCGTGTAGATGAACGTCTTCATCGTCTCATCACGGCGGGCGTTTTCGTCCGCCACCCGTTGTGAGGCGGCTTTGTGAAGTGTCATCTCCTGCTGAGATCGCTCCGCTGCTCCAAGGTGCTGATAAATTTGCGACAGCCGATAGTGCCCGTCTGCGGAGTCCGGATCCAAGCGCACACAGGTTTCCGATTCCTCGCGCGCCTCTTGCCATCGCTCTACCCAGCGATACACTCTGCCAATCTGGCAATGCGGCGCCGCATCCTTGGCAAGAAGATTTGCAGCCACGTGCAGTCTCCGGAGAATCTCATCGGCATGCGCCTTGTCTCGGGAGACGTAATCTCTTCGGAAAAGCAAGGCTCCGCAATAGTATTGCAGCTTGCCGTCTTTGGGATGACGGCCAGAATACTCGCAGAGTTGCGCAATAGCAGCAGGAGCAGGAGCCGAGGCCTGATCCATCTGAATGTTGCCCAGATACCGCAGAGCAGTCTCAGGTTCGGGAGCCAATTCCGCAGCATGCACGAGAATTCGGCTGGCTTCCTCATCACTTCCTGCAAAGTACTCCACCATGCCCAGCGCGAGCTGTATTCGCCAGGATTTCGGCCAGAACTCCTCGGCTTGCTTGAGAACCACCCGAGCGGCATCGAAGCTTTTGTGCCGGACGAATTCCACAGCGAGCGATAAGCGATACTTTTCCTCGTTTGGGGCAAGCGCCACCGCCGCCTGGTAACTACGCACGGCTGGCAAATTGTCGCCGCGCGTTTCCTGGATGTCGCCGAGCAGGTCTTCTAGTTCGGCGGTGTCGCCGAGAGCTCTGCATTTTTCTGCGCTCGCCAGCGAGTCATCGAGACGCCCTGACCTGAACTGCGCGAGAGCCAGGTTGTAGGCCAAGTCGCCCCGATTGGGGTCGAGCTGCATTGCTCTCGTCAGCTCTTCAATGGACGCGGAGAATTCGCCGTGAGAGATCAGAACTTCTGCCAAACGCTGCCGGAATGCCAACTCCTCTGCGGGCTCCAATTGTGAGGCGTTCAACAACTCCAGGGTGTTATGGAAATCCCAATGAATTCCCAATTGCGCTTCCAGCAGAACGAGCCCGGCTTGTGGATCGCGCGTTCGGGTATACAGAAGCTCTGCGAGGCTTGCAGCACGACGCCAATTGTCGGATTGTAGCTCCGCCACCGCCGTTGCCATGGTGAGCCCTTCGTCCTGCGGTTGTAGAGCAAGAGCCTTTTCCATTTCCGACGCGGCTATCGAAGGGTTCCCAAGACCCGAAGCTACCGAAGCCTTCAGCCGATGGAACCCCACGCGTTGTTCAGGCTCACCGGATGGAGTTAAACCAGCTAAAGCGCTCTGCGCTTCTTTATATCTATGAAGGCGCGCGAGCACGACTGCCCACTGCATTCGAATGCGCGGGGCGCTGCCCCTAGCTTTTGCTGCGCGGCCCAGCATCCTCTCGGCCTTATCGAGTTCGCCCTGATGCAGATAGATCTCGCCGACTGACGCGAGCGCTTTGACATCGCCCGGAGCGTCTTTCAGGACTGTCTGGAATTCCGCCTCCGCCTGGTCGTTCTGTCCTACGATGACGTATGCCTGACCGAGCGCAAGCCGGGCGGGAATATCTTTAGGATGAGCCTGAACATGACCCGAAAGAATTTCGATCGCCTTGTTCGGGTCCCCCTGCGCCAAAGCGGATTGCGCTTCCGCGAGCAGATTGGAGTTTTGGGGCGCCCGCGTTCGGCCGGAACTTTGATTCTGCTCTCCGGCAATTGTGGACGTGAAACCGAAGAGCAGGAGAGCGGCTGTAACCAGGATTTCCCGCCACCACTTTCCCAACATCGTCACGGTAACTATTTCTCCCAGCTTCTTCACTCATCTTAGCCGAGCTCTCATCTGCACGAAATATGACTACTGGAATGGTTCCGGCCTACCAACTGCCGGGGACTTCCTCGTGCTTCAACCAATTCTCGATGAGTCTCACGATTCCATCTTCACTTATCTGGACGATCCTTTTTCCCTTTTCCGCGGAGGCTTCGCTCACGTTTCCGGAATACCCCGGCCAGCCAGTCGCCGTGGATTTCTGCAGAAAGTACGGCGGCCCACCGGAAAGGTCCGGCGGTTCCGGCAAATCCTTCGCCTGATCCAGATGCATCAGATCTGGACGGAACGCAGCCACCGCGGAGGTTTCCAGCGGTCCGCCGTGCCCGTGCCCCCCATT
Organism: Acidobacteriota bacterium; assembly: GCA_003225005.1. Classification (GTDB taxonomy): domain Bacteria; phylum Acidobacteriota; class Terriglobia; order Terriglobales; family Acidobacteriaceae; genus Sulfotelmatobacter. The sequence goes on along the minus strand of QIAN01000479.1, from coordinate 361 downwards.
GGCCTGCTGAAACATGCCCAATGTCTTCATTATCTCGCCCGGCAGAAATTCCCACCAGCTCACAAAGAGCAGAGCCGCGTCCTTGGTCTCGTCTGCGACTTGGGCGATCGCTCCACGTCCCGGCCCGATGTTGCCATCATGCCCGTTGAGGATGAAAATCTTGCGGAATCCGAGACGCGCAATGTTGCGCAGCACGTCGGCAAAGTACATGGTCATGACTTCCGGTCGAACCGACATAGTCCCACGAGACTGTGCCGTGTGCGCCGGACACTGTGTAAATCTGATGGTCGGAAAGAGCAGCCCGGCCGTCCGTGCCGCCACGCGCTCCGCGATTCCCGAGATGATGATGGAATCCGATCCA
>QIAN01000096.1 GCA_003225005.1 Acidobacteriota bacterium | reverse complement strand
GGTTCTTGGCAGGCAATAACAGCGGTTAAAGCATCGAGATGCGAACTACGGCAACAAAAGAGAAAAGAAGGAATATGCAAGACCCGGACACTATGCGACTGCCGGGTTCCGGACCCTGCTCGTCCATAACATCCATTTTTGCGCCGCAAAGTAGCTAACGTCTTAATCTTAATGCGCCCCCCGACCGAGCAGTACGATCTTGACAGTTTGGAACATAATCAGCATATCCAAACCGAGGGACGCGTTCTTGATATAGAACAAGTCGTACTGTAGCTTCTCGCGGGCATCCTCGAGCGTATTGCCATACTTGTACTGGACCTGGGCCCAGCCGGTGATGCCGGGCCGAACCAGATGGCGTACACCGTAGTAGGGAATCTGCTCGCTCAACCATTCCACGAACTCGGGGCGCTCCGGACGAGGACCCACGAAAGCCATGTCGCCCTTAAGCACACACCACAGCTGGGGAATCTCATCGAGGCGGGACGAGCGCAGAAACTTACCAATTCGCGTGATTCGTGGATCATCGTCGGTGGCCCACGTCGCGCCGGTATCGGCTTCCGCGTCCTTACGCATAGTCCGGAACTTGTAACAATGAAAGGGCTCACCCCCCAGTCCGACCCGCCGCTGGCGGTACAGAATCGGACCTGACGAATCCAGCTTGATCGCCAGGATGATAAACGGCAGCAGCGGAAACGCTAACAGCAAGCCGATCGCAGCGACCAGAGTTGAACACAAGCGGCGCGCGATCATAAAACCGCCGCTAAAGTCGAAACCATCGGCAAAAATCAGCCAGCTAGGGTAAAGCTCCTCGACCTCGATTCTTCCCGAGATCTTTTCCAGCCACGACGTTGCCTCTTCGATTTTCACCCCGGCAAGCCGTAGGTTCAGTAACTCCTCCACGGGAAGTGTCCCGCGTCGGTCAGGCATCGCGACAATCACCCGGTGCACCCCATCTTGCTGCGCTAGACCCAGCAGATGGGCGGCTACGCTCTCGCGCGTCAACTCTCCCTCCACGTTTCCGGTCCAGCCGACAACTTCGACACCGAGATCGGAGCGCTGGCGAAGTCCGTTCAGCAACCGTTGCGCCCGAGCGCCTGTGCCCAGCACATAAACCCGTTCACGCAAATAAGGCTGTTGCACCAGCCAGCCATATGCGGCACGCCATGCGAACAGAGCGAACGTTAAAATAACCAGTCCCACCAGCGCGGAACCGTTGCGGGGCAGAAAGCGCGGGAAAACGAAACCCAACCCCGACAGAGCGAGTGCCACCAGACCCAGCACCAGTAGAATGCGGAAAGCTTGCTCCCACCTAGCGGCCATACTGGACGAGTCGTATAGATCCAGCCAGTGCGAAACCAGCAGCACAAACACCGTGACACCAAGAATCTTGAGATACCCGCCCTCGACGTTCAGCAGCAGCCAACTATCATCTCGATTTTGCAGCAGCGTTCCCAGCAGGAACGAGACCCACACAATCAGGGCCTCGCCAGCCAACAGCACCAGCGTGCGCATCGGGTAATGAACTTTGAAGAGCCGAATCACAATGTCAGACTCCCTAGGCCTTGGCTTCGGTTCCCCTTTTTTCGTAGGCTCCGTAGTAATAGCGGGAATAGGCTTCCGTGTCCGCGCTGGTCCCGTTGAGCACTACTCCCACCAGAACTTTGTCGGGAAATTCCTGGCGCGCCTTGCGCGCCATATCCACTGGGGTGGCATTGGAACGCACCACCATCAATACTCCGTCGCACGAATTGGCCAGCAGGCTGGCGTCGGAGACAGGCACAGCCGGCGGGGAATCAATAATGATCCAGTCAAACAGCGGCTCTACGCGTTGCAGCAGGAACTTCAACCGCCCGTTGGCCACGAGTTCCGCGGGATTGGAAACCTCACATCCGCTGGGGATCAGTAACAGATTTTCCAAAGCTCCGCGCTGCATGATGGAGAACTCATCATTCGCTCCCTGCAGATAGTCGGAAAGACCCGGAGCAGAACTGGTGCCGAGCATGAGGTGCAGGCGTGGCCCGCGCAGATCGGCATCGATAAGCAGCACGCGTCGTCCGTGCTGGCGCACCATTACCTGCGCGAGATTCGCTGCCGTAAATGACTTGCCCTCTTTCGGAAGCGCGCTCGTCACCAAAATCTTTTTCAGCGTCATTTTTTCCCGGATCTGGTAGAGCCGGGAGCGCAGCGTTCGGAACTCCTCGCTGCCACGGGCATTGTCGTCGCCGTTGAGGAATAACATGGTCTTTGGGTCGGGACTCCATTGCACCGCCGCGCACCGTGCCAGCATCGTCTCGAGGCTGAAAGGACTGCCGAATGGGGGCAAGCCAGGACTCGCGTGCGCACTTACGGCCGGCGCTACCGCTGCGACCCTTGCCGCAGTGTCCGCGTCGATTACTCTCGGCTCTGTCACCGGCGATTCAGCCCCCGAGAAATTGGACGGTACGGGACCTCCCTGCGATGCTGCCCGTTCCTGTTCGGCTTTCTTCAACGCTTCATGAATTCGGCTCATAGTTTCCTTTCCTTGGGGAGGTCTTTTTCTTCGTCACGTAAGCGATCAGCCAGTGTGGCCAGCGATCGCAAGGCTTCCACCAGGTCGAACTTTTCCGGGTTCGCGGTTTGCGGCGGCGGACCCGTCATCATGGCTCCCGAGGCGGTGTTATCGCTGAGGTCAAGATCTCTTGCCACGGCATCGACCACTGCCGGCACAATCACTTTTTGCTGATCAACGAAGGCACTTACCATACTGTGTTCGCAAAGCAGATTGACTACGCGAGGAATGCCGCTGGCATAGCGGTGAATCATCACCAGCGCTTCGGGATCGAAAATCTGCTGCCCGTTCGAGCCGGCGATGCGCAACCGCTGTTGCACATAGGCCTTGGTCTCGTCGAGCGTCAAAGGATGAGTCTTGGCTCGCAGCGTAAGCCGCTGCCGCAACTGCCTCAGTTGTGGTTGTTTCAGCCTTTGCTCCAGTTCCGGCTGCCCTACCAGTACGATCTGGAGGAGCTTCTCTGTGAAGGTTTCCAGGTTGGTAAGCATGCGAATCTCTTCCAGCAATTCATCCCCGAGATTCTGCGCCTCGTCCACGATGAGGACGGCCGTCTCACCCGCCCGGTAGCGGTCTAGGAGCCAGTTGTAGAGACGCAACAGAATCTGGCTCTTGGCCTTCGAGTCGCACGGGATGCCGAAGTCGGTCATCATGTAGTCCAGGAATTGTGGCACGTTCATGCGGGAGTTGAAGATAAAAGCCGTCGCCACCTGCTGCAAGCGGAGCCACTCCAGCAGTTTGTTAATCAGAGTGGTTTTACCCGTGCCCACTTCGCCGGTGAGGAGCACGAATCCCTTGCGGCTCTGGATGCCATAGGTAAGGCAAGCCAGTGCCTCCTCGGTGTGACGCGTCAGAAACAGATAACGCGGATCCGGGTTGACATTGAAGGGGTTCGCTCGTAGTCCGTAAAACTCTTTGTACATGGTCTTCGCCTAGACTCCGACGGTTTCCTTTTTTTCATCTGGCTGCTTGTTTCCCTTCCAGAGCCTGCCAGTTCCGTTCTTGCCCATTTCTGCGCTTTCGCCTACCCACGGAATTGAGACCAGCATCGGAAGCCCCAGCGCTGCTTCTGCGTCCGCCTCGGTACGAATAGAGTCATCGCGCAACTCCAGCCAGAGAGCGATGCCGAGACCCAGTGCAAGGCCGGCTCCCAACCCTCCGCCGGCAAAGAGCAGCCGGTTGGGGAAGCTAGGAGCATCAGGCAGATTGGCGGGGTTGAGTAGATGCATCTGCTCGCCCTGCTGCTGCTGCTCCATCTTGAGCGTCATGTCGGACTTGCTCTTATCGGCCAACAAATCCTGGTAGACCTTCTGGGCGTTGTCGTAATCGCGGGCCAATCCCTTGTATTGCTCCTCGACCGCAGGACTTAGCGCCACGCGTCCCTGGTACACCCCGATTTCATCCTGCAGCCTTTTCTGGGCACGCGTGCCTTGCATAATCAGGTCGCCGTACTGGTGGATTTGCAGCCGTAACTGCCGGATCTCTGCCGGCTCGGCCGCCGATGCTTTGTCACTGATCGTATCGTCGGCCTGAGCTGACGCACTGTTGATTTCGGCCAGCTTTTTCTTTAATCCGGCGATGTCGGCCTTGGCCTTGATCACGTCGGGATGGTCATCCGTGTATCGCGCCTGCAATTGCAGCAGCTGCGACTGCAACTCGGAAAGCTGCTTTTCGACCGTTTGCGGGTTTGTCGAAGATTGGGCGGACCTCCATGCCGCCAGCTGCTGCGCCAGCATAGACTCGGTGTAGGATTTGTCCTGCTGAGCCCGGTTCAGAGTCTGGGTGTTAGCTTCCAACTGCGAGTTCAATCCCATAAGGATCTTGAGGTTGTTTTCCTCCTGGCCGGGAAGCTGTCCCACATACTGTTTCTTGAAACTGGCGAGCTTGGATTCCAGATCGTCCAGATTGCGCTTGGCATCCCCCAGACCCTTGATCAGGAAGTCGGTTGTGCCTCGCGCCACGTCCTCGCGCGATTTGAGGTTCTCCTCGAGCAGCAGCGAGGTCAGTTCATTACAAATCTGCTGCGCCTCGCGCGGGCTGTGGGCGGTGTAGTTGATATAGAACCCCGGCACGGGACTGCCCTGACCCGGTTTCTTTTTCCCGGTCGTATTCCCCAACTGCGAGAGATCGGTCACCACGGGCTCCACTGTCATGTTCTGCCGGATATTGTCAACCTCGTCGTCCAGATTCTGGCCGCTCTTGACAGGTCCGAAGACGCGTTCGAGCAAGGGCTGCAAGCGGCTCTGGCTGAGCACTTGCTGTTGCAGGGTAGCGACGCGCGCTGTCAGATCCTGGGTCACCACTGCCTGCACCATGCCCTCGGGTACCTTCTGTCCCTCCACCAGCACCAACGATTGCGAGGTGTACTTCGCGGGGAATGCATAGGAGATGAGCCAGCCTGCCAGAGGCGCCAGAAGCGCCGGAATCAGGATCCACTTCGCCCGCCGGCGCAGCATCGCCAGATAGTCATCCATCGTCAATTCGCGATTTTCAATCATCCTAAGTATCCGTTCCGGCTGCGCATCTCGGCAGCCTGAAAGTTAATCGATCCGTATGGGTCGGGGAGTCCAGTCAATTCCGATCGTGCCGACGTGCCTCTGCGAAACCCGGTTGCAACCGGGAAGTCCGATGCCGCAAAACGATTTATCAAAAGTCAGGTAGTTGAACTGGTAGCTGGCAAACGCGTGAAAATTACGTGCGATCATCCTATGCACACCCAAACCAGCAAAGCCATAGGCATATGTATTCGCGACAACGCCCGGGCAAGTAGGATTTGGATTCGTCACGGTCGGAGTGCACTCGCTCTGCTGTAGCGGCGTCAACACCTGCTCACGGCTGTTTCGTGCGTATCCCAAATCCGCAAAGCCGCTCCATACCCGGCCTAAAGAGCGGGTGACGCTCAAGCGTGCAATATCGCTCTGGGCTCCCGCAAAAAAACCGGATCCGTTGGTAATGTAGCGGTCAAACGACAGACTCAGACTCGTCTTGGGAAACTTGTAGCGCAACGAGGCACGCCCAGCTACCGACAACCGAAGGTCAGTTCCCGGTCCGGATGTGATCGAAATGATCTGCGGGCCCGCGCCGATCAGGAAATGCATACGCCCCGAAATGCGATGCCCCCACATCAGTTGCACCACGTGACTGTGAAAGGAGAGGCCGGAGACCGAGAATTTGAATCCCTGGTACCCATACATAATGGCCGCTTGATCGTGCGGTCCGAGAATGCGGTTATAGCCCGCTTGAGCCGACACTTGGGTGCTCCCGAGAAATTGGGTCGACACCTGGGTTCCTGACGACAAATCAACCGCGTTTCCTGTGAAGTGTGCGAACCCGTACCCGCCGGTCAAGGTAACAGAGGACTTGGGGGTCAGGTTTTCAACCACGTCCACCAGACTGAGGTTCATGATGCGGGGAATTTGGGCCAACGATCCAAGCTGGGAACCGCCCAAAAAAACGTTCTGACCACCGAGCGAACCTCCGCCCAGCATCGCACCCTGACTGCTCGTGCTACCGTAAGCGCCGCCGAAGTTGCCCTCGGGCAGATAGCTGAAATTATCGCGAATCCCGAGCTGCCCTCTCTTCCAGGTGATTCTCTGATCCACATTGAGTTGCTCGATTTGCTTGAAGCCGATGCCGCGTGCGCTGTAATACCCCGCGCCTCCAACGAAGTCCAGAGCAAGTTTGTAGTTGCTCCACAAGCGTTGCAAAGTGAGGCTGCCCAGTGCGCGAGTGACAGAATGAAAGGACGAGCTACCGAGAGTGTCGGTCACGTTCGAATCAGCCGACTGGCTCAGATGCAGACCCGGCTGCAGGTAGCTCAGCGGCGCCGCATGAGGCTCCAGTCCAGGTTGATCGATTCCGGAAATAGGTGGGTTCTCGCTGACTGGGGGTGCGGGATTCTCCTGGCCAAATGCAGGCGCCGGTGTCGTCTCCGGCTGCTGGCCGCTGTCCGGCGCAGCGGTCGGGGACTGCGGGCTGCTATCTTGTGCCCGAGCCATGCCCAGCGCGAGGGGTAACAGCACTAGGATCAAAATGCTGCGACGTTTGCTCATTAAGCGTTCCTTGCTCCATGTTCTCACGGGACGACTACCTGGTCTCCCGGTTTGAGGACGATGTTTTGCTGTGTATTTCTGCCCTTGACTACCTCTTTGTAATTAAACGGCAGTTTCGTCTGCTTGCCGTTTTGCGTGCGCAGGACATAAATACCCTTAAGATTGGCGAACTGCGTAAAGCCCGCGCTTGAGAGTGCCTGAAGCACCGTCATGTTAGGAAACAACGGCATGGCGCCGGTGTGCGTCACTTCGCCCACCACGTAGATGCGCTGGCTGTTCATTGCCGTCACCACTACCGTGACGCGCGGGTCAGCGATATACTTCTTCAATTTTTCGGTAATCGAGTCCGCCAGTTGCATGGGAGTCAGGCCGGCCGCCAGAACGTCGTTGAGTAGCGGCAGCGAAATCTTGCCGTCGGGCCGAACCGGCAGACTGGTGGTCAGATCAGGTTCTTTCCACACCGAGATATGAAGATTGTCATTTGCGCCGATCACATAGTCAGGACCCGCCAAGGACTTGGGCATGGACTCTGCTGGCGTCTGATTGGTTTTCGCGTTCTTGGATGAGCCATCACTCTGTGCCCATGTCCCGGAGGCGAGCAGCCCTCCTATTATCAGCACTGCAAGTTTAGTCACTTTCGTCATGCCATCTCCCACTTAGCTAGGAAGCTCCATACTCCTCACATCCAATCTGCTTCAACTTATAGAGCAACGCTTTGTAACTGATTTGCAGCTCTTGCGCGGCACGCCGCCGGTTCCAGCGTGTGCGCGTGAGCACTTGCAGAATTAGCTCCTTCTCGGCTTCGCGTGAGGCTGCCCGCGCCGCTTGTCTCAGCGAGACTCGTCCACCATTGCCAGCCACGTCCGGTCTGCGTAACAGCGCCCGCAAACCGCCCATAGCTACGCTCTCGTTTCCCAATGCGACCAGCGCCTTGGCAGCATCTTCCAGTTCATGCAAATTTCCCGGCCAGGAGTAGTCCCGAAAAAGCTGCAACGTCTCGGCGCTTAACAGCGGCACAGGGCGGCGAAAATCACGAGCGTACTTGCGCAAAAAATGACCGACTAAAAGCGAAATATCTTCCCTGCGTTGGCGCAGCGGAGGCAAGCGCAGGCAGACGCCACTAATTCTGTAGTAGAGATCCTCACGGAACCGTCCTCCTTTCACCTCCAACTCAAGATCTCGAGCGCTTCCGCCGATCCATCGGGCCCGACTACCTGCCAAGCCCTCGTGGTCTTCCACCGTGGGCGAGACATCCAAGAGTCGGGCTTGGCAATTAGTACTGAGATCAGCCAGTTCATCCAGAAAGACACTTCCCTGCGACAGTAACGTCTCCCCGCCCGCGCTGGGTGTCGCCAATTGTTCGGGCTGCAGTGTCGCGCAGGATACAGCCCGAAATGGCTGCGTGCTGCGGCGGGACATCTCATGGATGCGCTGCGCGATAGCGTGCTTTCCTGCCCCCAGCTCCCCTAGGAGCAGCACCGGAACCTCGCTCAGCGCCAGTTCGCGGATGACCGCTTCCACTGCCCGCATACTGGGGCTAATCCCTTCCACAAAGACGAATCGCGACGGTTCAATGGAAGCAGTTGCGTCGCCGCTGTTGTTGATCGATTCAGGCAAATCTTTGCCCATGTTTTACCCTTTGCGGAGACAAAACGATACTTCGCTTCGCCCTCACTTCCGTGAGAGCAAGACTACTGCCACTAGCTCCTTCACCAAACCAGACTCTTGCGATCATTCTATGACTTGTTTTCAATAGTTTAGGGGAAAAACCCACATTCCGCGGAGTAACTGGTACCAACCCGAAAGCATAGAACGCGAATACATAGGAAATCATTTGCCCACATTGGGCGGCTGGCGGCATGATCTCCAGGGCGGAATAGGATGATAATGTATTCCCCACGCGGTCGGCAAACCAAAGGGCTATCGTCATCTGGCCGGGATGAACCGCGCAACGTCGCGATCTTGCAGCAGTTAACCGGGACGACACTAGTACCCCTCGTCTTTCGGCCTTCCTTTATGGTCGTCATCGAGGATATGCCAAGGAAGCCAGGGGGTGAAAGTTACCCAAGTGGGTTACTGCAGTATCCGGCTCTGCATTGCGAAGCACCTCCTGTTTCGCATATGCTCAGCTTTTCCACAGCCGGAAAGCGCGCTTCCGTGAACCCACTGGTGCAAACCGAGCCGCTGGTCTCCTCGCCCCCTTTCCGTCTGCGGGTGGGGCTGCCCTATTGGCAGATGGCAGTACTGGCGGGAGTCTCGCTTTGGCTTTATGCTCCTACTCTTTCTCGCTTGGTCGGACAGTGGTGGCAAGATCCCAATTTTTCTCACGGTTTCTTCGTACCTGCTTTTTCCGCATTCGTGATTTGGCAGGAGCGCGCGCGACTTGCGTCCCTTCGAACGCGACCTTCCTGGTGGGGTATGGGCGGTTTGGCCCTCGCTTTATGTGTGCTCATCCTTGGGCAGATGGGTGCGGAGCTTTTTCTGGCGCGATTCTCGCTCGTACTGTTGCTGGCGAGTTTGATTGTGCTTTTTGTCGGCTGGAATTATCTCCGTGCGCTCTTTTTCCCTCTTGCCTTTCTGCTGCTCATGATCCCCATACCCGCGATTCTCTTCAATCAGATCACTTTCCCGCTGCAGTTGCTGGCTTCGAAAGTTTCCTCCGCCGTCCTGCCTCTGCTGGGTGTCCCAATTTTGCGTGAAGGCAACGTGATTAATCTGCCTGCCATGACCTTGGAGGTAGCCGAAGCCTGCAGCGGCATTCGTTCGCTGATGTCGCTGGTGACGCTCGCGATCATCTATGGGTATCTGACGGAGAAACGGGTCGCGGCGCGGGTGGTGCTGGCGTTGGCCTCCGTCCCGATAGCTGTCGCGGCCAACAGCGTTCGCATTATCGGGACCGGTCTGCTGGTGCAGTATTGGGATCCCGACAAGGCGGAGGGATACTTCCACGCTTCCTGGGGATGGATCATCTTCGTCATATCGCTGGTCATGCTTTATGCTCTTCACAGCCTGATGCGAATACTGTGGCGTGAGAAAGGCGTAGAGTCATGATGGCTTCCAGCTTGCGTTTCATCCTGGCTGCGGGGCTGATCGCTTCGGCAGCGATTTTTCTCCAGGCGCGCGGGCGTAATGAAATTTTTCCACCTCGTCTTCCTTTGCAGTCTTTCCCCACGCAGTTGAGCAACTGGACGGGCACAGAGATCGCGATCCAAAAAGACGTCCTCGAGGTGCTCGGTCCCGGCGACTTCCTCCTGCGCGTTTATCAAAATCCTGCTGAGAAACAACCTTTTGTGGATCTCTTCATCGCCTATTTTCCCAGCCAGCGCACCGGCGACACTATTCATTCGCCCAAACATTGCCTCCCTGGCTCGGGGTGGCTGCCCGTGGAGTCCAGCCGCGTTACGCTGTCGTTGCCTGGACACAGCCCTTTTCCCGCGAATCGTTACGTCATTGCCAAGGGTGACTCCCGGCAGCTGGTCCTCTATTGGTACTGGGCGCACGACCGTGGCGTCGCCAGCGAATATTGGGCTAAGTTTTATTTGGTAGCCGACTCCATGCGCATGAATCGCAGCGACGGCGCTTTAGTGCGGATCACGACTCCCATGTATTCCGGCGAAACGGCGGAAGCTGTACAACAGCGCGTTCTTCCCTTTGCCGGTGATGTCGCTCCTTTGCTTGACAGCTACATTCCGCGCTGAAGAGAACTCAGTAATGATGCATTCGGAAACCGCTGTGACCCGCCGTGACCGTGACCGCGGTAACTTTCCTCTGCCGGTTTTCGTGCAGTATGATTGAACGTTCTAAGGCTGGAAGCTTGTCTGCGCACTCCGCGTCGCAATTGGAGAAGTGATCATGAGTCGTTCCGGGGTTGTCCGCCTGCTGCTTGTCTGTTCTCTCGCCGCTACTCTGTTCACGGGCTGCTCGCGTGATCCCAATGTGCGCAAACAGAAGTATTTTGAGAGCGGCGAGCGCTATTTCGCCAGGGGCAAGTACCGCGAGGCGGCCATCCAGTTTTCCAATGCCGTGCAGGTCGATCCCCGTTTCGCGCAGGCCCACTATCAGCTCGCGGAAACCTATCTCAAGCTTCGAGACTTCAATCGTGCCTACCAGGAACTTTCCCGCGCCGTCGAGTTGGCTCCCGACAACTATCCCGCGCATGTGGACCTGGCCAACCTGCTTATCTCCGCACGAGACCTGAAGCAGGCCCGGACCCATCTGGATATCCTGCGCGAAAAACAGCCCAACAGCCCGGATACACACGAGGCCTTGGCAAACTTTTATTCCGCCCAGAATGACTTGGGCGCGGCCATGCAAGAAATGCAGAAGGGGATTGCTGCCGATCCCAATCGCTCCGAGTCGTACCTCAATTTGGCATTGTTGCAACTTCGCACCAATCTTCCCGACCAGGCTGAGATCAACTTTAAGAAGGCTGCTGACACAGGTCCTAAGGCAATGAATGCGCAGTTGGCCCTGGGCGGCTTTTACCAATCTCGTAATCGCACGGCCGAAGCGGAACAACAGTTCAAGCACGCCATCGATGTGGACCCCAAGGATCCCGGTCCTCGCGCCGCGCTGGTTCGTTTGTTGATGACTGAAGGCAAGAAGTCCGAGATCGAGGCCTTCCTTAAACAGACGAAGAGCGATCTATCCGACAACTCTGAAGGCTATCGCATGCTGGGTGATTTTTACTTTGCCAATGGCGATCTCGACAAAGCAACGACGGAGTACGGCGCGCTCCATCAGGACCATCCCAAGGATATTCAGGTCAAAAAGAACTACATTCAGCTCCTCATCCTGAAGAACCGCCTGGACGAAGCGGCCAAGCTGAATAGTGAAATTCTTAGAGTCAATCCGCGTGATGTCGAAGGATTGGTTTATCGCGGTCAGATGCAAATCCGCCAAGGCGACCCCAACGGAGCCGCTGACTCGCTACAAACGGCAATCAAGAACGACCCCGACAATGCAGTGGCTCATTATCAGTTGGGAGTCGCTTTCGATCAGCAGCATAACTCGGCTCGGGCTGAATCAGAATGGCGAGAGGCTGTGCGCCTGCGTCCTGATCTGAGCGACGCGCAGCGCGCCCTAGCAGCAGTCGAGATGCAGCGCGGCGACGTCGAAGCGCTCCTGCAGAGTGCCCAGCAAATCATCACCAATCAGCCAT
>QIAN01000478.1 GCA_003225005.1 Acidobacteriota bacterium | reverse complement strand
CGCAAAACCATTAAGTCATTGATATAGAATAAGTTACGGACGAGCAAGCCGCCCTCATTCCATTGCGTTGCCGCTTGCCCGGCGATGCCGGGCAAGGTGATCTCGCACCAGGGGGTCGCCGCCGGCCGCCTCATGCATCGTCGTCGCTTCCATTTCGCTGCCCAGGGGTTCACGCACGCACCGAGCCCGGCCCCGAAGCTATCTCTTTCGGTGTTTCATTGTTATGAATGAAATTTAATGTGCCGTCACTCGCCCAGGCGCTTGACAGAGCCGGCCTTTTGTTGTTTCATTGTATCGAATGAAGCACACAGCGATCCCCCAAGCTCGCACCAAACTCGCCGCCGCCATTCCCTCCACCACCGAGATCCTCCGCGGCTCCTTGCTCCATCGCCATATCCGCCATCGCACCGGCTGTGCCGTCTGCGCCCAGGGCCCCGGCCATCTCGTCTGGGTCCTGACCGTCAGCTATCCTGGCGGACGCACCAAACAGATCAGCCTCTCCGCCCAACAGATACCCATGGTCCGCCAGTGGTTGCGCAATTACCAAACACTCAAGGCCACCTTGGAGCGCATCTGCGAATTGAACCAGCAACTCCTGCGCCCGGAGAAGAAAGCATGACCCGTATCGCCGAACCCCAACTCGGCTTTGCCGATCTCGAATTGCGCCACCAGGGCGTCCACCTCGATCCTCTCCTCCAAGCCGTCGCCGCATTCCTGGACGACCAGGCCACCCTGGTCGAGCAAGTGCGCCAGGATCTGGTGCGGGGATTGAAGAATCCCAACACCGGACGCAGCGGCATCACCCCTTCGCAGGCGTTGCGCTCCCTCATCCTGATGCGCGTCAAGAACTGGGACTATCGCGAATTGCGCGAACGCATCAACGACGGCTATACCCTGCGCGGGTTTACCAACTTCGACAGCCATCGCGTGCCCAAACACGACGCCTTCAACCGCGCCTTTACCCGCCTTACCCCGGAAACCATGCGAGCCATCAACCAGGCTGTGGTCCAGACCGCCGTCCAACTCGGCCTGGAAGACGGCAGGTGTTTGCGCGTCGATACCACGGTGGTGGCGACCGACATTCATTACCCTACCGATGCCACCTTATTATGGGACACGGTGCGCACGGTCACCCGGCTGGTCGACAAACTCCATGAAGAACTGCCCCGCGGGGTGCAAGGCTTCACCCACCGCACCCGGAGCGCGCGCCGCCGCATGCAGGAACTCGAACGGATGTCAGCCACCCAGAGACAGACCCAGCAAGTACCCAAGTACCGCGAGTTACTCCGCATCACCGAGCAGGTGCTGGAAAACGCGCGGCAGGTGGTCAAGAAGACCGCCAAGGTCAAAGGTATGGACGTAATCCGCCGCGCGGTGATCGACCAACTCTGCCAACAGATCACGGCTTACCGCGGCCTGGGCGAGAAGGTCATCGACCAGACCCGCCGGCGAGTGCTCGATGGAGAGCAGGTTCCGGTCGACGAGAAAGTGTACTCGATCTTCGAGGACCACACGGATCTGATCAAGCGGGGCAAGCAGCGCACGCCGGTAGAGTTCGGTCACAAGGTTTTCTTGGCCGAGAGTGCGCAGGGGTTGATCACCGACTATCAGGTTCTGGACGGCAATCCCGCCGACACCAATCAGGTGAAGACTTCGCTCGACCGTCATCAACAAGTCTTCCAGCATGGTCCCGAGTTGTACGCGGGCGATCGGGGCTTTTACAGTGCCGAAAATGAGGAGCACTGCCGGCAGGCCGGCGTCAGCCGAGTGTGCCTTCCCCAGCGTGGCGGGCAGAAGACGGCGGAGCGGGAAGCCTTGGAGCGCAGCCCGGCATTCAAAAAAGGACAACGCTTTCGTGTCGGCATTGAGGGTCGCATCTCGGTGCTGTTTCGTGGCCGGGGGATGAAGCGATGCCGGGCCAAAGGCCGCGAACGCTTCGAAGTTTTGGTGGGCGCGGCGGTGCTGGCCAACAACCTGCTACGTATCGCCGACCTATTACTGCACAGGAAACCGGCGCGACTTTCCAAGGCAGCCTAACTTCACCAGCCTGGCAGTCACCCGCGGTCCATCCACAGGTGAGGTGCGTTCCGCGTCCGGCGAGCGTGTCACGTTCCGGTCGTTGTCGGCAAACCTCGCTCGAAAAGGCCGACCTACATCCATCGACCAAGTTGCAGAATGCTGCGAAAGGGCTTGACATGCGTGCCCTTTTATTTCATACTTACAGATGAAACACAGACCAGCGGGAGCTTGCCCTCTGTCGGATCTAACCGGTT
>QIAN01000476.1 GCA_003225005.1 Acidobacteriota bacterium | reverse complement strand
GAACGGAGTCAAATTACTACACCGTGGACGGTGTAAGCGCAAACGTGGGTGTCGTAGCCGGCGGTATTCAAACGCCCGGTGCGGGTTCGTTGGCGTCTTCCACGTCGCTGGGCACAACGCAAAGTCTGGTCTCGGTTGACGCGCTCCAGGAGTTCGGAGTCCAAAGCTCCACATATTCGGCTGAGTACGGGCGAACTCCGGGAGCTCAGTTTTCTCTTGCAACCAGATCCGGCACGAACCAGTGGCACGGGGCCGCGTCGGAATACCTGCGAAACGATTTTGTGGACGCGAATGACTGGTTTAACAATTTCAATCACGTAGCGCAGCCGGCGCTCAGACAAAATGACTTTGGCGGAACGCTGGGCGGTCCAGTGCGAGTTCCGGGTATTTATAACGGGAAGGATAAGACATTCTTTTTCTTCTCCTACGAAGGATTGCGCCTCATACAGCCCCAGGCAGCAAATATCAGTTTTGTGCCCAATCTTTGCTTGCGCGGAGACAGCGCGTCCTGTGCTGGATCGGAAACGCCGGCGGCCAGCGAACTTCAGCCGGTGCTCAACGCTTTCCCGATGCCCAATTGCGCTTCGAACCCAGGTTGTGTTTCTCCAATAGCCGGCTTGGACGGGTTTCTCGGCTCGTGGTCCAACCCCAGCCAGCTTGATTCCACAAGCGTTCGCTTAGATCATTCCGTTAGCGACAAACTGAAACTTTTCTTTCGATTTAGCGACACGCCATCCACCACGGCCTTGCGCCAAACGGCTTCCGCCGTCTCCAAGCCCGCGGTGCTCCAATCCACCGACTTTACGGCTCGCACTTATACCTTTGGAGCTACAAGCACATTCTCCGCAAAGCTTCAAAACGAATTTCGGTTGAACTACAGCTCGAACGACACCACAAGCAAATCTCAGATCACCAGTTTCGCAGGGGGGCAGGCCGTCAGTCTGGCTCAGTTGCAAGGGCTTAGCACAAGCGGGGGCGTTCCCTATGCGCTCAACGTAAATCTAGGATTTTTGACTTCTCTCCAGGAAAGCCTTACATCGGGTCTGCAGAGGCAGTGGAATCTTGTGGACACGGTGAGTCTGTCATTGGGGCGCCACCAGTTCAAATTTGGGGCGGATTATAGAAGATTGACGCCGGAGCTGAAGCAAGCGAATCCTAATGTGGGCTACGACTACTTCGCAGAATCCTCCCTGGAGAATAACGCCGCCGATTTCGCGTTCGGTTTCAGTGAGGGTCCGGCGTATCCTTTGTACACAAACTTCTCCGCGTTTGCCCAGGACGAATGGCGAGTCGCGCCGCGACTGAGCCTTTCGATGGGCCTGCGGTGGGAAGTTAATCCCGCACCTGGTGCGACAAAGGGCAACGTCCCTTACACAGTGGAGGGAAATAGCCTGAGCTCTCTTACGCTCGCTCCGCTGGGCACGCCGCTCTGGAACACTACCTGGTTCAATTTCGCGCCGCGATTGGGAGCGGCATACATTCTGCGAACTAATCCTCATTTCGAAACAGTGCTGCGCGGCGGTGGCGGCGTTTTTTTTGACACCGGCCAACAGGCCGGCTCGCAAGGTTACGGCGGAGTGGGTTTCAGCGCACTGAATTTAGTCTTTGGAGGCGCCTTCCCCCAGCCATTGTCGGGTGTAAATCCACCAATCACTACGCCGCCAGCTTCGTGCGGACCGAGCGTTCCAGGTTGCCCTTATGGACAAGTGCTGGCATTTCCGCGGCATCTTCAGCTTCCTTACACGCTGCAGTGGAATGCAAGCCTCGAACAGGGGCTTGGGCAATCGCAGGCATTGACGGTTTCCTATGTAGGAGCGAACGGAAGACGGTTGCTGCAGGCACTCCAAAGTGACATCTCAGCGATCAATCCCAATTTCACGTCGCTCACCCTATCGCAGAACGGGCTCACTTCCGACTATGACGCGCTGGAACTGCAGTTTCAGCGGAGGCTCGCCAAGGGCTTAACGGCATTGGCGTCGTACACCTGGTCGCACGCAATTGATTTTGGCTCAAACAACAGCGACTTGGCTGCTATTCGGGGTAGTTCAGATTACGATGTCCGTCACAGTTTTTCGGCAGCTTTTTCCTACGATCTTCCGACTCATGCGGAGAGCAAGCTTGGGCGGGCAATCTTCGGCAATTGGGGCGTGGACAACCGTTTCACGGCTCGAACCGGTTTCCCCGTAATCCTTGTCGGGCCAGCCTTCAGCGATCCCGCCACGGGAAAATCCGTAAACACGGGGCTGGATCTGGTCCCAAGTCAACCAATTTACGTCTACGGCTCGCAATGCGCCGACGTATACAACGCTCGAAACGGGGTGAACAACTCCTCTTGTCCGGGCGGGCGGGCAATTAATCCGAACGCATTTGCGCCGCCTGCTGGATGTGATGACTTTTTCTGCCCGGGCCCCGTTGCTGGCAATGCACCGAGGAACTTTGTGCGAGGGTTTGGCGCTTGGCAGATGAACCTGGCCGTGCGGCGCGAGTTCCCAATCCATGAGAGGCTCAAGCTCCAATTTCGAGCAGAGGCTTTCAACATCTTCAATCATGCGAATTTCGGAACGATCGACCAATTTCACGAGGATCCTCTCTTCGGGCAGGCAACCGCGACATTGGGACAAAGCCCCGGTGTGCTGAGCTCTCTCTATCAGACGGGTGGCGCCCGATCGATGCAATTCGCTCTCAAGCTGCTGTTCTGAAGCTGGGATCGTCTTTTAAGTATCGAGTTTCCGGACACGCTTCGGTAGCGTGTCCGTCGAGCGAGAAGTGGCCGCGTAGCTGGATCTAGAGAACCGCTCTTTGGGGACAAATAACATGCGATACGGGAACAAGCCCGGATTCAAGTTCTGGCCGGTCCTTGCGTGCGGCGGATTCTCTCTACTGGTTGGCGCCGCTGACACCGTGTGTGCAAAAGACGCCGGCGCCAAAGCCGCCCCCGCTCAGAGTTCCACACTGAGGCCCATCACCGTGGCGGATACCATTGGCATGACACGCTTGGCCGATCCGCATTATTCTGACGGGGTTCCTTCCGAAGGACGTGTCGCGCAATTTTCTCCGGACGGCAAGAAATTCGTTATCGTGCTCCGCAAGGGGAACCTGGAGCACAACGTCAACGAATTCTTGATCTATCTTTTTAGAACGGACGAAGTTTTTTCGTCGCCAAAGCCTGATCTGCTGGTCACGATGGCATCTTCCAGCAATCGCGATGGAGTTCACAGCCTGCGGTGGCTCGATGATAATGAAACCTTGGCTTTTGTCGGAGAGGAACCGGAAAAGACGGCTCAGGTTTATGAGTTTAATGTTCGCGAGCGAAAGCTGCAGCAGCGCACTAGCCACCCTACTGCGATCAGAGCGTTTGCCATTACGGGAGATGGCCGGCAGCTTGTCTACGTTGCCGAGGCGCGTCCAAAGCGGCTCTCGGAGGCAGAAAGGCAACGGGAGATCGTCATTGACGGACAGAGTCTAGACACACTGCTTGCAGGCGACTCGTCCTACAGAACTTACGATTGGTTTTGGACAGACGAGCTCTTTTCACAGCGGGAACAGAACCGCGCTCTGCAAATTTTCACCCAGGATCCTGTCTGGGTTGGCGATGGCGAAGACCTCCATCTCTCCCCTGATGGCCGGTACTGTATAGTTCCGACGACCCTGCAGAATAATGGCCCTGCCTGGTGGCGAGATTACACGCCAGACGATGAATCGGAAAAGATGAGCTTGAAGATGCTCTATTCCATGAAACGGCGCAGTCGGGAGAGGAGCAACTCCACGTTCTTAACACTGATCGACGTTGAAAAGGGCACATCCAAGTTATTTCTGGACACGCCCATGGCCGGCTTTTCGTCCATTGCCTGGGCGCTCGACAGCCGGTCCGCATGCATACGAAGTTACCTTCCATTGGATACAGCGGATGCCGCGGAAAGGAAAGCGCGATCCAAGCAAAAATTCAGCTCGGAACTGGCTGTGCCGAGCGGAAATGTGCTCAGGAAACTCACCGACGAAGAATGGCGCGCAAAGACCGCGAATGCTCCAAAAGAGCGGAACGTTGCGATTACGATCGAGGAAGACCTGAATATTCCTCCAAGGGTCTACGCTGCGGACAGTAAGACAGGCAAGAAAAACCTATTAATGGATCTCAACCCTGATTTTGCGAGTCTTCAGTTCGGCAAGGTCGAGCCGGTGGAATGGAGCGTGACGCCGAAGCTGAAAGTGAAAGGCAGCCTCTATTTTCCTCCCGATTACAAGGCGGGGCAAAAATATCCACTAGTGATCCAGACGCATGGGTTTACTGAAAACCTGAAAGTGAAAGGCAGCCTCTATTTTCCTCCCGATTATAAGGCTGGGCAAAAATATCCAGTGGTGGTCCAGACGCATGGGTTCACTGAAAAAGGTTTTTCGATGGATGGACTCAACGAGTGGAGCACTGTCTACGCAGCGCGTCCCCTGGCGGGGAAAGGATTTCTCGTTTTGCAGACCTATGTAGTTGGTGACGACTTCCCCTTCGCTCATTTCAATGATGACCAACGATTCGGTGTGACGCGAATCGAAGCAGGGTGGAAGTTCGATATTGAGGCCACGGAGGCGGCAGTCGATTACTTGAACGAGAGGGGTCTGATTGATCCGTCTCGAGTGGGGATCACGGGATTCAGCCGGGAGGTGGCTACACTGGCGTACATGCTGACCCACCCGCGACATCACTATGCCGCCGCAATCATGGCGGATGGCTTTGACGCTGGATATCTTTACTACTTGCAGACCGGCTCCGCCCAGGATATCTGGCAGTACGATGAGACTCTCGGAGGCAATGCTCCCTTCGGCGATGGACTAAAGGCCTGGCTGAAGGAATCGCCCGGATTCAATCTGGACAAGGTCGCGACACCAGTCCGGTTAATGGTAGACGGCAGGCGTAATGTCATTGGGCAATGGGAATGGTTTGCGGGCCTTTCGCGTCTGGGAAAGCCTGTAGATTTCATTCTTCTTCCTGACGGCGACCACATCCTGACCAAACCCTACGAACGGCAAGTCGCGCAACAGGGAATGGTGGACTGGTTCTGCTTCTGGCTTAAGGGGGAAGAAGATTCCGCTCCGGCAAAAAGCGAACAATACGCCCGTTGGCAAGAACTGCGCAAGATGCACGAAAAAGGCGCGGTGAGTGCTAAGGCGAACTGATCAAATCGACAGTCTTCGGACGCATTTCGACGGCCCGCCCGACTATGGCGAGCGTTTCAACATGGTTATGCGAGTTTACTCGTCCACCGGACATGCCGGCGCCGGAGCGGGGCAAAAGCGGCGAAAATCGACGTCGTCAAGATAAGGTGGTTCCTTCTTCTGGCACGGATTGCCGACGACGTCCAGGGCGGAACCGACGAAAACCACTTCTGGTCTGTCATAAAGCACGGGTGCACCCTCCTTACTTCTAAAGAAGCGATCTGATATGGCACGTATTTGTCGGAATTTCACCGACAACCTTTTTCCTGTTTCTCTGATTTACAAACAATGTCTGTACGGATTAGGATAGCGTCCAGAAAAAATTCCGGAGCGTTCGGGTAAGCGATCGCTCCGTTTGCTTGCAGCACGCAACTACTCATCAGCCTGGTACGCTGGCGGAAACACTCCGTTGGGCCTGTGGCAGTCTCCTGTGCTGTCGAAGAAAATACCAGTGCCCTTGGACAGCTGGGTGTTCTGCACTGATTCCAGAGCAGAACCTGCACAGCGAACTTCTGGTTTGTTGTACGTCATGACTGCTATCTCCTTTTCTATTAGGGTTAGAATTGTGGAGCGCCCGTGGTAAGCGAGCGCTCCGTTTGCTTACAGCAGACAACTACTCATCAGCCTGGTACGCTGGTTGAGGCAGTTGGTTGGGCTTGTGCGGGTCTCCCTGGCTGTCGATGAAAGAGCCCAGGCCCTTGGTTCTCGGGGTGTTCTGCACTGATTCCAGAGCAGAGCCCGCAAACCGGACTTCTGGTTTGTTGTACGTCATGGTGTTCACCTCCTTCCTTGGTTTAGTATTTCTCAGCTGAGAAATTGATGCCGACGCGTGATTAGGCTCAAGCTTGCACGCTGCTCCTCGCGTCCGCGCCGGATTGAAGGGCGGTTTTGTTGCATGGCTCCAAATCATTCAAAACCTTCCAAGGCGCAAGGCTCCTGAGCCATCGTTCCGCAACAAGCGGGCGCAAGAGGTGCGGCAGTGAAACCACTTCGCCCGAACGTGCTTTCTGCAATTCTTCCAAGAGTTTCTCTGAATCGATGATCCCCAGTGAATTTAGCGCCATTTGGTGGATCAGAGTGCTCAGGCTAGCCCAATCATTGGCGAGGTAGGTCATCGGTGCCCTCGCGACAAAAGCCTTCCGCTTCCTCTCTAGGATTTCCTTTGGGTCAATTCCCCTAAGGGCGCGTCGCATTAGGGACCGCCGTTGTCCGGGCCGAAGAATCTGTTCCCCCGGAATTGCATATACAAATTCAAGCAAATTTCGGTCAAGATACGGATATCGCCGCTCAAGACACAAAAACCTGTCCGGGCTCTTGAATCCCAACTCATCGCGCATCGCAGCAATCGTGCTGAGGTTCGACTGAAAGCTCGGTCGCGGGCCAAAGAGGGCGAACGAGCGGTATTTCTCAAAGAAAGTCCGGCGTTGCCGCTTCAGAAAATCCGATCGCAGCCATGGCGCTCTCTTTAGGGGCTCAGGAAGTCCGGTGCGAGGAACGAAATCGCGAATGACCTCAAACAGCACATGCATCCAAGGTTTTCTTTGTGCAAGGCACCACTTCTTAAGCTGGCTAGCCAATTGTCTAAACCGGACTCCGATGAGATAGTCCGCGAGTTCGGGAACGGGATTGGGAACTCCACCCATTGCTTCGTCTCCTCCAATGCCGCAAAGGAGGGCACGGTATCCTTGGTTCCTCACATGCTCAATAAATCTGTCGTTGGGTGGCGGTGGGCCAGCGGACGAGTCCGGAGTGGCACGAAAGTAGTCACCTTCGTGTGCGCTCTCTGTTTTTTGTTGCGCGCCAACGTCTATGTGGTAGCCGGCGCGGCCGCGTTTTTCTTCGACTTTTGTAAAATACGGGCGCTCGTCCCAATTCGGTTCTGAGTCGTCATAGCGCGAGACAGTGTCCAGTCTTGGTGGGCACGCTTTCCCCTGCGCGATGATCTGATCTGCTACGCAAACAATCGAGGAAGAATCCATGCCCCCGCTTAGTTCGGCAAGAATCGGCGCGTGGGAGCGGAGTCGCCGGGATACGGACTCAGAGAAAACGGTGCGGAAATGCTCTTCATATTCCGTATCGCTCCGATAACGAATCTGTTTGCGGGGGTCAAAGTCCCAGTATTTTCTTGTCGATTGTCTGTGCGCCGAAATCGAAAAATAAGAACAAGGCGGGACCGATTGAATCCCCACATAGGGAGTCAGGTGGGCCCCTGGATAGTCCATAAGAAGGCCAGCAATATATTCTTCGTTAAGCCCAAACGTATGGCCTGCGGTCAAGACAAGTGGATCCAGAATCGTGCTCCATGTGACCTGCGCGTTGTCGACTGTGTAATAGAGATTACGGATTCCCGCGAAATCCTTGGCCAGGAAAAGCGTGCGCTCGTTCTGATCCCATATAGAGAGCGCCCAGTCTCCGACAATTTTTTCAAAGCAATCTTTGCCCCAACGCTCGTAAGCGGCTGCGACGATGGAAACATCGGCTGCTCCGCTGGTTACGGACTCGCTCAATCCGCGCACCAATTCCGCGCGGTTGTCCAGCCGGCCATCCCAAGTCAGCGTGGCGCCCGAGCGCAGAGACATATGCGGCTGAGTCTCTCGGACGGCCTCAGGTGTTGAGTGGAAGGCACAAAAAAGAACTCCCAGGTTATTCTTGATGTAGGAATTCGTGCCATCCGGTCCGTAAGGCGCGATCATGGGAAGCACTTTTTCGAACAGTTCGGCCCGCACCGGCTTGCCATCTAGGTTCAAAATTCCAAATTGCACACTCATGCTCAGTTATCCCCCGCTTGTAATTGGTTTGCCCGTCAGCATTTGTCCAGGACTGCGTATATTTCCGGCACGTAGGGTTTGTCGTTGACCACGCGGCCATCTGCCTCGACCCATGCATGGGCCTGGAAGGGCATTTGCTTCGCAGCTATCACCATCGTTGCGGGGATTCCATACCTTCGCAAAAGGCATGTCGTGACCGCTGACCGCTGCAGGCACAAGACTTGCTTTGGATACCAGATACAAGCCATGTCGACTGCCGTGCAGATTCGCTCGATTGTGTCGGGAGAAGGTGCAACCTTGTTGTTGAGCGGATAGTTCCGTACCTTTTCGTAGAGCAGGCTAAAACTCTTGCGAGCCAAATAAACCTCGAATTGGACAAGTCCAAAGAAAGCTCTAAGTCCTAGAAACCCCACGGAAATCTCCTTTTCATGTTCATGCTTGCAGCCCTAGTTGGTTACTCAAAAAAGCAATGCGATCCGTTAACGCCTCCACGCGCTCGCTCAATGGAAGCACGGGGAAATGTCCCCGATGTTTGCTGTAGTCAAGAAGGATCGGCCGCTCCGAGGTGTTAGCGGCTTGCAGCCGAGCCGTCATTTTGCGCGTATGAAAGGGATTGCACCTGCGATCAGCGTCTCCGGACACCAGCATCGTCGCCGGATACGCCACCCCCGAACGGACATTGTGATAAGGCGAATACTGTGCTAACGCAGCAAAATCTTCGGGGTCGTCGGCAGTGCCGAATTCGTCCTGCCAGCCGTCTCCTTTATCGAACAGATGGTAGCGGAGCATATCCAGGATGGGCACTAGACAGAGAGCCGCGCGGAACAGGTCTGGGCGTTGTGTGAGAGCGACTCCAACAAGCAACCCGGAGTTAGACCCTCCAAATATTGCGAGCTTTTCCGGCACGGTGCGCTCGTTCTCGATGAGCCATTCAGCCGCACAGAGGAAATCATCATAGGCTTTTTGACGCTGACGACGTTTCGCGGCTAGATGCCAATCTGCGCCGAATTCACATCCGCCCCTAATGTTTGGCAATGCAAACAAACATCCCTTTTCAACTAGAAGTGCAACAAGGATGCTGAATTGCGGTGTCGATGGGAGGCCAAATCCGCCGTAAGAGGTCATGACCACCGGCCGAATTCCGGACTCAAGAACATCTCGGCGCCCCATCAGAAACATAGGAATACGCGTACCGTCCTTTGACGTATACGTCACACGATGATGAGCGTAATTGGTCGGGGCAAACGGGATATTGATCCTCGACCAAAGCTTTCGTTCCTGGGTTTCGGTCGAGTAGCGGTAAGTCGCTTGTGGTTGAGTGAAAGACTCCGTTTCGAAAAGCAACTCGTCGCTTTCTCTCGATCCTCCGATAAGGTTTACTGTCTCGTCCTCTGATACTGGAACCGTACCCAATTTGTTTCCGAAGAAATCGAACACGAGGACTTGCGAGCTTGTCTCGCGAAGATAAGAAACATAGATTCTGTTTCTAACAAATATTGCACTCTGGATATACAAGTCGCTTTCGGGAACTACGTCAATGAACTTGGGTTCTTTGCTGTTTTCCTGCGGCTTAATCTCGACAATCCTGAAGTTCCGCGCGTCAGAATTGGTAAAAGCAAGCAGGCGATCTAAACCCAGTGCAGGGTTCACAATCCCTTTTGCACTCGAGAACACTTGTCGAGGCGCAGCATCCCTCGCGAATTCCAATAGATAGAAATCGGTTCGGACATTCTCCAGGTTGAGCGGATTGTGGTAAACGACAAGGCCGAGGTGTTCTTTGCTCGCCGTAAGACGAAGCCAATCACCTTCGCCGCCGCGCAGAATCTCTCGATCGCTGTCACAGGGTTTCCCTAAAATATGCTGGTACACAATCTGACAGCGAGTTCCTTTTTCTTTTGGAGTTTCAAGAACGTAGTAGAACCCCCTGGCTCCGGTTCCAATGCCCGTTTCCGTTCCTCCTTCCTTGACTTCGTATAGAAGAAGCCGCCCACCCGGTGAAGCGCAGAGAAGCCTCACGGCAGTATGATTTCCTTGACCGAGGCCACTCGGATCCAGGAGAAGCATATCCTCGCCCTCTTCTCCGTCTCGCATGTACAGGCAGGCTTGTTCTTGTTGCGGAAGGCGTTTGCGGAAAAAATATCGCTTCCCGACGTGTTGCAGAGAATCGCAGGTTTCGACCTCAAGGAATTCAAGAACCCTTTTCCTTGTTTCTTCTCTTCCGGGAATTGAGTCCAGGTAACAGCGAGCGTACGCGGTTTGTTCCTCGATCCATTTTCTCGTACGAAGTGAATTTTGATCTTCCAGCCACCGATAGGGATCTGTGATGCTGACTCCGTGCAACACCTCGGTGACGGGTTCAACTGGAGTTTGTGGCGGAGAAGATAATGTGAGCGTCACGTATTTGTTCCCTTTTAGTTAAGCCAACGCCTTAGTCTCTGTGAAACAACATCTCAAAGCCCTGTAAATTTACAGGTCACTTTTTCTATGGGCTGGCGAGAAGGGCTAGCTGATGGGGCCGGGAACAACTCTGAAGGCTTGCGCAGGATGCACGACGCGACCGACTCGGGTCAAGAGAAAACAGTTAGTCTATCCGGCCATTGAGTTAGCCTGTCCGGCCATAAGTGGGATATTTTGAGCGCGGTTTTTGATATTCGGTCGGGAACGTCGTTTCTGTACCAAAAGCAGTAGTACTAGACAGGCGTTCGATGACCTCGCGTCGGCGTAAGAAGAGTTGCTCGACTTCTTTGCGCCCCTCGCTCATTCTTTCCTCAGTGCATTTTCAGTTGTTGCCGGAGACTTGCGAGGGGAGTTGTGCGGCGCTTAGAGCGCTAGGTGCAGTGTGCAGGTGCGCGTACAGACCACCGTTACGGATCAATTGATCGTGTGTTCCTTGTTCTTCGATCACACCACGGTTGAGCACAATGATGCGATCCACCCATTTGAGTGCAGAGATCCGGTGCGACACGAACACGATGGTCTGACGAGGAAAATGCTGCGCCAAATTCATGAAGACTCTTTGTTCGGAAGGGGCGTCGAGCGCGGACGTCGATTCATCCAGAAGCAAAATTGAAGGATTCTGAAGCACTGCGCGGGCCAGCGCCAGACGTTGTCGTTCGCCACCCGATAGAGCATTGCCCCTTGGACCGACAGGCGTTTCCAAACCCTGGGGCAAGCGCCGAACGAATTCTTGCAAGTCGGCAATTTCCACTGCCCGCTGAAGTTCTGTCGTCGTTGCCGATGGATTTCCCAGAAGCAGATTCTCCTTCATGGTTCGGTTGAAAATCACGGCGTCTTGCAATAGATAGCAGACCTTCGTTCGCAGACTTCCGAGCTTCACGTTCTGTACATCAATTCCGTCGATGTAGACGGCTCCCCGGTTGACGTCGTACAACCTGGCAATTAATTTTGCGATTGTGCTTTTTCCGCTGCCGCTCATGCCCACTAGCGCTATCTTTTCGCCGGGCTCGAGTTTGAGATGGATACCGTCCAATACGGATTCACCATCTCTATAAGCGAAGCTAACGCTATCCATTTCCACATAGCCTCGGATTGGAGA
>QIAN01000095.1:29352-38200 GCA_003225005.1 Acidobacteriota bacterium | reverse complement strand
GACCGCCGTTGTAATCAATGAGACCGAGCTGTCTGAACCGATTCATAAAGAAGTTAACTCGCGCTCGCGTGGTGCCGACCATTTCTGCCAAGGTTTCTTGGCTTATCTTGGGAATTACATTCTCCGATCGCCCTTCTTTGCCAAAGCGGGCCAACAGCAAAAGAGTCCGGGCCAACCGCTTCTCAGCGGAGTTGAACAGTTGATCCACCAGGTCTGCCTGAGTCTGGTTGTACCGTCCAACGATGTATGAGACAAACAAGTCTGAAAATGCGTTCTGCCGGTGGAGCACGTCCAACATAGCCTTCTTTTCAATTTTTAGTACGCTGCACTGTGTAACTGCGGTGGCGGACGCAACGCGAAGGGGCTGATCAGAGGTAATACATCCCTCTCCGACGAAGTCTCCTTCGCCTAACAGCGTGATCGTAGCTTCCTTGCCTTGAGGGGATAAGACGGTAAGCTTGGCGCGGCCTCTTTGAATATAGAAAACGGCATCGCTAGGCTCGCCCTGGGCGAAGATCACTTGGTTCTTTGGGTATTGCATTATGGTTCTGCCCAACCCGGTTTGAGCGAGGAAATCCTTGGGATCAAATATCCGAGTCTTAAGATGCGACATACAAAATCTCCTCTAGAAGCATGATGCGCCGACAAACCATGTCTGTCACGAAATCTGAACAGCAGTTTTGTTACGAAATCCGAACAGGCAGTAGCTACTCGAACCAGCCTCACGTCCGGGGGATCAACCGCATCAATGGTTACGCACCTAACGCGGTGCACTTTTGAAAAGACAGAATTCCGGACTGACGATATCGTTCTGCGTAGATCTAGGTGCAGCCTTTCTCAGAGCGGAGGAAACGAGAGCAAGGATGCCTAGAATTTTACTGGCAAAGGACGACAACGTTGTCCGCGATATGCGACAGTCAGTGCTGGAACGGGATGGGTTCGAGGGAGTCGCCGTGGCGAATGTAACGCGGAGCGCTCAGCCCTATTCGCAGCCCGTCAAACGCGGGACGGGATCCCCTCATTGCGCACGCAACTGAGTATGATTTGAGCGAGCGCGTCGAAAGCCGAGAGGCCGCGCTACCCCCGCACGCTGATCTTTGAGAAAGACAAGACTGCTCGACCCGAGGTCGGCCGCCCCATCGACATCGCGGGACGGAAGGTGGTGAAGATCAGCATCCGCTTCACCTGCGGCAGAAGCTGTTCAGAATCTTTCGAGTCGGAAAGAATGCGATAGTCCTGCACCCGCCCGTTCGCGTCCACGTCGGTTTCGATCACAAGCGAATCCGCATTCACCGAGCTCAGGGTTGTGCCAAAGGCAGTCTGCTCAAGTTCAGGTGCGGTATGAAGCAATAGCGGAACATCGTCGTTACTGGCCTGCACCTGTGCCGGCACGGCGAGCAGAGCCATTACGAAGCCGAAAATCACCACCGCGCTCAAAACTCCCGCCGTCGCCGGAACCATGACCGTCGACATCGCGTTTTCCAGCCGCAGACGAAGACCATGGAACCTCGGCTCACGCTTCCGAGCCGCTTCCCGCGAAGCAAGCACGCGCAATTTCAGTCCCAGATCCGACGGAACCTGCGGACGGCGCAACGTGCCCAGCAATTGCTGCGCCTTGCGCAATGCCACGTACTCCCTGTGGCAGGCGGGACAATTCTCCATATGCTCTTGCAATCCGAGCATCTGCGTGCCCGTGACCGCCCCATCCAGATAGGACGAGAACAACTGTCTGGCCTCAGTGCACTTCTGTATCGCGGTGCACTTCATGACGTCACCTCAACTCTTCTACCCCCTCCGGAAGCTTGCGAATTCTTCAATCGGTGATCTTGCTCTTCTTCTTCCTGCGGCGTGTTCAGTCCTAATTCCGCTCCCGACTCCCGTACGTATGCTGAGAGGCGTCGCTTCAACGCTGCGCGTCCGCGCGTCAACCTTGACTTCACCGTGCCCAGCGAAATCTCCAGCACGTCCGCAATCTCCTCGTACGACATCTCTTCCAAATCGCGCAAAACCAGAGTCGTGCGGTACGGCTCTGGCACCTCTCGCAGTTCCGCTTCTACTCTTTGCCGCACTTCACAATGGGCAGCACTATCGAAAGGTGATTCGTCACGGTCCACCAACGCAACGCGCACGGCACATTCGCCGATTGCCAGTCCATCCGTCTCTATCGGCTCAATCGATGTTTCGCGCGCCTTATGCCGGAACCACCAACGCCGCCGGTTCGCGGCTTCGTGCAACGCTATACGGTAAATCCAGGTCTTTAAGCTCGACTCGCCGTGAAACTGCTTCATCCCCCGAAACACTTTGAGAAACACCTCTTGCGTAGTATCGGCCGCGTCTGCCGGATCGTTCGCCATCCGGTACACAAGTCCATACACGGGCTGCTGAAACTCGCCGACCAGCCAGGCATACGCTTCTTCCGAGCCGGCCTTCAGCTCTGCGACGATCGCCGCCTCGTGGCCATGTGCCCCGATTGCGCTTGCCAGATCACCCAAGGTGGTTGCTCCCGCCATACCTTTCCGGCGCTCCCTGATTATAGGATTTCCCACCCACTCCCGACCAAAAAATCGCCGCCGGGAGACCAATCCGTACTCTCATAGACTCCGCCTGACCTTTAAGAGTTCCCTCCTCGAACGACTTATTTTTCAAGGGCTTACGGCGGGGCTCGCCGAGGAGTTTCGGAGGAAGGCCCAAGTGACTCCACAAATATCCCAGTCGGCTGGCGTTTCGGTGGCAACGATAGATGACAGACTGCGGTGGACGCACTCTATTTCTGGCACGCTGGGACCTGCCTTCGAACTGCTGAGCAAAGATTACGCCATCATTCAAGTGCTGGTCACATTGCAGGATTGGTTCGGCATAAAACCAATGGGCAAGAAAAATAGCAAGAAAACTGGAAAGCTGCTCGACTCCGTTCCCCACCGCTCGTTCGATTCCGGCCCATTGAGTAGCGACTGGGCGAGGCAGGCGGAGGGCGGCTTGAAATCCTAGTCCCTCAGCGGGCACAAGTACCAATGCTTCGCTGAATATCGCGGACTTTACATGCACCCAGAGATCGCCCAAGTTCTCTATTCCGAAGTCAGGTTGCTGCCCTCTCTCCCTAACCTCTGCTCAAATGCAAACGACAAAAGGGCACACCGCATGTGTGCCCTCCTGCTCAGGATGTGCGAAAGTCCCTCCCCTTAGTCTGACGCACTAGCGCAATGCCGCAAACAGCACTGCGTCCTGGACGGTGTAGTCCCGCGCCACTTCCATTTCCCGCGGACTCTTTGGGAGCTGACGACCCGAGCCGCTTCCGGCTACCCAAAGCTGGGCCAGGAAATATCGATCTCCGTACCGATGGAAAACCAGCTTGGACCGTTTTACAGCGTTGATCGATGCGCACCGTTGCGACAGTACAATGGTGTTTGCTTTCGGATTCGGACCGCGAACCGCGATAGCAGGTCCGTCTCCCAGCCCCTGGATGGTGTACTCGCCGGCGGGCAGCGTCGCTCCGCGGATGATAAAATTAAATGGAACGTCAGCTTTCAGGTTAACGGTCTGGGCGTAAGCGGACATCCCCACCAACAGGCCCAAGCCGAGTAGAACAAACAGTTGCTTTTTCATATGATCTCCTCGTGTTGGGACGGGACCTCACAGGATTGGCTTAATCTCCAACCCTTACCGCTTTCAATTTGTGTCCGCTGCCCCGACATCATTGCAATGGTTTTGAAAACCGTTGCTGTTTTTATGGAATGCAAGTAGCGTGCCAAGGCTAAGCGCCGGTTGCCACCCGCTCCTTTCGCGAGCCACAACCCTATGATTCCATGATCCGTACCTCTAGAATCGCGGAGTGGCAACCTTCGCGAGCTTAGCCCACGATCGGCTCCCCATTAACCCAACTGTTAATGATTCCCATCCCTTGGGTTAATCGGACTCGCGTGCACGATCCGCTCAAGTGTGCTAAACCGCAACGGGAGGAAGATGAATCCCCGAATCGTAGGTATCGCGGGGCCTTTTCGCGGCGACGTCTTTCCGCTGCGCGATGGAGACGTCTCGATCGGACGGGAGTCGTCCAACGACCTCTGCATTACAGATGCAGCCCTGTCCCGTCGGCACTGCTTGCTCATGCCCAAGAGCGAGCAGTTTGCCATCCGCGATCTTGGAAGTCGCAACGGAACGCGCGTCAATGGCGTGCCCGTCGATGAACAGCTTTTGTCGCACGGAGATCAGATCGCCATTGGCAGTTCACTGCTCATATTCCTGCTCCGGGAAGACGAACTTCACCTCGAAAGAAACCCGGTTGAATTGACGGAAACGGCAGAGATCGGGAACTCTGCACTTCTACTTCGACCAGAAGATGCCTTGTACGGACGACCGGATCGCGGGATTGCAACCTTGCCGCAAACAGCTCGAGTGGCCAGCGATCTGAGCGCATTGCTCAAAATTGCCGGCGGCATCGGCGGTATTCGGGACCAGGATTCGCTGCAATGGCAACTCCTGGGGATGATCTTCGACCTGGTTCCTGCCGAGCGCGGAGCTGTATTGCTTTTCGACCGCACAGGCGAGTTCAGTTCCGCCGTTGCCTGGGATCGGGTGCGCGGCCCCGGCCATCCGGTTCGAGTAAGCCGATCCGTGGTCCAGCGTGTTCGGCGGGATTGCGTTGGAGTGGTTGTAAACGACGTCTCCGGCGATGAAGTTTTCAATCAGATACGAACTCTAGCTGAATTAAGTGTCAGCTCCCTGCTTTGTGTCCCGCTTGTGGTCTCCGGCACAGCAGTGGGTGCGATTTATCTCGACAGTCAGGCGCCGGGCGAGCATTTCGACGACCATCACTTGCAGGTGATGACAGCTGTGGCCGGAATTGCCAGCATCGCACTCGACAACGTGCGGCAGTGGCAGCAATTACGCCAAGAAAATCAAGGGCTGCGCGCGGTGGTCGATCTCGAGCACGACATGATCGGCGCCAGTCCCCGCATGAAAAACGTCTTCAATTTCATTCGCCGGGTCGCGCCCACCGATTCCACCGTGCTCATCGAGGGCGAGAGCGGAACCGGCAAGGAGTTGGTAGCGCGCGCCATTCATCGCAACAGTCCCCGCAGCGATCGCCCGTTTGTTGCGATCAACTGTGCCGCCATCACGGAAACCCTTTTGGAAAGCGAGCTGTTTGGCCACGAGAAAGGCGCTTTCACCGGAGCGGTCTCTCAGCAGCAAGGAAAAATGGAAGCTGCTGAGGGGGGCACGTTGTTCCTGGACGAAGTCAGCGAACTCGCTCCCAGCTTGCAGGCCAAATTGTTGCGCGTGTTGCAGGAGCGTGAGTTCGAGCGTGTAGGTGGCACACGTCCAATTAAGCTGGACATCCGCCTGATCGCAGCCACCAACCGGCTCCTGCTTGAAGCGGTTCAGGGCGGCACCTTTCGCAAGGATTTGTATTACCGCCTGAACGTGGTTGCTGTAACCATGCCACCGTTGCGCGAGCGCCGCGAAGATATTCCCTCGTTAACCGATCATTTCATTGCCAAGGCCCGCCGCAAGTGCAAGGCGAGAATGAAATCGCTTTCGACGGAGGCTCGGTCGTACTTGATCAATTACGACTGGCCCGGCAATGTTCGCGAACTCGAGAATGCCATTGAGCGCGCCCTCGTGCTGGGTTCGACGGAGTCCATTCTGCCCGACGACTTGCCCGAAGCTCTCCTGGAAGCCGGCTCACCGGCTACAGAATCGAGCGCGAAATACCACGACAGGATCAGGGAGGTGAAGAAGCAACTCGTCCTGCAAGCCCTCCAGCAAGCCGACAGCAATTACATCGAGGCCGCAAAAGCTTTGGGGATGCACCCCAACTCGCTTCTCCGGCTAATTCGCACTCTCGACCTCAAAGCCGCTGTCAAGCTGGAGCGCGGCAGCAGTAACCAGTGAGTTGAGGATTTTTACGTTCGCATACGTAACAATTGGTGCGCGTCCCATCAGTGAAAGAGTTTGAGCGTAGTCCGTTGCGGAACGGAACTGAGAACAGCCTGTCAGTACAAAAGGAGGGCCTATGACGGAAGAGTCAGGAAGTACGGTCGGGCACGGCGATCGATGGCCAACCGCGGTGGCCTCGCTGATAGTCGGCGGCGCGTTCTTCTCCCTGTGGTTCTGGCTGCTGCCGCAGTGGCTCGGGTTCAGCGCGGAAATAGCAGGCACAGCACGTTGGCGATGGCTGGCGGCAGTTCCCTCAGTGCTAGGATTCGCCGTTGCCCTGCGCTGCATCTGGGACTTCGGGTGGACAGGACGCGGCACGCCTGCCCCGGTCGCTCCGCCACAGCGATTAGTAGTAGTGGGTTTCTATCGCTACGTGCGCAACCCCATGTATGTAGGCTTCGCCGCGGGCTGGATCGGACTCTGGATTGTCTTCGGACATGCCAACCCAGCAGCGATTGCTGCCGTGGCGGCCGTTGCCCTAGGCCTACATCTGTTCGTGGTCTTTTACGAAGAGCCTACTCTGCGCCGGAAATTCGGAAGGGACTACGAACAGTATTGCCGCCACGTGCGTCGCTGGTGGCCACGTGTGCCAGCCTGGGACAAACCGCAATAGCGGTGGATTTAAGCAAATGTGGGCGAGGAATCTGCTCTGCTAGGGCGCGTGAGCCATCTCGGCTCTGAGCGTGAGCCACCTCGGCAGTACGCACAATCCGCACCCTGTCACTGAGCGAAGCGAAAGCCTGCCCTGAGCCTGTCGAACGGTACCCCTGCGTTTCGCGCCCTCCCTCCGAGCCTCAGGGAGCTCAGCCCGTACATCCGGTGACGTTTCGCCGAACAGACGACGCCTACAATCCCCAGCCCAGCAACTGTCTCTCACCATCTCAAGGTTCTCAGCGAGGCCAAACTCGTCATCTGCCGCCGCGAAGGGCAGTTCGTCTACAGCCAGGCCGTTCCTGAAACCATCGCAGCCTACACTCGCGCGCTCGCGAAAATCGCAGGAGGCATGAAAGCGATACGCCACCGTTGATTCGTCCGGTGCGGCCCATCCTGTCGGGTGGTTGCGAGGGGGGCGACGATCTTCGGCACATCCCAACGGCCAAAAAGCAAACGAGGCAGCTGAACGCCGCCCCGTTTGTCTGAATGCTGACTGCTGACTGCTGAGTGCCGCCCCTAAGTTCCTTCCGACCACCCTGCCAAATACTCTTCCTGCTCCGGAGTCAGCCGGTCGATCTTGATCCCCATGGACTCCAGCTTCAGCTTCGCCACCCGCTTGTCCAATTCATCGGGAACCTTGTAGACCGTTTTCTCCAGTGTCTTGAAATTCCTGACCATGTGTTCGACCGAGAGCGCCTGATCGGCGAAGCTCATGTCCATTACGGACGCGGGATGCCCCTCCGCCGACGCCAGGTTGATCAGCCGTCCCTCGCCCAGCAGATTGATCTTGCGTCCATCTTTCAACGAGTATTCATCGACATAATTTCGCGTTCTGCGCTTCGATGACGACATCTTCTCCAGCGCTGGAATATCAATCTCCACATTGAAGTGGCCGGAGTTGGAAATGATGGCGCCATCTTTCATCAACTCGAAATGATCTTTGGTGAGCACGCTTTTGTTGCCAGTCACGGTGCAGAACACATCGCCCAGCTTGGCCGCATCGGTCATTGACATCACGCGGAAGCCGTCCATCACGGCTTCCAGCGCCTTGGTCGGATCAACTTCCGTGACAATCACTTCCGCGCCAGCGCCTCGCGCCCGGCTGGCCAGTCCGCGTCCGCACCAGCCATACCCGGCGATCACAAACTTCGATCCCGCCAGCAGAAAGTTGGTGGCGCGAATGATGCCATCAATCGTCGATTGTCCCGTGCCGTAGCGATTGTCGAACAGATGCTTGGTGTCGGCGTCATTCACTGCGACAATAGGAAAGCGCAGCACGCCTTCCTTCGCCATCGCCCGCAGGCGAATGACTCCGGTCGTGGTCTCTTCCGTTCCGCCGATCACACCGTCGAGTGCGTCTTGCCGCTTGGTATGCAGCAGCGTGACCAGATCGGCGCCATCATCCATCGTGATGTGCGGTTTATGGTCGATAGCGGCGAGGATGTGGTTGTAATAGGTGTCGTTGTCCTCACCCTTGATGGCAAACACGGAAATGCCCTGATCGCGGACCAGGCTGGCGGCGACATCATCTTGAGTCGACAAGGGATTCGAGGCGCACAAGACTACGTCAGCGCCGCCGTCGCGCAGGCAAATCGCCAGGTTCGCAGTTTCCGCCGTTACGTGCAGACAGGCGGAAATGCGGATGCCCTTCAAGGGCTGGTTCTTGATGAACTCTTTGCGGATGATCTGCAGCACTTTCATCGACTGATTGGCCCAATCGATGCGCTTCTTGCCCAGGTCGGCTAAGTCTACGCTCTTGATGTCGCAATTCAGGGGTGTTGCCGTGGTTGACATACTTCTCCTGTGGCGCTTTATGCGCGGAAAATACTTGGATGATCTAGTGGCGGGATGGCCAGTTCAGTGCCCAGTACTCCGCCAAGAATACACGAACTTTAAAGAGCGGATCAGGTACTTCAGGTGCTCCGTTGGGGTTAGTCTTTCGGCCCTCTCCGGATGGCACTTTGGTGAGTCCCAGAATTGCTGGTGTCATCCTGAGCGCAGCCGTTTTTCAGGCGGAGCGAAGCATCTTGCGTGCAGCGGGGTTATCTCTCCACACGAGCTCACAAGGACGCTCACGAAGTTTACTTGCGAACGACCTGTCCCGCCGGTTCCCGCAATCCGGCATCACTGGCTAGCTTCGCAGCTTTGTCGGTAGCTTCCCAGGTGAAGTCCGCGTCGCTGCGTCCGAAGTGTCCGTAGGCCGCCGTCTTCTTGTAGATCGGCCGCCGGAGATCCAGCGACTCAATAATGCCTCGCG